>JAKSBQ010000375.1 GCA_022361075.1 Opitutales bacterium | reverse complement strand
ATCCCAAACGGGAATCACGTTGATGTCTTCACCTCTCAGTCCACCGTTATTCCCCGAGTTGGAGAGATGCCAAGCCAGACCGAACAATGGATCATCAATCGGGTTACCTGAGAAAACGCGTTTACTGCGATTCAATTCATTTTTAACACCCTTTAATCGGTCAGCAACCAGATCGCTTAAACCGGCTACTTGAGCTTGTTTGAGAACGTCCGAAGTCCATTGAGTATCATCGCTAATATCGGACTCGTAAGAACCCATGATTATCTTCTTTGAGCCGGAGTTTTTACTGATTTCTTTAATTTCACCAGATTCCTGAATGGAATCGGTAGCATTCAACAGCTGAGCTGTTATGGATAGGATTACTGTAAAAAGAGGGAGAGGTTTCATAAATGACCTATAACCTTCTCCCTCCATCAATTACAAGCCATTAAAGTAAATTTACTATAATTAAAATCTAATGACCCTCATTCTCCTAAAATCAAATATCCTCTGTAGCGTCTTCGAGGCCCGGAACTTCGCGTTCCCGAATCACGGTGTCAATAATACCTCCGATCTCGCCGCTCAGCTGAACGATTTGTAAAGCATCTGGTTCCAGATTGAGAACAACAATTTCTCGAATAGACTGATGTGTCTGGAAATCTGACTTCACCATGATTAAACTGCAATTGTCTCTTTCGTAGGAGCGCACAATCGCATCATATCCATGATTCAGCATGTAGTTGGCCATTTCACGCACCCTGGGATAAACTAAATCGGGATTCCAACTGTGCGATTCCAGCTGATAAGCACCTATCTGAACCGCGGAAATCTTATCGAGGATCTCCTTGGCTGTCGCCGCATCCGGATCGTCTGCCATGCTCACAATTTTTGATGCGATGCCAAGAATAAAGCCACCAAGCTTAAATTCGGCTTCCGTCTCGTAGGCGCCATCCGTTTGTTTAAGAACCAAGTCTCTTAGTGCCACAAATTGCCCATTCACACCAAAGCAACCCGTCATCGTCGACAGGCAAATGAGAGCGAGGAACAATGAAGCCCCTCGCACGGCAAATTTCTCCTTATCCTTCATCAGAAACTTCATCGAAGTCTTCGAGAGAATCGATATCAAATTGCTCTCCTAGACGGGCAAGAAGCTCCAGGTCGATGTCTCCCACGACATTAACCACAGACAAACTATCTTCTTCCCAGTTCACAATTGCGAGTGCATAGATATGATCTTCACGATCCGACTGGATACAGATATTCACATTGGAATGCTCGTCTCGACTCCGAACCAATGTGTCCCATTTGTTCGAGTTGAGATAGTCCACAAGTTTTTGAGCCTGATTCCGGCTCTTCGCATCCTGCATATCCTTAAAATCCATCTCAATCACGCGAATGAGTTCGATGGACGATAGCATCTTCGAAAAATCCGGCTCCGAACGTTTAGTCAATTTTGCAATCATCTTCAGGATATAGTTCTGAAGATAAACTTCCGAAGTGATGTAGTTCTGGTTGTTATCGATGATTTCGTCGAGATTCAAATATCCGGGATGATTCACTAAAGAATCTTCCTGGGCAGAAACTCCCAATGGGAGACTCAGCAACAAAATGCCGAGGCAAAGTGATGCAAACTTAGTTACTTTCATTTTATATGTGTTCCTTTATCGTTTGTGTTCCTCTTAAAATGCTGTTCTGAAGCGGTTTTGAGGTGTGCTTCATAATCACGTCCTGTTTCACGGTTTGAGTGGTTCCGTTCATGATCTCGCTGATCATTGCAAGTGACGCTTTTGCCTGCAAAGTTGCAGCTTCCAGCTCCCTTTGCTTTGCTTCTTGCATGGAATCATTCCAAATCAGCAACCCTACCGCGAAAACGCAGAAAACTGCTCCGGCCTGAATCCATTGCTTGGGCCAGTGAAGAAAATCCCAAAAACCACTTAGCTGCCTTTCTTCTTCAACCTCTGTGATCGCGAGAAGTCGGCTTTCAAAACCTCTTGATACCCGGATTTTATTCCAATGCTCACGACTCGTCTGAATGATCTTCTGATGACTAGCTAGCGATTGTTCGACCTTCGGGTTTCGAGTCCTTAGGTAACCGACCATCAATCGATCAAGCAACGAAGCATTGCCGTAGGCCACATTAATGATCCTCTCCTCCATGACAGGAGTAAGGATATTAGGTTTATGAGGTAAATTCTTTTTCATACTTCAGCTCCTGTTGTAGCATTTTTCGCGCTCGCATAATATGCACTTTCACCGTGTTGATTGGCATATCCAGAGCGTCTGCTATTTCGCGATACTTCAGTCCCTGCATTTCATACATTAGGAAGATTGGTCTCAGCTTTTCCGGAAGTTTATCAACTGCCTTTTGAATACGTTGTCCCAGGCTTTCGTTTTCCACTTTATTCCGAGGATTATCCCGTGTGCTATAGTCCCCATCAAAAGCCTGATAATCTTCGATCTCCACATGACGATCCGTAGTCCGTTTTCGTTTACGAATCATGTCGATACATTGATTGTGGGTGGTACGCATCAACCAGCTTTTCACTTTCTGCGGATTGCTAGTGTT
>JAKSBQ010000401.1 GCA_022361075.1 Opitutales bacterium | reverse complement strand
GTGTGAACATCAAGACCCGATCTTTTCCCGATCTTTACACACTCAGCATTTCTTCCTCTGTTGGATTCAATCCAAACGCCAACTTGAACGGTGATTTCTTAAGTTACCCAGGTGGTAGCCGTGACATTTTCGGTTTCGATGATGGTACTCGCGATCTTCCTGAAGGAGTCCCGACCGATCCGGAAGCATTCCCTATTTCAAATTTTCTCCCTGATGCTCATCTGTTTTTTGACGAGATTACTCACAAGTTCTCGCCAATCCTGACACCTAGCACCGACAAGTCCTTTCTCAACACGGGTTTCAGCGTTGATTTCGGAAACAGTTTCTACGTCAACGACGGCCAACTCATCGGTGTAGTGGCATCTTTAACCTACGATCTCTCATTCGACCATTATGACGACGGCATCAACGCCCGCTACCGTCGTGACGACATCGAAGTTGAGACCCTCGGCAGCCGTTACGTTTACAACGATACACGTTCAACGATGTCAGTTTCTCTTGGTGGGCTTCTCAGCTTAGCCTACCAGCCAAGCACCAATCACGAAATTGCACTCATTGTCTCGTCCACACAATCAGCGGAAGACGAAACACGCTATCAGGAAGGGCCAACTTCAGACTCAGGTAGTGATGCAAATTCAGAGGACCAAGTGCGTTCTTTGGTTTTTACCGAGCGTAACCTGACATCAGCACAACTTAAAGGAGAGCATTTCTTCGAGTCCAATGAGATCAAGGTCAACTGGAGCGTCACTAGCGCGTCTTCCACACAAAAAGATCCTGACGCTCGTTACATGAACAACGAAATCGATACAGTCACAGGTAGCACGTCACTGGTGAAACCAGATCGCGCACCTCGTCGCGTATTCCGTGATTTGAGTGAAGATCAGATCAGTGGAACTGTTGATGTTGAAATCCCAGTTCTCGACAAGGGTTCACTCAAGCGCATTGTTAAAGTAGGTGGTGTCATCAACAAGAAAAAGCGCGACTTTCAGGAGCAAGTTTACCAATACGAAGTATTCAATACTGGCAACTCCATCTTCTCTGATTTTACAACTGCGGAAGAGTTCCTCGATCCTGAGTTCCTTGGAGTATCAGACAACCCTCCGATCATGAAACGCTTCATCAACTTCTTCCGCGGACAGGTTTATGAGGGCGAAGAAGAAATCACCGCAGTTTACGGAATGCTCGATTTCGAATTAAACGAAAAATGGAGAATCATAGGTGGAGTTCGTCAGGAAAACACCGACTTGAACACACTGAGCCTATCCAATGTGGATACTCGTTTCTTCGAGCCATCAGCGGAAGTCATTGAAGACAAGACACTCCCTTCCGCCCAGGTGGTTTACAAAATCAACGACACCCAAAGCATCCGAGCTTCTTGGTCACAAACTCTGGCTCGCCCTACTTTCCGCGAGATCGCGCCTTACCGTTCATTCCCATTTATCGGTGGTGACGAATATCTCGGTAATCAAAACTTGCAGCTAACGGACATCGAAAACTATGACCTGCGCTGGGAATGGTATCCTAATCCTGGTGAAGTAATCTCCGTTGGTATTTTTGCTAAAAAACTCGAAAACCCAATAGAAATGGTGATCGAAGAGGTTTCAGGTAACTTCCGTCAACGCCCTTATAACGTAGACACTGGTGAAATTCAAGGCGTGGAGTTCGAGTTCAGAAAGAATCTTTTCTTCATTCACGAAGCACTTGCCAACTTCTCAATCAACGCAAATTTCACCTACACCACATCCGAAGTGGACAACTCCAACCGCGAGTTTATTTCACAAGTGTCCTTCTTCGAAGACGCAGAGACCGTCTCCGAGTTCAGAGACTTGCTCGAAGGGTTTGAAGACGAATATGGAATCGATCAACAACTCTACCCGAGGGAAGAATTACTCGCAGCGGCCCCCAACACTCCAACCACACGCGACCTGTTTGGCCAGCCGGACATCATTGCAAACTTCTCGTTGAGCTACGACAACCCAACAACAGCGACTTCAGTCAGCCTGAACTTCAATTATGTCGATCAAAAACTCGTATACGCCAGCCAGGGAGCGACGCCAGACGTCTACGATGCCGCTCGTGAGAAACTCGATCTCATCATCAAGCAAGGATTTGGAGACTACTGGAGCATCAAGTTCTCTGCAAAGAACCTAACCGACTCGTCAAAGGAACGATTCTACGACTCTGCAGAGCAGGACATCTTCTCAAGTTACAAGTCGGGAAGAAGCTTCTCACTCAGTGCTACCTACAAATTTCAGTAAGCCTGAAAAACTTACTCAAAAATCTCACTATAACCTACTAGAACGAATATGAAACAGATCAAACGCCTAGGTGTTGCATTGTTAAGCTTGATCGCAGTCGCTTCTACGCAAGCTGCTGACGTCAACGTAACTGCAAACATCACTACTGATACCGTATGGACTGCAGACAACGTCTACATCCTTACACAAATCATCTACATCGAGCCAGGTGCATCGCTTACGATCCTTCCTGGTACTTTGATTCGAGGAGTGCCTTCACCAGCTGGTGAGTTCAATCCTGGTGCCCTCGTAGTTAGCCGTGGTGCAAAGCTTTATGCAAACGGAACTCCTACTAACCCAATCGTAATGACTTCACAGTTCGATCTACCACTTGGAGATCTTCCTTATGGTGTGATGGACCGCGAAACAAAAGGTCTTTGGGGTGGTTTGATCGTTCTTGGCAACGCTCCAACTAACTTGCAGCCTGGTTCTGGTAACCGTTTCGTTGAAGGTCTTCCTGAAAACGCCCTTTCTGAGTTCGGTGGAACGGATCCGGACGATTCCTCAGGATCTATCTCTTACCTTTCCATCTTGCACGGTGGTGCGAAAATCGCTGCTGACAATGAAATCAACGGTTTGACTCTCGCTGGTGTTGGACGCGGAACCTGCATCCACCACGTGGAAATCTACGCAAACCTCGACGACGGTGTTGAGTGGTTCGGTGGAACTGTAAATATGAAATACGTGATCGTTGCTTTCCCTGGTGACGACGGATTCGACACTGACTACGGATGGAACGGTTCCGTTCAGTTCGGTCTTCTTCTTCAGTCTTCTAAGAAGGACAACGGAGACAAAGGTTCTGAGCAGGACGGTGGTAAGGACTCTGACGGAGACCTTCCTTTTGGTATCGCTAAGTTCTACAACATGACTCTTATCGGTGACGGTTTCGCGAGTGACGACGGAGGAACAAAAGCTGCAATCTGGCGCGACAATTGTGCAAACAGCTGGTACAACTCAATTTTCACTGACTTCTCTGGTGCTGCATGGCAGTTCGAAGATCGTGATGGCAAGGAAGACTCTTTCAACCGCATCACTGGTGGCGATCTTGTGCTTGCAAACAACATCGTAGGTATCTTCGGTGGCGGTTCCACTTGGGCTGAGCTAGTTTCAGTTGACGATGACGATGATGCACACGTTGACCTTGCTGCACAGCGTGACGTTGTCCTTCCGATCCTTGCTGCTGGTGGTAACGAAATCGTTAACCCACTCATTGGCAACATCAACCGTGACCGTCTACAGCTTCTTGACCCTCGCCCTGCGGCTCCTGAAGTTTTGACTGGTCTTACTGTGATCGATGAACGCGATCCTTTCTTCAAAGCGGTAGGCTACAAAGGTGCATTTGACCCTGCGGCTGCTATCGGAGAAACTTGGATGCACGGTTGGTCTGCACTTTATAACCTTGGTCACACAGCTCGTCCTGCAGTTCAAGTACCATAATAAGTCTGACTTTAGATTTATTAATGACTTTAGAGACTGTCTCCGGACAGTCTCTTTTTTTTTAATCCGTCACCATTCGAACAAATTCGCGCAATTCGCGGTCAAACATCAACCTTCTTCGATGTCAGATCCCTCATCACTTTCCAGATAACACAGGTGATTGATCATCCCGGGAGCCACACCGAGTAGCATCTTCTGTTCGCCGTATTGGACGACTACCAGAAACTGCCGGTTTCCCAGTGGTTTGGTCTCACAAATATTAAGATGACTAGTGCCCTGCACCCCACCGATACTGAGGCCCTTTTTCTTGCTCCAAATCCATAGTCCGGCAAGCACTGCTACCATGAGCACAAAAAGGAAAATTGCCCACATCAGGCTGTCACCGGTGTCTCTTTTCTCAAAGAGCGCGTCATCAAAAGGCTTGGGTTGAAGCAACTGAGTTTCCTCGGTGGATTCGGTTTCATTCACCTCGATCTCCTGCGACCACGAAAAAGTCCCCACAAGCAAAAACACCGTAAAAAAACACCCCACTACTATCTTTCTTCCCAACATTGATATTCCTTTATCTTTCTAACTCGCCTCTAAGTTTCGCTAAATTTCGCCAAGACTCAATTCTCAGCGCTTCTTCGCGTTCTCTGCGAGAGGAAAAATCATTCCGTGTTCCTCAGTGATTTCTGTGGTTTAAAAAAAGACGTCTTTACACGTCCGTCTTTTCCTCAGTCACAATCTCAGTTACCTTAATACCAAAATTGTCCTCTACGACCACCACTTCACCGTAAGCCACCAACTTCTCGTTCACGTAAAGTCCTACCGGATCCGATGCCTGTTGTTTGAGCTGGAGGACCGTTCCCGGAGTAAGCTCCATCAACTCTTTCATGGGCAAAAAGCATGACCCAAGCTTCACGCTCAGCTGGACTTTCACGTCCATCACCATGTTGATGTTTTCCTGATTAAAAATATCCATTTTTCAACCTTTCTAGTTAATCTTTTCCTTCAATTCCACCGCGACGTGATTGTTCTGAATACCAATTTCACCCATATACTTATGACGTCCTTCCATTTTCACTTCAGTCCGTTCGATGATGCCCGGAGGCAACTCAATAAAATCTCCAATCTTGAGTGAAACTACATCGGACACACTGACCTGTTCCAGAGTCCACTCCGCAGTCGTTTTCACTCCGATTTTGCTAAAACTGTCGAACCAACGGGCTTCCTTCGAGTGACTCGCCGCAGCCAGAGCACTGTGCTTATGCTTGGCCTCCATTCTTTTAATAAGAGTCTCAATCGCGTAATAAGGTATTGCCAACTGCATCGCTTCCGAACAGTCCCCCATCATTGCCTCCATCGTAAGGACTAACATGATCGCATCGTGAGGAGAGGTCTGTAGAAAACGTCCATTAGTTTCCTTTCCAATGAGCATTGCATTCATCTCTGGTGCATCCTCCCACTGCGCACACCACTCTCCCAATACGGCAAGCACGATCTCATCGACCATCGTCATCTCAATTTCGGTGAGATAGCGTTCGTCCTTCACCGAGTGCCCCTTACCTCCGAGCATGCGATCCACAATTGTCATCGCTAAGCGCGGATTGGTCGCCATGATGCCAATGCCGTCCAAAGGATCGACCCGAAACATGTTGATGTAGGTCGGATTCGGAATGGTTTCCACAAACTGAGCGTAAGGCGTCGTGGTTAACTGGGACATCTTGATGTCCACATCCATCTTGAGATACATCGACAACCTGGCGCTCAGGTAGCGAATGAAGTCCTCATGACTGATCCGCACATGACGCAACTCATACTCAGTCAGGAAGATGGGGTTCCGAAAGTCGTAAGCCTCTACATAAAGATTGGGCTTTTCATCAATCCGCAGGCCTTCCCACGAATACACCGCCTCCTCACTTTCAGACTCTGCCTGCGCCAAGAGGGCATCAATCCCTCCCTGACTCAGAATATCATCTGCATCATCGTCACCCATCGGTTATCCCTTTCTGGTCAAATTATCCTGGTTCGACTGGAATGAAGCACCTCTATTGCACTACAAACTCCGAGAAATAAAGCCCTTCCACCATTCGCTTCTTCAAAACCGCATCAAAGGCCGCGATTAGCTTGCTGCGAACCTGGTTTTTCACGCCTGCGCTTTGCAAATCAAACGAATTGAGCGAAGAGAGCACCGAAATGGTCGCGTCGATGAGCTTCACACGGTTTTGCTCCATGATTCCCGCAAAACCTGGCTCGGAACCCTCAATGATAAAGCTCACTCTCACGTAACGATTCATCGAAGAACCGGAGAGATTCGCCAGAATACCGTCAAACTCATAGGTATTTCCACTGGCACCGCCACCTGAAGTATCCCCATGACCTCCACCATGAGCATCACCTCCTCCACCGTGAGCATCGCCACCACCGTGACCTCCTCCATGAGAGTCTGCCTTGGCACCACCGTGGGAGTCCCCACCTCCGTGGCCGCCACCATGCGAGTCCGCTTCCCCACCATGGGAGGAATTGTCGCCTCCATGATCCCCCTCCATTCCGGTTGCTTTGTGAACGGAAT
>JAKSBQ010000396.1 GCA_022361075.1 Opitutales bacterium | reverse complement strand
TTCCCTAATGCCCGTATCGTCAGTGACCGTTTCCACGTAGTCAGAGTGGTCCAACATCACTTCATGGAGCTGTTTAAGCAGATATGTCCACAGATCGAACGGGATCGGGGAATGCTGGCAGCTCTGCGTAAGAAACCTGAAAATCTAACCGAGCATCAGCGTGAACGACTCGATCAGTTACTCCGCAAATACCCAGCTCTCAAAGCCATCTATGAGCAACAACTCAAAGTGCTTAAGCTCATGCGGGTCAAAGGGGCTAATCATCGTAATGTCCGCAGACTCTCGAAACGTTTTATCGAACTACTCAGAGAACTCAAACAAAGTGCTTTCCAGAGCATGCTAAGCCTAGCCAACACGCTCGAACGATGGGCTGAACCCATCGCTTGTATGTGGCGATTTAACAAAAATAATGGTATTACCGAAGGCTTCCATCGGAAGATGAAACTCATCCAACGTAGGGCTTACGGTTTTAGGAACTTTAATAATTATCGTTTGCGTGTGATCGCCTCGTGCGGATAGTACATAAAAAAGTCCCCATTTTTGGCTGGAGACCCGATATAGACAGATGACATGAGGAAAATGGTGGGCCCTCGGGGATTCGAACCCCGGACCAAGGGATTATGAGTCCCCTGCTCTAACCGCTGAGCTAAGGGCCCACGCTGAAAATCTGTTGCAAATGCTCGGTTCTTCGACCGCAGTGGACTCTGAGCAGGGGTCCCCTGTTGCGATGGATCCGTTGGATTCATCGGTTGTCGCTTCGGTAAGACCTCAGCTCGGAACTAACCGCTGAGCTAAGGGCCCACGTCAAAAGATGATATAAAAGGAATTTGTTGCTTGGATGCAATCACCAAGAGTGTTCGAAATCTCTTCAGGGTTGAGGAACTTGGTCGATTATCTTCAGACACTCCTTCGGGTGTAACCTCATGAAGAAATGGCTATTAAATCTACCGACACACTGAAAGAGGGGATGGTCCTGGAGTCCCCGATCAAAAACGAACAAGGGCAAGTCCTTTTTGGGGTTAATCATGTTCTTAAAGAAAAGCACATCGACATGCTCATGGCGTGGGGAATTCCCGAAGCAGACGTCATCGTGGAAGGTGATGATGAGGAAGAACAGCGAATCGAAAAAATGATTACGATCGAAATCGAGAAGATTCGTCCGAGGTTTGTTCGTTGTGACCTCGAGCATCCCGTCGTGCAGGAAACGATGCGTTGTGTGTCTGAGTTGACCGTCCATGAGAAGTTGAGAAAAGAAAGGGAAATGGAGGGGAACCCATGAGCCACATAAGTGCATCCGAACTGGTCCGCAATCTCCCTGTTCTGAGTTCACTACCTGCGGTGATCGACGAACTTGAAGCAGCCTTAGATCGGGGAGATGCTTCAATGACGGACCTTGGAGAGATCGTAAAAAAAGATACCGATTTAACAGCGAGATTGCTCCGACTCGCGAATAGTTCCTTTTATGGTTTTCCAAAAGGGGTAGAGACTGTTGCCGAGGCACTTTCCCTGATCGGACTGGAGCAAATGAAGCAATTACTCACGGGTAGTCTCGTGATGGAGTATTTCGAAAATATTCCGGCTTCGTCGGTTAACATGAAAACTTTCTGGGAACACAGCATTGCGACAGGCATTGCGGCAAAAATTCTATCTATTCAGCGCCGCGCGACCGAACCGGAGTTGTTTTTTGTATCGGGATTGATTCACGATATTGGACGGTTGGTGATTTATTTAAAACTACCCCAGGAATCCCGTGAGATTCTTGAAACTTATGAGAAAAACAACGCGGTGCCTTTGTACGAGATCGAAAAAAATGTAATTGGATTTGATCATGGCGACATCGGGGGTGAGCTTCTGAAGAAGTGGGACTTTCCGATTAAACTGGTTGAGGCTGTTAAATACCACCACCGTCCAAAGTACTCCGAGGTGCATTTTTCTGAGGCAGCGCTGATAAACACGGCGAATTTTGTGGTTAACGCCATCGGCATCGGTAGCAGTGGTGAAAAACTGGTTCCCCCCTTTGATGCTAGGGCTTGGGAGCGTTTAGATTTATCCAACGCAGCTCTCAAGAACACGATCAAAGAGACTCAAAAACAGTTCTCAGATGTTGTGACTTTGTTTGTTCGTTAAAATGGATTCAGACACTACAGCCAAACCCCATCTTCGGGCTCATTTGCTGCAAAAGGGAATCGCTCTTGCGGACAGCCACCCAAATATTCGGAGTGACCTGATCTCCATCTTTAGTTCTCTCGAAGCGTTTCAAAAAGGTGTTCAAGACTGCAAGAGCAATTCGGAGGCTTTAAAAAAGCTTCAGGAGTTTCTGGAAGGTACGGAATTTTTCGAAAAAACTGCATTTTACCTCGTGAACGATGAAATGGATTTTGAACTCCATTTTGACGCAGATGAAAGTTCAAGAAAAGCCCTTGAAGATTTCATAAGGGTTCAGATACGATCCGGGCAGTTTGCATGGGCCCTCCAGCAAAACCAAGCGATCTTCCTCGATGGCCCGGATGGATTGCCCACAAGAAGAGTGGTTTTGCACGGTATGAGCACACGATTATCGACTCTCGGTGTGTTTGTCGGATTTTTCCAGCCTGAGCAGATGTCATTAAAGCGAGTAGTCTCTCACCTGTTGTCGGTGATGGTGGATGCGACTGTTTTCGTTTTGGAAAACCAGCGACTGCAGGAGGATATGCGTAACCACAATCAAATGCTGGAAAGCACGGTTGAGGAACGCACGCATGAGTTGAGACATACCAATCAGACCCTTCATCATAGCAACAAGGAGTTGAAACGTCTCAACGAGAAGAAGAGTGAGTTTTTAGGGATCGCCGCTCATGATTTAAAAAATCCTTTGAGTGGAATCATTGGTCTCGCCCAAGTCATTGAAATGTCGATTCCTGATGGCAGCCAAAAAATCGATAAGCTGAATCACTTTGAGCTGATTGGTCAGATTCGTCATTCAGCGGAACATATGATTGAAATTATCAATGATCTTTTGAATTCGGAGGCCTTAAGTTCCGGCAATCTTAAAATCAATCCGGTTCCGAATGACTTGGTCAAAGTCACGCAAAAAGTGGTGGCGCTGAATCAACTGCGAGCTTCGGACAAATCGATTGAAATTCACGTCAATCAACAACACGAAGTTAGAATCTTGGCGGACACGATCAAAATCCATGAAGTTATCGATAATCTGGTGAGTAATGCCATCAAGTATTCTCCCTTCGGAACTCGTGTTGATGTGGAGGTCAAAACGATTTCCGAAGGAAGTAAGGAGTGGGCTCAATTTTCGATTTTTGATCAAGGTCCAGGACTGACGGACGATGATCTGTCCAAGGTATTTGGAAGATTTGTGAAGTTATCTGCTCAACCAACTGGTGGTGAAACATCAACAGGCCTTGGACTTTCAATTGCCAAGACGATTATTGAAATGCACAGCGGCAAAATTTGGGCAGAACGAAAGGCGGGAGGAGGGTCGGCTTTCCACTTCAGGCTTCCAGCTTCGCCAGTGAATTTCCTTTAATGACATCTATCCCTGTGAACGCTATTTTTTCCTCAACGGCGTTGCTTAATCGAATAATTTTATTTAACACAAATTACCACTTTTTGATTCTCTGATTTGTGTTACTTATGTCTATCCAAGGTCATTTTGATACCGCTGATTCCAATGGTGTGGCTGGTTGGGCCCGAAATGCAGCTCTCCCAGATGAGAAATTGGCTGTCGAGGTTCTTCTTGATGGTGAAGTACGGGGTGAGGGAATTGCCCATCACTATCGTGCAGATTTGGAGACAAATGGAGTTGGACATGGGAA
Source organism: Opitutales bacterium (assembly GCA_022361075.1). GTDB lineage: Bacteria > Verrucomicrobiota > Verrucomicrobiia > Opitutales > JAFGAQ01 > JAKSBQ01. The sequence continues at coordinate 24,317 of JAKSBQ010000396.1, read as the reverse complement.
ATATGCTTTCTACGTCGATTATGAAAATGGCCCGATTTACGGATCTGGGGAAAGTGAGATCGAAGTTAGGATAAAAGGAACCGAAGTCACACTGGATGGCGGACCCAAGACCATTGAACGATCACGGTACAAATATGTGGCGATAGACATTGTGGATAACTGCAATTTGCGTTGCCCGTTTTGCCTTTATGATTACGCCAACACAAAGACAACTCATCGAATGAATGAAGGAGTCTTTCGTAAAATATTGAAACTGATTCCGCACGTGCCCAGGGGGGAGTTTTGGTTGTCATGTTTGCACGAACCATCGATGCACCCGCAGTTTTTGGATTTTTTGGAATTGGTACCCGAGGAGTTCCGAAAAAAAGTTTTTTTTACAAGCAATTTCGCTCGCAAACAGAAAGACGAGTATTTTCACCGACTTGCAGACACCAACATTCAACATATCAACATTTCGGTGGATAGCGTGAATCCCGAACTGTATCCGATCCTGAGAAAGGGAAGCAAACTCGATGTATTGTTCGCGAATCTTGAAAAGCTCTACGACGCCTGCTCGAAGAACCCCCGTTCCCCAAATATCAGATTCATTACGATGGTGTTTAAGAGCAATTTTGATGAAATACCTGAAATCGTAAAAATGTGCAGTGAACGCTTTGGAGCTTCAGAGCACGAATTGCGCTACCCTTACAAACTCCCGCACATAACGGATGAGTTCCGAGAAAATCATTTTCTGGAAAATCACCGATGGGGAGAGGTTGAGAAGATCGCTGCAGAATTGAACTATCCCGTTTTTTTCGATCCACCAACATCAGATTACAGCGATCGCGTCTACACACCTATCGAGTATTACATGGATCGTGATCCGTACAATCCCGTAATCGAACCACAAAAACCGGGAAGTCCATTCGGAATTCGTTTTTCAGCTAACGGAGATGGCCGCATCGAAGATTTCGAGGAACATTTTCATTTTAATGTGAATATGCTCGAAGACCCTCACAGCCTTCTCAGTGTAATTTAGAAAAACTCTACCCAAAGTCTGCGAACGGTGGGAACCTAACGACTGGTTTCCTTGATCAGCTTCTGAGTCATAAGGAACTGCAGGCGTGTTTCGAGTTGTTCGATTTCTGCAGGGTCCAGGTCGCTTGTTTTGGCCTCCTCTAGCGCTTCAGTTGCTCGTTGCTGAGCAGCTTGAATCGATCCGAGATCCACGTCTTCGATGTCAACGGCTCCTTCGGTCAAAATGGCCACACGATCACCGATTACTTCAGCGTAACCGGTATCGACTGCTATCAAGTCTACATTTGTGCCTTCCTGAAGCTTAAGTTCACCCCTCTGAATTTTGGTGATCAGAGGAATGTGCCCCGGAAGCACACCAGTCTCGCCCTCGATTGTCGGCAAAACCACACCGTCGACCTCTTTTGAGATCAAAGTGCCTTCGGGTGTTACGATTTCAACAAACATGTTGCGGTTTCCTAATTAGATCGGATCAACATTACTTCTCTGCTTCGAGGACAGAGTCGATGGTACCCTTCATATAGAAGTCGTTTTCACTGATGTGATCAAGCTCACCGCTGAGAATCATCTTAAACCCTTTGATTGTGTCCTTAACGGGAACGTAAACACCAGGAATACCACTGAAAACTTCCGCTACGTGAACGGGCTGTGAAAGGAATCGCTGGATCTTACGTGCTCGGTATACGGCTTGTTTGTCTTCAGGTGAAAGCTCATCGATACCAAGGATCGCAATGATGTCCTGTAGGTCTTTGTAGCGCTGAAGAACCTGCTGAACTCCACGGGCAACTTCGAAGTGCTCTTCACCGACGATTGTTGGGTCCAGGGCCTTTGAAGTCGAAACAAGAGGATCTACCGCTGGGTAAATACCAAGGTCGGCGATGGAACGCTCAAGAACGATAGTGGAGTCAAGGTGAGCAAACGTGTTCGCAGGAGCAGGGTCAGTCAAGTCGTCCGCAGGAACGTAAACCGCCTGGATCGAGGTGATCGATCCCTTCTTGGTGGAAGTGATACGCTCTTGAAGGAAACCCATTTCCTGGCTGAGTGTAGGCTGATAACCCACGGCTGAAGGTGAGCGACCGAGAAGTGCAGAAACCTCGGATCCTGCTTGTGAGAAACGGAAAATGTTATCGATGAAGAGCAGAACGTCCTGACCGCGCTCATCACGGAAGTATTCCGCCATGGTGAGGCCTGAAAGCGCCACACGCATACGAGCCCCCGGAGGTTCATTCATTTGCCCGAAGCATAGTGCAACTTTGGAGTTTGCCAGATTTTCCTGATCGATGACGCCAGCATCGGACATTTCGTGATAAAGGTCATTACCCTCACGAGAGCGTTCACCCACACCCGCGAATACAGATAATCCACCGTGCTCCTTAGCGATGTTGTTGATGAACTCGAGAATCAAAACGGTCTTACCCACACCCGCACCACCGAATGCTCCAGCTTTACCTCCTTTGAGGAACGGGCAGATGAGGTCGATTACCTTAATCCCAGTTTCGAGAATCTCGGTCGATGTGGATTGATCGATGAGTTCGGGAGGATTGCGGTGAATTGGCCAACGCGTTTCGTTTCCTACGGGACCACGCTCGTCGATTGCGTCACCCGTGACGTTAAAAATACGACCAAGAACCGCTTCTCCTACCGGAACTGAAATCGAATCCCCTGTCGCGGTTACTTCTTGTCCTCTGAGCAATCCCTCACTGGTGGACATAGCAACGGCTCGCACTTGTCCTTCACCCAAGTGTTGTTGCACCTCCAGAACTAACGTGCGGCCACTTCCATCACCATCGACGGTGATTTCGAGAGCTTCGTTGATCTCTGGCAGTTCACCTTCATTGAACTGAACGTCTACCACCGCTCCGACTACTTGAACAATTTTTCCTTTAGTTGCCATGTTTGAACTTTTTTAAAGATTTTCGGTTGGATTATTTTACTTGTTGGATGCTGTTGCCGCTGCGATTTCGAGAATTTCCTGCGTAATTGCGGCCTGTCTGGCTTTATTAAATTTAAGGGTGAGATCATCGACTAGTGAACTCGCGTTATCAGTCGCGCTCTTCATCGCAACCATTCGTGCACTGTGCTCGGAAGCCTTCGCACTGAGGAAAAACTGATAAACCTCTTGTTTGATAAAGAGTTCGGGTAGGTCGCGAAGAATCGTCTCAACGTCAGGCTCGTATTTGATCTCACGATCATCTTCGGTTTCATCGAGGGTATTTTCTTCTCCCTTTACCTTAAGCTTATCAATTTCCTCCTCAAGGTTTAGTAAAGGAAGAATGCGAACCGTGACGGGTTCCTGAACCATCGTGTTCACGAAACGTGGAAAAAGCACTTCAACCGTATCGATTTCGCCATCCATGTAGGATTTGATCAAAAATTCAATCACTGGACGAACCTCGCCGTAGCCCACTTTGTCGGATACTGTAAAGTCTGCCACGAGGTTCTTGTCGGCCCGGCTTAGAAATTGTTTCCCTTTTCGGCCGACCGAAACGAAATCTGCCTCTCCCTCGATCTCCGCAACACTGCGAAAAAGATTGGCATTCATCGCTCCACAAAGGCCTTTGTCAGAGGAGATTAGCAGAATACCTCTTTTCTTCACCGATCTTTCGGTCATGAGTGGATGATTGATCTCGCTTGTGTGTGAGATCGCCACATGCAGCATGCGGGCCAACAAAAGGGAGTAGTCCCGGCTGGCGAGAGCTCGGTCTTGCGCACGCTTCATTTTGGAAGCGGCTACCAACTGCATCGCACGCGTGATCTGCCGGGTGTTTTTAACCGACTTAATCCGCCGCTTGATGTGTGCAATTTTAGACATGTTACCTCAGTTGGGAAAAGTGTTAGTTAACCCAGGTTTTCTTCCAGGTTTCGACGGTTGTCTTGAGGTCGCCCACGATTTCGTCAGTCAATTCTTTCACCGAAGCAATTTTTTCCATTACTGCTGAACCTGAACCCGCGAAGTGTTCCTGAAGACTGGTTTTTGCTTCGAGCATGCGATCTACGTTCACATCGTCGAAGTAGTCATTCTGCACGGCCCATAGAATACCGGTTTGAACCTCCATGGAGATCGGGTCGAGCGCAGGTTGCTTGAAAAGCTCAACGATGCGGCTACCGCGATCAAGTTGTGCTTTTGTTTTTGCATCGAGATCTGAGCCGAACTGGGCAAATGCTGCGAGTTCGCGGAACTGCGCGAGTTCTAGCTTAAGTTTACCAGTAGCTTTTTTCAGAGCTTTGGTTTGAGCCGAAGATCCTACACGGGAAACTGAAAGACCCACTGAAATCGCAGGACGAATGCCCTGATTGAACAAGTCAGTCTCAAGGAAGATCTGGCCATCGGTGATCGAAATCACGTTTGTCGGGATGTATGCTGAGATGTCGCCCGCTTGAGTTTCGATGATCGGAAGCGCAGTCAAAGAACCACCTCCGTTGTCTTCGTTTAGACGCGCCGAACGTTCGAGCAAGCGTGAGTGCAGATAAAACACGTCTCCAGGATACGCTTCACGACCAGATGGGCGTTTCAGAATCAAAGACATCTGACGGTAGGCAACCGCCTGTTTGGAAAGGTCATCGTAAACGATCAGTGCATCTTTACCGTTGGACATGAACCATTCGCCCATTGCAGCACCCGCGAAAGGTGCGATGTATTGATTGGCGGGATTGTCCGCAGCAGGTGCAGTGATGATGATCGTGTATTTCAGCGCGTCCGCGTCTTCAAGTGTGCGGATGAGACGAGCCACGTTGGCGTTCTTCTGACCAACCGCTACGTAGATGCTGTAGAGAGGACGGAAGTTTTCATCGCCACTCGCCAAGCCTTTTTCATTCATGCGGGCCTGGTTGATCATGGTGTCGATTGCGATGGTAGTTTTACCAGTCGCACGGTCCCCGATGATCAGCTCGCGTTGTCCTCGACCGATTGGAATCATGGAGTCGATCGGAAGGATTCCGGTTTGAACGGGTTGATCGACAGATTTTCTGGGGATGATTCCCGGAGCAATCTTCTCGACCGGATAAAACTCTTTGGCCTCGATGGGACCTTTGCCGTCAACTGGGTTGCCTAGTGCGTCCACCACGCGACCTAGCAATTCCATCCCTGCTGGTACTGAGAAGAGCTTGCCGGTGGATTTTACCTCATCTCCTTCTTTTAGTTTACTGATGTCACCGAAGATCACACACCCGACTTCGTTTTCTTCAAGATTGAGTGCTTGCCCGATTAAGCCGCCGGGGAATTCAATCATCTCATTAAACATGACATCCGATAGTCCCTCGATGCGGGCGACACCGTCAGCGATTGCTACAATCTTCCCTACGTTGGACTGTTGGGAGCCTGTCTCCAGGTTTTGGATTTCTTTTTCGATTTGTTCAATAATGCTACTCATCGGGTAAAAAAATTAGATGATTTAAAAAGTTAAATTTGGGAAAGGTTTTGGAGTGCTCCTCGGACAGAATGATCGTAAACGTAATCACCAACCGCAATTTTGACACCTGCGATCAGATCGGGATCTTCTCTAAACTCCAGGGTAAGAGGGCGTCCGCTTCGTGATTCAAGAGTGGCTTTGAGTTCGTCCTTCTGAATTTCAGTAATGGTTCCGCTGTGAGAAATTTTTGCGGTTCCGGAAAGGATCTCTTTTTTCACTGAAAATCTATAAAGCTGAAGAACGGTTTTTAACGACTTCATTTTTGAGTCCACAAGAGTTTTGAGAACTGCCTCTACTTTTTCCACATCCACGACTCCGTCAGTCTTTGACAGTTCCAGAAGACGATCGACAAAGCCTTTGAGTTTTCGATTTCCCACGTTCATGAATTGAAAGATTCCTATTTTTGCAATTCGCTTACTGCACTCTCTGTAAAGCGGCTTTTTTCCGAATCGTTCAGTTCACGTTGGAGAACCTTGGCGGTAGTGGTTGCCACAAGTTTTGCTGCGTGTTCTTTCAGTTCAGCTAGCATTTGTTTGCGTTCGAGTTCCAGAGACTCACGGGTCGAAGTAACAAGTTCTTCCGCTTTACGCTGAGCATCTGCTTGAGATTTTTCAGCAAGTGCGCGTGCTGAATTCTGTGCTTCAGTTTGAATGCGCTTTGCTTCGAGAGCAGCTTCCTTAAGTAGTTCCGCTTGCTTACGTTCCGACTCAGCGAGTTTGGACTTCATTTCCTCAGCATACTGAAGTCCGTCAGAAATTTTCCTTCGGCGCTCATCGAGAATCTGTAGAATCGGCTTCCACGCTAACAAACGGAATGCACCGAAAATGATAAGAATGCTGACGATCTGAGAGATCAGCTTTTCTACCTCAACATGAAATCCTGTCGCCAGTGCTTCGACCGGGTTACTGGCCGCAGCGGCATGAGCACCTGACTCTACTGCGTGAGTCGCAACTTCGGAAGCAATTTTTAGAAGGTCTGTCATTGAATATTAGATTGCTGTGTTGTGTGTCGGAATTGGATAGGGGCGATGTTTGTTAGACACCGCCCCTCAGATGCAAAAACTATCCCTGATATAGGAACAATGCGTAAAAAGCAACCGCCTCAGCGAGTGCCATACCGATGATGCTTTGAACCAGGACTTTACCGGATGCTCCGGGGTTACGCCCTACAGACTCAACCGCCTTGGATCCGATAAGACCTACGCTAATGGCCGCAGCAAAACAACCAATAGAGGCTGTCAGACCGGCTCCGATGTCACCCGTAATTGCAGCAAGTGTGTGTAGATTTGATACGATTTCCATTTTTATAGTGATTTATGTTTTGTTTTCGACAGTTCACGCTACCTCTTCGGGCACGCTTACCTGTCCGAAAGTTGAGACCAACTAATGATGACCTTCCTCAGATTCATGGTTGCAGATTAGGCCAATATATACCGCTACGAGCAGAGTAAAGACGAGTGCCTGAATCAGTCCGATAAGGATTTCCAAAATATAGAACGGAACAGGTAACACCCACTTGAAGATACCCATCATGTTTACGATTAGATTTTCGCCTCCGAAAACGTTTCCGAAAAGACGAAATGAAAGTGAGACCGTGCGGAAAGCGATCGATACAACTTCGATCAATCCAACAACCCAGAACATGGGGAATAGGCAGATCCACATCAGTTTACCTACTTCTTTTTTGTCCGCCTTGTTCCCAAACAAATCCAAAACCAATGTTTTGAATCCTGCGTACTTTATTACGTAGTAGAACCATGCAACCTGTGCGATGATAGCCAGGGCAAGAGTAGTGTTTAAATCTGCGTTTGCCGGACGGAACCAGTAAATGAAGTGTCCGTGATCGTCGTACGTTCCTATCGTGCTAACCAATGGGAGAAGTGCACTCCAATTGTGAACGAGAATAATGAAGAAATAACCAGCCAGTAGCCAGAACGTCGGGCGAACCAGTTTTTTCCCGACGATTGGTTCGATTAGGCCTTCAACGGACTCCACCACCATCTCCATGACCGCTTGTCCGTGACCGGGAACCATTGCTCTTTTTCTGACGGCAAGTCGAACCACCACGATCACGAATAAGGTGATCACCCAAAGCATCAGCATCGAATTGGTGACGGGTATTCCTTCTCCAATTCCCGGAATTCGAAATAATTCGTAGGCGTAGGGCGAAACCCCACCTGCAGCGTGGGCGTTAGAAAATGTGAGGACTGCGAAAACAGAAAATAAAAGTGCTCTCATGCTAACCCGTTTCATGGGATTTCTATCGACTTCAAATAAAGGTATTTCCCGTCTGGGAATTCATTTGTTTATGCATCTGAGCCAGATTATCGTCAATGCGATAATTCCTGTTTAGTTCAATCGTGGGATCGGGTGTCATCTGGTTGATTTGTAAATGTAAAGGGAATGTGAATTGATCCAATTCAAATTCGCTTGACCACAAAATTCGGCAGGAATCGGTAAATCATTAGAAAAACCTAATCCTGGAGCGCAAAATATCAGGGAATTTGAGCTTGTATGCTAATGGACAAGGAGCTAACGTCCGCATCTTGTTCAGAACAGAGGATTCTGATTTTAAGGAGAGACAAAATTTCAAGCAATGGATCTATCATCCAAAATGCGGGATGCACTCCTGCGTCGCACGGTCAATCGCATCGCCAAGAGGTATCCGTCCCAATTGCCGAGCAAAGCCGATTTGCTGACCCTTCATTTTGCGTGGGGCAACATTGGTTTTATGGCAAGCCTCAGCTATCTCAAAAAAATCGCGGTGGCAGTCCATGAAACGAAAGGCCCCATTCTCGAATGTGGAAGTGGATTGACTACCATCCTTATGGGCATTCTTGCAAGAGGCCGCGGTATTTCAATCTACTCGCTGGAGCACCATTCGGTGTGGCAAATTCGCATGCGCGAGGTGATGGATTCATTCGGTTTTGACCACGTCAAAATCATCGACGCACCTCTCAAAGATTTCGGCGAATACGATTGGTACCACTTTGAGAAAAATGCGCTCCCACAGAATATCGAATTGGTGGTTTGCGATGGCCCTCCGGGCAACATCAAGGGCAGTCGTTATGGCTTGATCCCGGAAATGAATGATTATCTTTCGGATAACTGTACGATTCTCCTGGACGATGCCAATCGACGTAACGAGAAGCAAGTGATGGAGAATTGGAGAGTTCGCCACGGATTTCGTTACGAACTCGAAGGGGTTTTCCAGAAATTTGCCCTCGTCAACAGAGCCTAGGTAACGCCACTCAAGAACCAATCTGGGAGAGGTATTGTTTAATACCATCCAGGAGCATCTGAGTGGCAACTGCAGTTAGAAGGAGTCCGAGTAACGTCTCCAGCGCACGGAGACCTCGCTTACCGATGATACGGGAGATTTTGGTGCCCAGGATCAGGATTATTGACGAAACACCACTTGCGATTGTTACCGCCAGAAGAAGCTCCAGCGTTCGTTCGGGGGTTTTTGAAGTCATCAAGAGCACAAAAGCGATTGCAGAGGGTCCAGCGAATAGGGGCACGGCGAGTGGAAAAACAAAAGGTTCTCCGTCGATTGTGTCACCGAAGACGCCTTCAGGTCTTCTAAAAATCAGTCGCAGAGCGATGATGAATAGGATGATTCCGCCGGCAATCCCCATTGCTTCGTCGGTAAGGTGCATCCAACTCATCAACGGATTTCCGCCAAATACAAACAGAATGAGGATCGCGTAGGCGATAAGACATTCTCTGGCGATTACCCGGATCCGTTTGGCAGGTGGCAGTCTCTCCACTGTGGCAATGTAGATGGGAATATTCCCGATCGGGTCGAGCAAAACGAGAAGCAGTAGAGTGGTCGATATGATGGAGAGTTCCATGACCAAAGGATGTAGATTATCGATTATCCATCAACTCGATAAACTCACCTTCGACAAAATCTGCAGCGATGGAATTCAGTCTGATTTTGGCCAGACGATTGGTAAGGTCGTGAGGAACAGACTCCTTGGGCACACACACTCGCACGTAATCATCTGTCAACCCCGTCCAGACTGAAGGTTTGGGGTCTTCAAAGAGTACATCCAATTCTCGTCCGAGATGATCGGCGTAGAAATCATACTTTTTCTTTTCGCTGAGTCTGCGCAGGTGGAGGCTTCGGCGATTGCGTTCCGGCATGTCGATATGCTCCGTAGAACGTTTAGCAGGGGTTCCTTTACGCTCGGAGTAGGTAAAAACGTGGGCGAAGTGGAGTGGAGACTCCAGAAAACGACTACATGTCAGGTCAAAGTCCTCCACGCTTTCCCCAGGGAACCCTACCATGATGTCACTTCCCAGGTATGCTTGGGGCACCGATTCGTGGGCCAGCTGAAGGAAATCAAAATACTCTTGCACGGAATATTTGCGGTACATCTCTTTCAGGATTCGGTCTGAAGCTGACTGGAGCGGAATATGCAAAAATGGCAGGAGTGCATGGGATTTGTCATTCATGCGATCAAACAACTCTGTCGGGATCGTGGTGGGTTCGATACTTGAGATTCGAATTCGCTGAATTCCTTCGATTGCAGAAAGTGCGTCCACTACCTCCACTATTCCACGACCTTCGTAGGTGTAGGTTCCAATATTAACTCCGGTAAGGATGATTTCCTTGACTCCCCTATCTGCCAGACTGCGGGCTTCGGAGAGCATGTTGTCCCAATCTCTGCATCGAGCACGACCTCTGGCGTGTGGAATGATACAGAAGGAACAAAAAAAATCGCACCCGTCCTGGATTTTAAGATTTGCTCGTTTCGGATAGGGAGTGTCTCCCACGAAATCGATCGAAAAGTCGGTTTTGTCTATTTTGTCGCGAACAATGAGAGGTCGTTCGTTCTTTTTACCGTCGACGTATTTACTCAGTTCCAGTTTTTGCTGGTTACCGATGATCAGGTCTACTCCAGGGATTTCAGCCACCTGTTTGTATCCCATCTGAGAATAGCAACCTGCGACGACGATGACGCTCTTCGGATTTTTCCGAATATGGCCGCGAATCGCAGCCCGGCACTTCGAGTCCGCTCGATCTGTGACAGTACAGGTGTTGAGAATACAAAGATCCGCGGTCTCGCCATCGGGCAGGATGGTGTATCCATTTTTAATAAGACGATCTTTGATGAGCAAGCTCTCGGATTGGTTAAGCCGGCACCCAAGCGTGGTGATGGATGCGGTGCGATGATGTTCCGCCGACTCTACCAGCCCCGAACTTTTTTTTGATTCGGGCATGTTATTAATTTTTCAAATACCAAAAAATAAGGGAACTACTTTTAACTCTAAAACTTGCATTTCAAGCTCTATCGCTTCATTTTCCACGCTTAAGTTGTGGAACTCAAGTGGTGTCGCCCCATACCCTGAACGATCTTTCAGGTTAAATCCGACATCACTTGAAATGCCTGACGTCGAACATAAGGTTCGGTGTCGGTGGACCCCACGACTATCTCAATACTGACTGGCAATTCACATTTTACATCCTAATGGATCTCAAGACTCAATTTCTTGGCATGACCCTCAAGAACCCGTTTGTTGTGGGTTCTTCTCCTCTGGCAAACACGTTGGACAGGGTTAAAAAATTGGAAGATGCAGGTGCTGCTGCCCTGGTGCTCCACTCTCTGTTTGAAGAGCAAATCATCCATGAAACTCAGATTCCAGACTTTGAAGATGAACGTTACGGAAAAATTCTTGCAGGAGGAGAGGGAGTGTTACCAGCTGCCGAAGAGTTTCCAAACACATCAGAATCCTACCTGAAACTGATTCAGGATGTGAAATCTCAAACAGAGATTCCAGTCATCGCTTCACTGAATGGCATCAGTGAAGGGGTTTGGATCGAATATGCTCGGCTCATCGAAGAAGCGGGAGCGGATGCCCTGGAGTTAAATCTTTATACGCTTCCAACGCACGACGATGACAGTTCGCATTATGTGGAGAAGCGCTTGGTGGAGATCGTGGATGTCACACGGAATTCGGTTTCGATTCCCTTGTCTGTAAAGATTTCTTCGCGCCACACATCCATCTGTAACTTTGCCCAGAGAATCGAGTATGCGGGTGCCAATGGCCTTGTAGTGTTCAATCGTGTGTTCTCTGCGGATTTTGATTTTAAGAAACAAAAGCTCACTCCCAAGGTGCTTTGGTCTCAGCCCAACGATTTGCTTGAGCGTCTGAGATGGGTCTCGATTCTTTACCCGCAACTCAAAATGGATCTTGCCGTAACCGGTGGTGTACACTCCGGAGAAGGCGCGCTGAAGTCAGTTCTTTGTGGGGCTGCCGTGGTTCAGTGTGTGACGCATCTCATGAGAGAAGGCATTGACTCGTTGTCCACGATGATCGACGAGTTCACTCAACTCGCTGAGGAAAATGGCTACAGTGATCTTTCCGAAGTCCGAGGAAGCCTGAGTAAACTCTTACAACCTGATCCAGAAATTATTGAACGTGCGAACTATTTACGCATACTTCAGGGATGGTCTGCCGATGGCAATGAGCCTTCGTAGATTCACCTGAAATCATGTCTAGAGAAGAGTTTTCTGTAATCATCTGCCGCGTTTTGGGCGTCGGTTTCTCTGCAGCTGGGTTTATCCATCTGGTTGCGAACATTGTCGAATCTGCGTGGGACTTTAATCCCAATTATCTCGGATTCTTTTTACTTACCCAATGCCTTCGCCCATCGCTTTGGATCCTGGGGGGTGTGGTGGTTTATGCTCTAAGTCGAATGTTGGGTCGTCAGATCTCGAAATGGTAGTTCGAGTCATCTTTATTCTTTTCTTTGCAGCCCTCCAATTTTCGAGTGCAACGGACTCAACATCGAAGGGTTCAGAGGTTTCTTTGACGGAGAAATATCCGGAGCTGGTGGAAAATTTGTTTGCGCAGCTCGACCTGAATGCTCCGGTTTTATCTCTTGTCAAAAAAGCTGAAGCAAGTGGTGATCGTGAAGGTGCCTTGGAGCTTTTGTTGATCTATTATAGAGGAAAATACATACCACCTGAGCTTTCTCCCGAACTTCCTCCAGCTCGTGAAGATTTCCTCCAACTCGCAGAGGATGCGACTGAAGATGTATTCACGATTCAAAGTGAGACGTTCCAACAACCGCGCAAGGAAGACGGTAGCTTGGATTGGGATCATTTGGGCCCAAAGCAAGATAAAGAATGGGCTTGGATGATGAATCGTCATCACCATTTTAACTATTTGCTGACTGCTTATCGGGAAACAGAAGACTCAGTTTATCTGAAAACCATTAGCGATCATCTCATCGATTGGATTTCAAGCCATCCGCCACCGAATCGGCTTAGTTTTTCGACTGCCTGGAGAGCTCTGGAAGCCGCTCGACGTTTGGTGGATGCTTGGTTGCCGGTTTTCGTGAACGTTCGGAAAGACCAGATCCTGTCGGACGAGGCTCTTTTTCTCATGCTCACTAGTATTCCGCAACATGCGGAGTATCTCCTTGAGCATTATTCTTTTTGGGGTGGAAACCACAAAGTCACCGAAAAAATGGCGGTAGCTATCTGCGCATTGATCTGGTCTGAGTTTAAGGATTCGGAAAAATGGTTGAACCAATCTGTATCGGTCATCGAGGAGGAACTGTTTAAACAAACCTATCCAGATGGTTCTTACAAAGAGTTGGCGAATCACTATCAAAAAGTAGTTGCTGAAAACTACCTCCGCATGCTCCAGGTGTTGACCTGGAAGGCACGGGATCGAATTCGCCCCGAGACTCGTGAACGTATTGAAAAAGTGTGGGACTACTTCGCCTGTGTTTCCAGGCCCTCAGGGTTTGGTCCTTTGAACTCCGATTCCTCGCTTGAGCATAATCACAAGTTGTTAGGTGATGCGATTGAGTTTTTTGAAAGAGAAGATTGGGCTTTTATCGCGAGCAGAGGCGAAGAAGGAGATGAACCTGAAGGATCACCAAGCCGTTATTATCCCTGGGCGGGTCACGCGATCATGAGAAGTGGCTGGGATGCTCAGGCAGTGTGGGCGTTTTTTGACATAGGTCCACACGGGAGTGCTCACCAGCATTACGACAGATTGCATTTGAGTGTGTCTTTTGGTGAACAGGATGTTTTGGTGGACAGCGGTCGCTACTTCTACAAGCCCGGACCTTTTCGTCACTATTTTCGTCATGGACCAGGCCACAACATCGTGCAGGTTGATGGGCAGGATTCCAAACGTCCTCCCAACGTGATTGATCGTCCGATGAATCTTCAACGACTCCTGACTCAATCAATAGATTTGTTTGAGGGCGAAGTGAATTTTTCAGGGACTGCAGCAAAAGATGGGGTCAGGCACAAGCGGACCGTAATTTACATTCGCGACGAGGGCTGGTTGGTGATCGATCGATTTGTCAGCTTCGGTGCACACGAGTATCAGACTCATTGGAACCTACATCCAGGCTGTGAAGTTGAGGAGCAAGGAGAGGGACTGTTGGCAACCTGGGGTAGCGGTGACTCCGCTCATGTTCAATTGATTTCAGGAGCGGCTGGTAAGTGGTCCGTCGTGAAAGGCCAAATGGAGCCTGAAATCCGAGGTTGGTATAGTCGCGCATACAATGAAAGGGAGCCTGCTTACTCCACTCGTCTTGTTCAGAAAACATTAGGTCCTCACCAAAACATCTGGTGGATCGGTGCCGATGTTTTCGACGACAATCTCATGAGCATCCGCAGTGGCGAACAAAACGGAGAATTCGAGCTCACCATTCAAACTTCTGATGGCGAGATTGAGCTGAGTGAAGAGGATGGACGGTGGAGAATTGAGAACTAACTACTCTCCGAGACCGATGTCGGTTTCCATCACACTCTCAAGAATATCGGTTTCTGCCTTCTTGCAAAAACGTAGAAGTTGCATCCACAGCATACCTGTTGCAAACGAATCCCCCATCGCTGTGTGTCGACCAGCTTTGGGTATGTCAAAGTGATCAAGCAGGCCATCAAGACTGAAATCGTTGGGATTCTCTCTTGGCTGCACTAGCTTTTGCTCTTCAAGGCGCATAACAAGTTTCATGACATCAATCGCAGGATTTTCGAGAATCGGTAACCCAGTTCGACGAAGAGCGTGATTGACGACGATTATATCAAAAGCAACGTGATGCCCGACAAGATAAGCGTCGCCAAGGTAGTCGTTGAATTGCTCAATCGCCTCAGCCTCTTCGATGCCTTCGCGTTGAGTTTCGTCTTTGGTGATCCCATGAATAACGACGGAAGAAGAATTGAACGGAACCCGAACCAAGCACTCAAAAGCGTCGTTAGGATTGATTTCCATATCTTCAATTGCCATGGCTCCGATCGATACGATCCGATCACGGGTTGGCATGGTGCCGGTAGTTTCCGTGTCAAACACCACCCAACGGGTGGAACGATAGGGCTCAAAATCCATGATCAGCAGTATTGGCTTTCGATGAAGTTTTGCAGCGAGAGCACGTTACGGAATGTGGATTTGGCCAATTGCACTTCAAGACTGCTAAGCTCCTTAGGATGAACCAAGTTTCCTGGGTTTTGATCTCTCAGACCGGAGCGTGACACGATAAAAAGTGAAATCCTAAAGCCTTCCGCTGCTTCGTCGTAGATATGTCGGTTTTTTGGATCCGCTTCCGCAAGAGCCTTGAATCTTTCGTAAGTGGTGTTTCTGAAAGGCAGATTGTGTGCAAAAGTGAGGAGACGTGCCATGTTGACCAATGGCATGCAGACCTTTCCGTAAAGATCGAAGAAGTGGGTATACTGCTTTGGACCTTTGGGTGAGAACTTTTCAAAATCTTCCGAGGTTGGAGCATTTTCTAATACGGTTTGAGCAAGTCTTTTCACAAAAGACGGGTTGTCTTTAATGAGCTGTTGGATATGCCCTCGCGTCTCTTCGGCGAGTTTCTCATATCCGTCAGCAGGTAACATGTCGAACCAACGGAGATTCTCGAAGAGTTCGACTCCCTTTCCTTCTGTTATCCATTCTTCAAAATAGGATTTCCATGCGGAGATGGGGTTGCACCACTTGGGGTTACTTTCGGTAAACCCTTCGAGATTTTTGGTCCAACCACATTTCAACAGACCTTCGTGAATCAGTTCGGATAACTTGCTGAAATACTCCTCACAGTAGGCATGGTCCTTTTCGTGATCGGCTAACCACATCACTCCTCGGTCCATTGCGTGCCTTGTGAACAATTCCCGGCGGCCTCCGGCTCCAGCAAAAATAAGACAAAAGCTAGCCTGAGGCATATACACACCCTCTTCACGGAGCGAATCCATGGACAAGCGAATGACCTTCTTGACGAAGGCGCGATTAAGGTCGTGAACGACATCGGAAAACCACTCGATACCTTCGGCGCTTCGAAGTTCGTGAAGAATCAGCATGTCCGCACGATGTCTCATGTGACTGAGTTCTTCGAATCGATTGATTTCGCCAATTTGTCGGATGATGACCATTGGATTGTTGCCGTAGTAAAGCATCAGATCTCTTTCGGAGATGAGACCCGAAGTGGGAGATTGGTCAGTACCGTTTTCGGTGAGGCAGATGTGTTGATAACCACTCTTCATCATGATGCGCAGACAATTTCCCAGAGTGGGATTATCTTTCACCGTAATGACTGGAGAACTCATAAAATCTTCTGCTGTTGCTTGTGCAGGTGAGCGACCGGACTGAATGGCGCGAGCCATGTCAGTTTTGGTCACAATCCCGAGTGGGTAATGGTCGCGGTTGACGACTACAATTGCCTCAGATTTTGTGTTCAACATCTTGAACGCGACTTCCTGCATCGTCTCGTGAGGTCCACAGTGGACGAGCCGGTCACGAGCATATTCACTGAGTTGAGTGATTTCTTCGATTCGGTCAACGAGGGTATCGGAAAGAGGATCTGTGTGCGAGAATCCCGTGACTCCAGCGATTGTGGGCAGGTCCAAATCACTGCGGAGGCTGATGTTTGCTTTCAGGAAACGTGCAACATCGGGATAGAATGGCAGGATTTTTTCAAATGGTTCCCACGGAATGGAGTAAAGGATGGTATCTTCAGCGGTAGTAGCGGAGTGAATGTAACAACCTCCTGGATCGAAGAGATGTCCGACCCCCAATAGGTCGCCCACGTAGCGCGTATCGGTTAACGAGCGTTTGCTGGCTGCTGGATTGGTGACATTGACCGACCCTTTGTTGATGATGAAAAACTGTCTCTTTCGAGTTTTTCCGGCGTCGAAAATGATTTCATCCTTTTCGTGAAACTTGATTCGGATGAGTTTAGCGATTTCCAGCAAATCTGCCTTGTTCATGTATTGAAAAGGCGCGTGCTCTTCTAGAAAGTCCGCAATTCTTTCAAATAAACTATTGGCAATCCTCATCGATTGAATGAAAGGGCTGCGCCCCGGGGATTTGTTTGGAGTTCACCATCAGATACGACCAGATTTCCCGAAACAAAAGTTTTTTCGACCACAGAGTGGAAACTATCTTGTTCGAATGGCGTCCATCCGCATTGAGAATGAATCGGTTGACCGGCAACTGGAATTGGCTCGTCCGCTATTTTACATACCACCAGATCTGCCCAGTAACCTTCTCGAATGAATCCTCGCTCGTGGACATCAAACCGCTTGGCAACTGCGTGGCTTGTCTTCTCCACAATTTTTTCGATGGTAAATTCACCCGAGTGAACATGCTCAAGCAAGACTTGCAACGAATGCTGAACTAGAGGAAGCCCGGATGGAGCCCGTTCGTAAGGCAAGCTCTTGTATTCAAATTCATGCGGAGCATGATCGGTGGCAATCACGTCGATACGTCCTTCATTGACCGCAGCGACGATGGCTTCTCGGTCACTGGACGATTTCACCGCAGGATTGCATTTCAACTGATGGCCCAGTCTTTCGTAAGAGGAGTCATCAAAATGCAAATGGTGCACACAAGCTTCTGAGGTGATGGACTTTCCTTCTAGAGGACCAGGATCGAAGAGTTTCAATTCCTCCTCAGTGGTGATGTGCAGGATGTGAAGCTGTGTTCCGTGTCTTTTGGCCAGTTCCACGGCGAGGCTAGACGAAGCCAAACACGCTTCTCTTGACCGGATTTCCGGGTGGTATCGAGGGGGTATCTCTTCACCCCAAACCGCTTTGTAACGATCCAGATTTGCGGCGATCATATCATCATCCTCACAGTGGGTGGTGATGAGAATGGGAGCGTTTTTAAAAACCAGCTCCAGGATTTCGGGATCAGACACCTTCATGTTGCCAGTTGAAGATCCCATGAAGGCTTTAATCCCGGGAGTGCGTTTGGGATCCACAGCTTTCATAACATCAATGTTGCTGTTCGACGCACCCATGTAGAACGCGTAGTTCACGTAGGAATCCTTTGCGGCGATGGTGTATTTGTTTTCCCAGGCTTCAAAGTCTGTCGTCGTTGGGTGGGTATTGGGCATCTCCATGTAGCTCGTTACACCACCGACAGCCGCCGCTAAAGACTCAGTCTTGATGGTGCCCTTTTTCGGAAATCCGGGTTCACGGAAATGTACTTGATCATCAATCAGCCCTGGGATGACCCATGAGCCTGAACAGTCGATTACTTCATCGGCTTTCCCAGTAGGGACGGTATCACTGACTGACTCAATACGGCCACTTTTGAGCACGAGGTGTTTCGGCTCGGATTTACCCTCATTGACGACTGTTCCATTAAGCAGATGGATCATCTTCTCCATGGGATACAACTAAGCACGTGCTTCTCGACGAATCAATGCTAGAGCAGGAGTTTCCTCACTCTAGCAGGGATGCTTATGTCAGGTACACAACTCTGGGTAAATTTCTTTGAGAGCCGGATAGATTTTTCGGTAAGTTTCGAGTGCCTGGTCGTAGATCGCCGCATCGTCAGAGGGGATGGTTTTACCAGTTTCTTTAATCATCTCAGAACAGGCCGTTTGCAGATCTGGATAAGCTCCGGCACCCACCATAGCGAGAATAGCAGATCCAAAAGCGCCTCCCTCAGAGGCGTTTACCGTGACAATTTCGCTCTTAAAAATGTCCGCTAAAAGTTTTTTCCAAAGGGGTGAATTCGCACCGCCTCCGGTCACAATGACTTTCTGGGTTGCGATGCCAAGATCACGCATCATATCCAACCCTTCACGAAGGCCTAGCGTGACCCCTTCCAAAACGGCACGAGCGAGATGTCCTCGAGTATGCCGTAATGTGAGACCGATAAACGAACCTCGGGCAAGCGGATCGGCGTGAGGCATGCGCTCACCCGTCAGGTAAGGATGAAATAACAAGCCTTCACATCCTGGAGCAACTTTAGCCGCTTCGTCATCCAATTCGCGGAAACTCACCCCAGCTCCGAGCTCATCTGTAAACCACTGATTGGAACCTGCACAGGAGAGCTGAACTCCCATGTAGTGCCAGGTGCCGGGAACGGCGGCGCAAAATGCATGAAGTCTTCCTTCGGGTTCTGGAGCAAATTGATTAGCCTGTGCGAAAACGACGCCACTTGTGCCAAGTGAGCACGCAACCGTTCCTTCGTTCACCACGCCAGATCCAATTGCACCCGCAGCCTGGTCGCCTGCACCTGCGATGATGGGTAATCCTGCGGGGAGCCCCACTTCAGTGGCCACTTCGATGCCGAGTTTTGCAGAAACTTCTTGCGATTCGTAGACCTTCGCGAGCATGTCTTCCGAGACTTTGCAAACCTCTGTCATCACAGAAGACCATTTCCGTTGTCCAACATCCAACAAAGACATCCCTGATGCATCTGAAACATCTGTCGCGAACTCACCACTTAACTTGTAACGAATGTAGTCCTTCGGCAGGAGAATTTTTGCAACCTTTGCCCAGATCTCAGGCTCGTTTTCCTGAACCCAGCGAATTTTCGGTGCTGTGAAACCTGTCAAAATCGGGTTACCAGTGATGCGGATGACTTCATCAAACCCTACCTCGTTCGTGATCGAATCGCATTGAGCTGCGGTGCGTTGATCGTTCCACTGAATGCAAGGGCGGAGCACGTCACCGTTTTCGTCGAGTAGTACAAGGCCATGCATTTGTCCCGTGAGTCCTATTCCTACGACGTCTCCAGAATCCACCACTTCACTAATAGTCTTGAGACATTCGAGTGTAGCGTCCCACCATTTCTGCGGATCGTTTTCGGCCCACAAAGGTTGTGGTGTATCAAAATCGTAAGTAGGACCTCCCGCGAAAAGGACCGATCCTTTTTCATCTACGACGACGGCCTTCGTGGAAGAGGTGCCGATGTCGATTCCAATTGTGAGTGGCATGATTAGAGGTATTCGTTGATGATGTTTTCAACCAACTCCTGACGACCACTCGCGAGCGCAGGCTCACCAGCGGAAAGTGCGTATTCGGCGAGTGATTCCAGAGTCGCTTCGCCAGACTCGATTTTAGCACCGATTCCGGAGTCGAAAGAGGCGTAACGCGCTTTCACAAGCTCTTCAATACGACCGTCCGTCTTGATAGCAGCTGCGATTTTTAGTCCACGGGCAAAGGCATCCATGCCACCAATGTGTGCGTGGAAAAGGTCTACTGGTTCATGAGATTCACGGCGGCGTTTAGCGTCAAAATTCAATCCACCTGTAGTAAAGCCACCCATTCCCAGGATGACGAGCATGACTTCTACATTTGTATAAACATTGGTTGGGAATTGGTCGGTATCCCAGCCGATTAACTCATCACCACGATTTGCGTCCACACTGCCAAGAGCGTTTGCGTTAGCTGCAACGGTTAGTTCGTGGAACATGGTATGACCTGCGAGTGTCGCGTGGTTCGTTTCGATGTTGAGTTTGAAATGATCCATTAGATCATACTCACGAAGGAAGTTAAGGCACGCTGCCGCATCACTGTCGTATTGATGAGTAGTCGGTTCTTGAGGTTTTGGCTCAATGTAGAATTGTCCCTCAAAACCGATCTTTGCTTTGTAGTCAACCGCCATGTGCAGCAGTTTCGCGAGATGATCTAACTCGCGCTGCATATCGGTGTTCCAAAGTGTAGCGTAGCCTTCACGACCGCCCCAGAAAGTGTAACCAAGACCGTTGAGTTCTTTTGTGGCGTCCATTGCGGCTTTGACCTGAGCTGCAGCATAGGCGAATACATCTGCATTTGGTGACGTTCCTCCACCTTGAGCGTAGCGTGGATGAGTGAAAAGGCATGCAGTTCCCCAGAGCAATTGTTTGCCTGTGGCAGCCTGCATTTCCTTCAGTTTCGCGACCACCTTCTCAAGCGCATCATTCGAAGCTGCTAGATTGTTTAGCTCGGGAGCGATGTCGCGGTCGTGGAACGCGTAAAAATCGATATCGATTTTTTCAAGAAACTCGGCGAATACATCCACCCGCTTGAGTGCGTTGTCGACGGAGTCGGAAGCATCATCCCACGGCATTAGAGCTGTTCCTCCTCCAAAAGGATCACCCAAAACATTGCGCATCACGTGCCAATAGGGAGCCGCGAAGCGGAGGTGTTCACGCATCGACTTACCGTCGACTAATTCATCGGGGTTGTAGTGCTTAAATGCAAAGGGGTTTTTGCTGCTAGGCCCCTCGTATTTAATTTGTGGAACTTCCGGAAAGTAACTCATAAGATTATGTGGGATAATAGTTATTCTACCTCGACATCCCTAAGCTATTTAAAGGGATGTGGTGAGAGATCATATCAGGAAAATTTGGATATGAAACCGCATAATGCGTAATTTATTTGCGATATTGCGCCAGGAATCGCAAAGTTTTCCTATGCAATCACAACGAGTCGCTTTGCTTTTATCTGACATTAATGCATTTCGGTTGATTCCCGGGATTCACCGTTTCGCAGGTTGGGGAAGGGACTACTGGATGGTAGATATCACTCGTCCGCTCGAGGAATTGAAAGAACTGTTGAGGCGTTGGGAGCCAGCGGGGATCATTGTGGAATGGTTGCCGAATGTAACTGAAGAGATCGTTTCTCTAGGCATACCCTCTGTGGTGACCGTTGGAGATGTTCAAAACCTCAACGTTCCTTCATTGGATGTAGATGATCGCAGGGTAGGCGAACTTGCCGCAGTCCATCTGTTGGGACTTTCACTGGAGTCTTTTGCATTCATTGGGGAACCTACTCACTACGGTAGACAGCGAGAAGAGGCCTTCAGGGAACGGATTTTGAAAGAAGGTTATGATTGTGAGTCGCTATTTCGAAGGCCCACGATCGCGAGGAAATACATCGAACACTGGCACGAAGTGAGGCCAGAATTGGTCCAGTGGCTCAAAAACCTGCCCAAACCAGTGGGTGTTTTTGCAGCCCATGATCCGATGGGAAGATTGGTTGCTGAGACTTGCCGGCTTGAGGGAATTCGTATTCCGGAGGAGGTAGCGATCATCGGTGCGAACAATGACCCGCACATTTGCGGCCTCACGTACCCGCCTTTGTCTAGCATCGAAATCCCATGGGAAGACATAGGCTACGAGACCGCCCGGACGATGGAAAACTGTTTGCGCGATCCGCAGCAACTTGATCTTGAGCCCGTCCTCGTTTCACCGACGCAAGTGGTGCCAAGAAGGTCGAGCGATTTTCTCTCCGTCTCTAGCCCGGAGGTGGCCAAGGCTCTTGAATTCATTCATGAAAACACAAACTCCCGAATGAGCGTAAATGATGTGGTGCGAGAATCAGGAACCTCCCGGCGAAATCTTGAGCGAGAGTTCAGGCGGATTAAGGATACGACGATCTTGGGCGAAATCACTCGTGTCTGTATCGATCGATCCAAACCACTGCTCCGCAGGATGGACATGAGTATTGAGCAGGTGGCGGAGGTCTGCGGATTCGGTAGACATGAACGATTTACTACCAATTTTCGAAAATGGGAAGGTTGCACTCCGAGGGATTATCGCAAGAGGTTTCGTGTCAGCTCGGAGTAATCTGTTTTTTGGGAATAAATTCTTGAATTGCCAAGGGACATTGAACTCCATCTTTATCAATTGATGTCCACCACAACTCCAAGTCGAGTTTCTACACACCCGTCAGGGGTTAATATCGAGTTTTTCGAAGAAGATCATCGTTATCAAATCCGGGAGAAACCGGAAGTGGAGTTCACTTCGAGCACCACGTGGATCAAGAAGTTTTTCCCGGAATTTGAGAGGGAAAGAATCAGTGCTGCTTATGCCAGAAAGCACGGACTTCGGCAGGAAGATGTGTTGGCGGAGTGGGATGAAAAATCACGGATAGCGAGGGAACGAGGAACTCTTGTGCATGAGTGCGCAGAGAGAGCGATTGGGAGGTATTTAGAAAATGGTGAAGTATTGAGTATCGACGAACTGTGGAGTCCGGAAATGTGCGTTGAAGGTGATGAACCCACCAAGACGTTGGCTCTTGTCGAGGCCATGCATGAAGCAATCTGTAAAATGACGAAGGTTTTGAAGTTTCGCGAAACAGAATGGGTCATTGCCTCACCCGAATTACAAATAGCTGGTATGGTGGACCTCGTTGTAAACCTTGATACTCCGAGCGGACCAAAGGTCGGACTCTACGACTGGAAAACGAACGCGAAGATTGATCAGGCCAACCCCTGGCAGACTGGGCTTGGCCCGTTGGTTCATCTGAGTGACTGCAATTTCCATCATTACGCCTTACAGCTCAACCTCTATGAATACCTTTGCAGGAAGGAAGGGTATTTTCCTGAGGAGACTCAGTTCCAAAAAGTGATCATCCATCTCGGAAGAAGTGGATACAAAACTTACAAGTGTCCGGACATGCAAAAAGAGATATTTAGCATGTTGGAGTCCGAGAGCGATTCGGTCTGACTTCCGCAAAGGCTTGAAATTTTCGGAATATTGAACCCTATCTCCAAATCGCAATTCCGAGTTATTTTGAAATCATCGACCGATCAGTTTCAGCAAATCCCGTTGGGTCAGCCAATTCCGAACAGCTTGCATGCCGTTTCGGTCAGTTTGCCCACGTTTGGGGATGTAGTCGACTATGAGGAGAAAGAGCCTTCGACCATGGCAAAGGTTCGATCCGGTTACCCTCGTTTTGTTCGGCATGCCTGTATTGAGGATTTGGCCTCGAGCTGGAAGAACTCTTTCGGAATCGGAGAGGATAAAGATCTCATTTTTTTCCGGGAAAGACATGCGGCAGATGACGCGCTTCATAAACTCGGCGGCCTCAGAAATTCAGCAAGAATTCATTCAGAAAAGGAGTGTTGTGTGGTGGAAGTCGATAAGGCGACCCATGAAGAGAAATTTCTGATTGCATATCTTCAACACACTGGCGCTGGAATTTCGTCCAGGATGGCTGAAGACTTGGAAGCAAAGCATTCGTTGTCCGAACCTGATCACAATCAGACTCTGGAAAAACAAATTTATGATTGGTTTGATCCGCGTGTGAAGTCGAGAATCCACCTTTGCAATTCGGGAATGAACGCTTTCTATGCTGCGTTTGAATCTGTTAACGCCTACCAACGACCGAAGGCTAGAAAGCTATGGATCTCGGTGGGTTGGCTGTATCTGGATACTCTGAAAATTCTGGATGAATTCCTGCATCTGGATGGCGGTGAGCACATTAGTTTTCCGGACGTTTCGAATACAGAAGCTATTTTAAACTGTATCGAAACCCGTGGTGACGAAATCGCAGGTCTGGTGGTAGAGATTCCAACGAACCCCTTGGTTCAGACACCAGACATCGAAGTGATCTCTGAAAGATGTAAGGAAAAAGGAATTTTGACGATTGGCGATCCATCATTGGTAAGCCCGCAGAATGTGGACCTAAGTGAACTCTGTGACATCGTTTGTTGTTCTCTCACTAAGTACGCCGCTCACGCGGGTGATGTGATGATCGGCGCTGTTTCGGTTCGAGAGGGCGAATCCTGGACTGAAGAAATAGACTCGATCTTGAAAGCTAGATTATCTCGCCCCTATGCGAGAGACGAAATTATACTGAGCAAACACTTGAGCAGTGCGAAAGAGGTGCTGGAGCAGATGAATCAGAATACAGTAAAGATG
>JAKSBQ010000294.1 GCA_022361075.1 Opitutales bacterium | reverse complement strand
CACGTATTGGCCTTCTCGGCGAAAGCATACCTTAGCAACACGCTGCTGTTCATCGGAATCGAGACTGTTTATCTGGCCTTACAGTTCCTCGTATTCGCTCTTATTTTGGGTCCAGTCTTTAAAAAAGTATTGGGAAACTCGTAATGGAAACTGAGGATTTTTCTGCTGAGATTCAGATATCGGCAACTCCTAACTCGGTCTATCGAGTGATCGCAAATGAGATCGATAAGTGGTGGACCACCTCTACAACCCAAGCTGACAAGGTTGGTGATCTTTTAGTCACTCGATTCGAGAAGACGACCTGCTGGAAGATGCAGGTTATGAGAGCCGTGCCTGATCAAAAGCTTGGTTGGAAGGTTGTTGAAGCTCATCATGATGTTGAGGAAATCTCAGCGAAAGATGAATGGAAGGATACTTCAATGGAATGGAGCATCAGGGAAACGGGAGCGGGGAGTGCACTGACATTCGTTCATCGAGGGTTGGTGCCTTCGCTGGAATGCTACAAAATCTGTAATGCTGGATGGAGTTACTTTTTGCAAAGTTTGAAGGAATACCTTGAAACTGGAAAAGGACATCCACACGTCACAAGCCGCTAAAAAGAGGAAATTTACTGTTGAAAATTTGGATCTGAATCTTCGGAAGAGTTGAGATCGTCTTTAATATCCGAATAATGATCTCATCAACTTCGAATGGTTCAAAATCAAAAATTAGACAAGACACTTCACGCCCTGAGTCATCACGTTCGGCGGGATATGTTGACGCGGCTTTCCGAACAGGATGCTCGTGTGACAGATCTCGCTGAGCATTATAAGAACTATTCGTTGAACGCGGTGAGCAAACACCTCAAAGTTCTTGAGGAGGCAGAGCTCATCACGCGGACGAAGATCGGGCGTGTTCACCAAATTAAACTGAACGCAGAACCTATGAAAGAAATCGAGAAATTGATTCAGTTTTTCAGTGCGTTCTGGATGAACCGTATCGACAAGCTCGAAGAAATGCTAAACGAAGAAGAAAATGACTCCTGATACCGCTTCCCTGAAAATCGAACGCACTTTGAACGCTACCCCTGAGAAAGTGTGGCGAATTTTTTCGAATCCCCTGAAATTTTCCGAATGGCTTTGCACCCCATGTTTGGGAAAAACTGATAAGCCTGCCTCATTCAATTTTAGGGTAGGAGGACTCTACGAGGTTCCGATGCTCTGGCAAACAGGAGATGTCATCCAGCGAGGAAAGTTTTTGGAGATCGTTGAGAACCAGAAACTGGTCTTTGAGTTCTATTGGGAGGGAACTCCTGAGTATGACCACATTGGAGACACCGTTGTAACTCTTGAACTGGAGCCTGACGGTGATCAAACGAAGTTTACACTGACCCACGAAGGATTTACCGTTAAAAAAGCAGCAGAAGAGCACACCATGGGCTGGGGCGAATGTGTTGATGCGTTGGAAAAAACCTTCGCCTAATTTGTCATGCGGTCAGGCGTCCATTCGATATCCAGCCGCCACTGTAGATCGATGGTCATTCCTTGGAAATGAGGGGCAAGCATGTGGTGTGCAGCCTCGCTCATACTGTGAAGAAGGGGACAACCTGGGGTGGTGGGAACCATCTCAATCGACACTGTAGTTCCATGGAGTGCCACGCTTTCGAGTAATCCCAAAGTGATGACGTCTACTCCTGCTTCGGGATCAATCAGTTCACTCAAGACTTCTTCAACTTGATTACGAAGTTCTTTCATAGTTCTAAGGTTGTGGTTTGGGAAAAGGTTTAATATCTGGGGTTTTCCAGTGACGAATGAGTTTAGGGCCGTTGGCTACGACGAAAAAATAAGAAACTAGAAGAATGACCGCAGCCGGGCGGAATAGAAAATCGCTTTCAGTAGACAAGGCGATGCAAAAGGTGGAAGCACTTAGGGTAAATCCGATAGCAATTGGCCAGAGGGTCCAAGAGGTTAAGAGTTCGTGAGTGACGGGTAGGATCGCTTTACCCAGATGTTTGGCATAGATGTGATGCCAAAACATGAAAGGAACAATTTTCTGAGCCATCCCGAGTATGCAGCCATTGAATACCAGAAAGAGCATGATAAAAACACCAGCTCTTATCATGTGTTCCTGCTCAGCTGGATTGGAATGATATTTACAAAAACACCACCATGCTGGAAGGAGAAGGAGATTCGCGAGGAAGAAAGTGAGCATACCCGGGTCGAGCTTCTTTCTTTTCTTGAGGATAAAGAAGAGCATCTGTCCGAAATGTGCTAGCAAAGCTATGAGCATCAAGCAGGTAAGCAATTTGTTGGTGATTGAATTGTCAGCGAAAGTATATGCGAGGAACAGAATCAACGTGGATGTAAGACTACTAATCCATGTTCCCCATTGATCCTTTTCCGGGCTCAATAGAAACATTGGAACAAGCTTAGATGCTGCTGAAATGAGAATAGTGAAAAAGAACCCTACGAGCATGGTATGCACATGAAGACCAAGGACGTTGAAGAAGTTGATTTGGGTTTGCGGATTTATACGATAAAAGGTAGCCACTACCGCGAGTGTCCCGCCGGCAACCAGCCAGAATAGGCCTAAGAACCATGGCACACTCGTTCGATTCCACGTTGAGTTTAGCCCTGAAGAGAAGAGGGAATTTAAAGTGAAAAGCCAGAACCCAAGGTAGACGATGCTACCTCCAATACCTACCCAAATGTATCTGCTGGTGAAGAAGCCGATGACCATGGCTGGAAATGCGATGCCATGGAATACGAGATGAATACGGCTCATCCATCGTGAGGCCAGAGGGCGCAACGTCACGACAGGAATCAACTGGTAGCCGGCTGCGAAGTAAAGTGAACACAGCCAACCCAGAGCAACTAGATGGACCCACGCAATCACCTCAGGACGCATAAATGCTCCTGTCAATAATCCCGGCTCGATGATTAACCATGCGATCGACGCCAATAAGCTTATCATTCCCATACCCAACCAACAGAAGAAAAGGATGGGTTGTGGATCGGTGACGTTGTTGCTCATCGAGTGGTTAGCAAGTGGATCAATGTTCGCACTTCTTGACGCCGCGCTTGAGGATCCATGTGTGCCATGTGCCATCCTCGAGTTCGGCAGACTCTGTCAGACAGTCTTTCTCTTCGAGTTGTCCGAGGAGGTGAACGGGTTTGAAACGAGTTTTGATTCGAAAGGTGTTTCCAACTTCCAGATTTTCGAAAATCTCCATGGTTTTCATCATGGGTTGGGGTGGCTCGAGATCGGTGAGATCAACATCGGAAGCAAGTTTGCGCTGTGTGACCGGCATGCTTTCAAACTCGACGTAAAATCCGTCTTCTTCCTGAGAAACTTGAATGAACTTAAAGCCGATAGCATCTAAGGCTTCATAAATCGGGATGGGGTTGAAGGGTGCAATGAGGATAATCTTTCCGCCGCCATTCATGGATCTGGCCTTCTCGGTTACAGTGTCGAAAGGGCAACCCCCTTCAGCAAGGATCGGTCTTACGTCAATGGTTTCTTCTGTTATGGTCATGAGCCTAGTCTAACGGGAAAAAAAGGAATTTACCTTGATGTGGATCAAGAAATGAGGGATTTCGGGTTGGATAAAGCACGGAGATGGATTTCTTTCCGAACAAAGATGAGTCACGAGTTAAAAAAGGAAGTTGTCACCTACACACTCGGCAGGAGTGCATTTGGCAGAGGTTTGAACCCAGAAGATTTGTCTCATATTGCGGAGGTTTGTAGCCTTCGCTCCGTAAACAAGAATGAATATCTCTTTCGTCAGGGGGAGCCCGCCGAAGGGTTTTACCTGATCCAAAGCGGTTCGATTAAGGTGCATCGGATATTGCAAGATGGTAGAGAGCAGGTGATCAATATTTTTGGCCCCCTTGAATCGTTTGCAGAAATTGTGCTCTCAGGGGTAGCGAATTATCCGGTGAGCGCTGCTGCGGTTGAAAATGGGCAGGTGATTTTTATTAGCCGAAGCAAGCTTGGGGATCTTCTAAAAAGAGTGCCTGACCTGTCACTCAGACTGATCGCTTCCATGAGCATGCACTTGAAATATCTTGTCGAACGATTGGAGCAGCAAAAATACCAACAGGCTGATCGCAGGTTGTCGGCATGGATTTTGCAACAATTGAATCCCGGTAGTCCGGACCGATTTCGGTTAAGCATGAAGAAAAAGGTATTGGCTGCGCAACTGGACGTTACCAGCGAAACGCTCTCTCGGACCTTAAACCTCTTCAAGAAAAACGGGTGGCTCGAAGAGCAGGGGAACGATTGGGTCATCCTGAATCGATTCGCTTTGGAGAAATGTCAGGAAGGAGGAGAGGGTTGAGTGTGATGAGCGCGAAAAGGTTTGAGTTAATCAGAGAGGAACCGTTCCGGGTTTTCTTCCCAGCGGGTTTGTTAATGGGTTGCGCTGGGGTAGTCCTCTGGCCGTTGTTTTATACGGATTGGTTGGGTTACTATCCTGCTGTTGCGCATACCAAACTCATGATACTCGGTTTTATAGGGGCGTTCGTTGTTGGGTTTCTCGGGACGGCGTTTCCGAGATTACTCGGAGTTATTGAGCTCTCTTACGCGGAGCTGATTATCTCGGGTGGTAGTTGGTTTCTCGGATGTTTTTCATGCTTGCTGAACTGGATACAGGTCGCTGACTTTTGCTTCATTCTCTCATTATCCGTGTTACTGTGTTCGATGGTCGGGAGGTTTTTCTTTAGAGAAGACACCCCACCGCCGGGATTCGTTTTGGTAGGGGCTAGTTTGATTTCGCTCTGGGTTTCACTGTTTTTGAACCTCCTGATGAGCATCGGAGGATTTGCGATTTTTCCTCAGTGGTTCACCCCTTTTGCAAGAGATCTACAGAATATCGTTTTTCCTGCCTTCATTTTATCGGGGGTTGCTCCGTATTTTTTTCCGAAGATTTTGGGAATAGAGAGTAAGCATGATTTTGACGAATCTAGAAAGATTCCTCTGGGTTGGATGAGACATGCAGTCTTGGCAGGATTAACAGCGATCATTGGGCTGATTGGTATTTTCCTGAAGTCGATGGGCTTGGAGTGGGCGGGTTGGATATTCGTTGCAGTCATGCTGATTTACGGGCTAATCGAAATTCCGTTCAGACCCTCGCGACCTCGTTGGGGATGCATGAGTCTCGGGCTTGGAGTGGGGGTGGTTTGTTTTTGGCTCGGGCTGGTCTTACAAATGATGTTCCCGCAACTGCGGATCGGCTATTTTCACCTCATGATGATTGCAGGGATTGCTCATTGTATGGCGATTGTATCGTTACGTGTGATTCATGGGCACGCGGAAGTGCCGGAAAAAACTCTGGGTTGGGTCAAATGGATTTTATGGCTTTCCGGGCTAATTCTGTTAGCAGCATTAACTCGTTTGTTTGCTGACATTGTGTTGCAGATTCGGGTGAGTCATTTGATATATGCAGCAGTTTTGTGGCTGGTATTGTCGGTGATTTGGTTTGTAGGAGTGAGAAAGCTGCTTTTGAAGTCCGAATGAAGGTGCGATCAATCGTTGTGATCGAACGTCTTGCACGATACTGATGAAACGATTTTTTCTAATACTTAAAGAAAACTGGGGAGGAGTGCTTTTGTTTGTCGCATTTGTTGCCTATTTATCCATTTCGCTGACTACTGGAGACTGTCCGATGTGTAAGGTGGCCGAATGGGTGGGAAGTGAGTAGTAATAGTTGGGAATGACTTGATTTCCTTCAGAGTTTTCGTGTGGTTGAGAGGTCGACGAAATTCCCGAACCTTTCCTATCACCACGATGAAATCGAAATATGCACTCGCAGTCTCCGATATTGACGGAACTCTGGCGATAATGGGTGAACGGATCAGTGATGCAAACCTAGCCGCGATTCGCAGACTTCAGGCTGCGGGCATGGAGTTTGTGCTGGCATCGGGCCGGCATCACGAAAACATGTTGCAATTTTGTGAGATGATCCCGGGGGTTAACTGGGTTATTTCAGCTCAAGGAGGGATGATCGCTAACAAAGATCAGTCAGAGGTGCTCTCGGAGGACTTCATGGCAGCAGATCTTGTTAGCGAAATCGCGAGAAAGGCTCAGAAATTTGGATATACACCCCTCATTTATTCGGGTGAAGGGGTGTGCTCCCCGAAAGATGATGAATGGACGGCTTTTTACGCCAAGATCGCAAAAAATGTGGTGACGCAAGTGCCCCTGAAAATCGCGCTTACGAGGTTGGTTTTTAAAGTGGTTTGGGTTTCGGGAGAAAAGAAAATTCTCGAGGTGAAAAATCTGGAATTGAATTTTAGAGAGGTTACTCATTTTCAGACCCACCCACACCTGTATGAATTCATGCCTGCTACAACTTCAAAAGGAAATGCTGTGGAGATGTTAGCGAGGCAAAAAGGTTTGGAAATGGAGCAAATCGTCTCCTTTGGGGATGGGGACAATGATGTATCGATGCTCGAACGCACGGGTTGCTCAGTAGC
Organism: Opitutales bacterium; assembly: GCA_022361075.1. GTDB lineage: Bacteria > Verrucomicrobiota > Verrucomicrobiia > Opitutales > JAFGAQ01 > JAKSBQ01. Next base: position 9,445 of record JAKSBQ010000294.1, on the reverse strand, counting down.
GATGGGGCATGGTTCGGATTCAGCCTTGGCTGCGGGTAAGATTGTGACTTCAAAAGACGATCCGTCATCGGCATTGGCGGACGGAGTGAATATCTTCTTTGAACGGTTTTACGGCCAAGTGTGAGGAGCCGGGTATTCCTAGGCAATAGGGAGACGAATGGTGAAGGTGGAACCTACTCTTTTTTGACTCTCACAGAGAATTGTCCCATTGTTTAGTTCCACAAGCTTTTTTACTATGGATAGACCAAGCCCGGAAGAAGCTTCGTTAGCGGTCGGATCGTTGCTCATTTTCGCAAAGCGTTGGAAGAGTTTCTTTTGGTCTTCTTCACTCATTCCGGGGCCATTGTCGATGACACGAATTTCGTTCATTCTACTCGCATGATCTATGCGAAGGTTTAATGTGACTGTGTCATCTTTATTGCAGAATTTAATCCCATTTGAGACCAGATTGTCCACGGCTTGTTTAATGGAAAATTCGTCGACGTGAGAGAACGCGGTTTGATCGCAACCTTGAAATCGAAATTGGATATTTTTGTTCGCCGCCTTCTGTAGGTAAAGTTGTTCTATCTCCAAGCAAATTTTCGCCAGATCGATTTTTTCGAAAGTTAGATCAAAATTTCCCTCTTCCAAACGGTTATCCTCAAGAATATTGGTCACAATGGATAGCGCATTGCTTGCGCTCAGTTCGAGTAATTCCGTAATGGGTGTCACGTCTTCGTAAATTTGCGAGCACTCATGATCTTTCAAACAATCAATAATTCCGAAAATAGCAGAAATTGGATTACGAAGATCATGTGCGGCGAGCCCCATGAATGCCTTACGCTCCTCGAGCAGTGACTTAAGCCTGTTGTTCGATTCTTGAAGAGCCTCACGCCGGGTTCGTTCGATCTGGTGTTTTCTCTCTATGGCGTCTACTTCGTGAATAATATGGAGATTTTCAAGACGAACTTGAGCCTTTTCTTTTTGAATATTTTCTTCGGTTTTAATTGCTTTTTTTAGAAAACTAAGGGCTGCTTTAGGATCATTCTGTTGTTCTTTTATCGAGGACAAAGTTTTGAGTATCCTGATTTGAAATCTGGTATTTTCGGTGGTTTGGGCGATCAAAAGGGCATCTTTCAAGATCTTTGTCGCTTCGCTCAAGTTTCGTTGAGCAAAATCAGATTCTGTGAGTAAAAGTGCTCGCGCATGCATAATCTCTGGAAGATCATACTCTTTGTTATGTTTTCTGAAAGTGCCCTCAGCCTCGAGAAATAGTTTGGCTGCAACTTCATGGTCCCCAAGTGACTGGTTTAACTTTCCTATTTCAAAATTCGAATTAGCCAGTGAGATTTCGTCGTTCACACGTTCAGCCTCGTCTTGTGCCTGTTTGAAATATTTTTTGGCCTCACCATGTCTGGCAAATTTGACATGAATGATGCCCAGGTTGACCAAAGCTGAGGATTTGAGAATATCTTTCTCTCGAGGATGTTTTTCACATAACTCGAGACAGTATTTGAAAGAAACTTCAGCACTTTCGTAATGCTCTAGAAATATTTGAGCGGTTCCCAACATGTGGACCGTGAATACTTCCTTTGATTCGAGGTGGTGTGTTTTTTGAAAGCTGCAAGCTTCTTCGAGAAAAATTGCTGCCGAATGGTAATCCCCTCTCAATAACGCAGTTGATGCAAACGAAAGTTTCGCATCTGAAATCAGTTCGTGATCGTTAAGATCTATACCAATTTTTAAGGTTTCTTGGTGGTGAAATACCGCATTTTCGTATGAATGTTTGTACGAAAATGCGGCTCCTATGTATTGATGAAGCTTACCTCTTTCTCTATCTTTTCCAGTACTACTCTGTTCTATGTTTTTGAGAACAGTTTTGCCTTGTTGGATCGTGCGGTCAGGATGACGAAAACGGTTGTCCCGACATTCGGTGATTACCTTATCGAGGTATAATTCATCCATAGATAAGATAATGTTAGAAGAAAGCTTCGTGTAATGAAACTTTATTTAGTCTGGCGTAACAACAAAACTTGGATCCCAGGTGAAGATGCCCTCGCCGTTTACTGAAAATGTAAACGTGTAGGTCTCGTTTCCGGCGCTGATGACCTTTGTGGTCCAACCGAGATTGGAGTAGTAAGGGTTTTCGACGCAGGTATCTCCTGATTGCTTCTCGAAGTTGAGAAGTTCAACTTCGTCCATCATGTTGACGGATTGAGTGCGCCAGTGAACGTAGTCTCCAGGATTAGCCTCGATGACCAGATCTGGGCTACCCTCAGATTGATCCTTCGGGTTGTCACTGATCATGTAAACTTTGGGAGATCCTTGTTCGGCGCTAAGAGTGTCTACGACAATAATTACATTAATGATTTTGCTCATGATTAAGAGGTATTAGGTTTCTCCTTAAATCGCCCAAAGATCGGTGGACTTGAGTGAAGTTTTCGAAATAAAGGTAGAAATCTAGCGGAATGTTTTTCTAAAAAACGTAAGGGGCGATTAACTTCAACGAAATTGGTATTTCGCGCTCATCAGGTGCAAGCTTCAAGGGGTTTTAAACTGACCATTCTATAAGCGTTTCTATTTGTGTGTATGAAAGATGCTAAAACCGTTTTGGTTCCTCAAATTTTGGTTGTCGCGGGCTTTGGGCTAAGAGAAAGTAAGGTCTTCTCGCCACAGATGTGGCTAAGCCAAATAATACTCAAATCCTCTCAATTATGAAAATAAAACTGAATCTGTTGTCTTTGTTCATGTCAGTGTACGCCGTGAACGCAGCACTCTATCAGCTCGATCTTGAAGGGCATTTAAAGCTGGCAATGTCAGCAAGCGGAGTTTTTGAAGAAGGTAAACCCTTCCGAGTATCTTTGATCTACGACACCGATGTCGAAGATACAAACCCCGATTCTGAATACGGTTTGTTTGTTAACGCTGTAAAGGCATATGCCTTCTCTTACGATGGAGGTGTTGTTGAAGTCACTGCCGAATCTGGGAATATCGAGAACCGAGCGACTTTTATCCCGGATCTTCCTTACGGAGATTTTACTGGTGATTATTTTGACGTTGACGGACTGAATGGGCTCAATTCAGACGAAGTTGGTGGTGAACCACTGGTGGGGATGAATGTTTCTTTGCAGGCCGAGCATTTCGATGGAAGAGATAACTATTTTGTTGCAAACGAATTGCCTACCACTTTCCCCGATCCTTCTGTTTTTAACGAAGAGAATGAAGTATCTGCTTATTGGGGTTATCCAGTAGGAGGTCCTCCTCCAGAATTCATCATTGGCCACGTTGATTCCGCAACCCTCACACCAATAGTTCAAACAATTGAAGTTGATTTGGATGTGCGCCCATTCATGGATGCTCACTATGTGTGGAGAAAATCATTTTTGAACCTTGTTCCTGTGATCTACTCGACACCTGAATTTGATGCTACGCAAATCGATCCTGAAACAGTTCTTCTCAACGGTGTATCCATAGACAGAACCTGGTGGAAGAAGGAACTTAAATACTATCATTGGGACATTAATTGCGATGGTCTGGAGGACTTTATTTTCGAAGTGAAGATACGAGATCTAAATCTAGAGACGGGTGATAACGAGTTGACCCTTACAGGCTCACTTTTTGACGAAACTGAGATCGTTTCAACAGACTCGATCACAGCATTTTAAGAACATCGTCAGGTTAGCGATAAATGAAGGTCTAGAGCACTTTGTTCTCTAGGCTTTCTTTTGTTTTTGAATTGAGGAGAAGCACACAACTCAATAAGCGAAATATAATTGGTTCTTTGTCCTGGCTTTCGGTGTTGCCAGGAAATCCACTTTCTCTAGCAGATCAATAAAGCTTTTTAGTTTGTCGGCGCTGGATTTAGCAATTGAACCCGGTACAGAAAAAGGGCGATCGCCCTTCCCCTATTTATATTTTCAGCTCTTACCTGTGCGTAGTAGCCAAGAACTAAAATTCGAATGCTGCAGAGAACTCGACTGTGCGAGGTTGTGGAATTCTCCACGCTGCAACAGACCCGTCTGGATTAGTGCTTACAGGAATAAGCTTTGCGTCGTAGAAGACGTTGCGGACATTGAGCTGGATCATCCCAGACTTAATCTGATAATTTGATTTAAACTACGAGTGAATAACTAATGAAAGAATCATAAAGTTCTGACAGTTCAGTCCTCTCATTTGCGGACTTCCCGAGCCACCTTAGAGCCGATTCACCAGTCGAAAAAATCTTTATTGGATGAGACGGAGTTTTCTTGTTTCTCATGCTCGAAAACATCATCGCGTATGCGGCCTGGGCAGGTTTGTCCGCAACGATAGCAAGTTTTCGGGTCACTGGAAAATCCAACTTGTCAAGGAGCTCAATAAAGCTTTCCAGTTTGTCGATACTGAATTTCGGAATCGAATCGGTTATATGAACGAGGGCAGAGTATTGTTTGCTGTAATCGGGATCTGAAAACTCAATTTTTTTACACTCGATCAGTTCTTCTATCGTGATGTCACCGTAGAAACATTCCAGCACGAGGTAGTGTTCGGCAATAATCCCGTATAGGAGGTGGTTGCCAGCTTTTCTGATATCAATATCCATTATTCTGGAGACTGTTAAAATCGACTCGTTAGGTAAAAGATTTAGAACAGAAATCGTTTTTTAGGCCGAAATCTTTTCTAAAGGAGAACGGAGAAGTGATCGAGCAACTACTTCGAATTCAGAAATCGTTCAGATCAACAAACTTTGCTCCAATTCCAGCAACTTTTGTTTGGTTTGGAGTCCCCCGGCGTAGCCCACTAAGCTTCCGTCACTTCCGATAATGCGATGGCACGGGACAAGGATGGATATGGCATTGGCTCCGTTAGCTGCAGCCACTGCTCGAATTGCTTTGGAATTTCCGAGTGAATCGGATAGTTTTTGGTAAGTCGACGTTTCTCCGTAGCTCACTTGGATGAGCGCATTCCAAACGGACCGTTGAAACTCACTTCCTGCAAACAACATAGGCACATCAAATGCCTTTCGTTTTCCGGCGAAGTATTCGGTCAACTCTTCGATTGTTCGAGAGATAACGGGATGCGATTCCTCGAGGTAGTTTGCGTCCAGATGTTTTTGAATTCGAGCATCAATAGATGCCCTCATTTTTCGGTATCTCCAGTCACACAAACAAAGTTGGTTGTCGTAAGCTCCAAGAATCAGTTCTCCGTAAGTGGTTTTGTAATACTGAATGGAGACATGGGACATGACTCGGTTCTAAGTTGTATCTATCCGGATTACAATGCCCTAATTCCCAAATCGGAAGTATCTTGCTCGTAGTCTTTTGTCGAAGTTGTGAGCAGATGAAAAAACTGCGTCCACTCTCCCTAAAGTGGACGCATATGTTCCGTGTGTTGCACGAATGAGTATTGTTAACTGAGCATACTGTAACACATCACAGATGCGTTTTCTGCCCCGAGACGGATTATCCTAACCCTGAGACGGATAAGTTTTTGTGAAATCACTCTTACATCCTCTTAAGGGCGTCTTTGAACCAATTCAGGGTTTTTCCTGTTTGGAATTCAAATCCATCGAGTTCATTGGTTGCACGATAGTTTCGAGAGTAGCTCGGTTACCCTTACGGTGGTAAATCGATGCGAGATTGTGTAGTAGGCGCTTTCGCACCCTCCCGCGTGTATTTATTCAAACCAGCGTCATTGAGAAGAGGACTTTTTCGAGGTCTCGTGCTCGAAGAGGTTTGGTGACGAAGTCGCTCATACCGCTTTCCATGCATTTCAGTTTGTCTTCTGAAGTTGCTGCTGCAGTGAGTGCTACAATTTTTGGTGAGCCACATTCGGGGTCGTCCGTAATGATTCTAGCTGCGTCGAAACCGTTGATCTTCGGCATGTAGCAGTCCATTAAGATGAGATCATACTTTTTGCTACGAGTGGCATTGATGGCTTTTTGACCGTTGTCTACCAGATCGGCTTCAACACCGAGTTTTTTCAGCATTTTCAGCACGATTTTTTGATTAACCGAGTTGTCCTCAGCGACCAGCACATCGATATCTAATCCGGAGACGGATAGCTCTGTTTTTGCTATGGGTTTGGCCTTTGGTTCCCCAGCAAGTAGCTGTTTGATGGTTTGGGTAAGTGTTTTGACTCGTAGGGGAAGTTCGAGAACTGCGACATCTTTGTGGAAGTTTTTTGCCTCAAGTGCATGCCCAGTATTGTTGAAGGCGAAAATGATGATTTCCTCAGCTTTGTAAATGCCTGTCTTTAGAAGTATCTCGATGGTTTGGTTGATCGGATAAGGTTCATCCTCATCGCAGGAGCAGGTTAGCCAGATTTGTTTTTGAACTCCTGGATCCCGCGCCTTAACCGATTGGAGTGCGTCCGAGAACGAATCGACTCTTATCAGGTTGATACCCAAATAGTTTGCAGTATCTGACAAATATCTGAAGCAGCCTGTCTCATCCACGAGAGTTGCTGAGAGTCCGCTTAGCACACCCGAATAGTTGATGTTCTCACTTGAAGGTGAAGGTTCGGCTTCGATTAAGCACGTGAAAGTGGTTCCTTTTCCAAGTGTGGATTCGAAAGTGACCTCCCCGTTCATCAGTTTGGCGAGATCTCTCGAAATCACCAGTCCCAGGCCCGTGCCACCGTATTTGGTGGCTGTTGAGCCTTCGGCTTGTGCGAAGGGCTTGAAGAGTTTAGCTCCTTGTTCTTCTGAAATCCCGATACCCGTGTCGGCTACTGTGAACTTTACGATATTGGATTCACTGCTCGTCTCGAGAGTAATCATCACATGGCCCTTATCTGTGAATTTCACCGCATTTGACGCGAGGTTCAGGAGTATTTGTCGGATCCTTGTCCAGTCGGCTACCCTGGTGGTTGCCCCGTCTCCTTTGATACAACTGATAAGTGAAAGGTGTTTTTCCTGAGTTTTTGGAGCGATCAGGTCGATGACATCGTCCAGGCATTCCACTAGGTCGACGTCATTCTGTTCGATTTGAAATTGCCCCGCTTCGATTTTCGAGAAATCCAGAATGTCGTTGATGATGGTCAGCAAAATTTCGCCGGAGGAGCGAATAGTGTGAACGTAATCGGCTTGATTGTCATCAAGCTCAGTGTCTGCGAGTAATGAGCAGTTGCCGATCACGCCGTTCATGGGAGTTCGGATCTCGTGGCTCATGTTTGCGAGGAACGAGGTTTTTGCTTTGGAGGCATCTTCTGCTTTGATGGCGAGTTCCTCCGCCATGACCACCATCTTTTCCAACGCCTGATTCTTTTCCTCTAGGTCGGCGGTCCTCATCTGAACGATGTTTTCCAGAGCACGATTTTGAGCACTCAATGATCGGTGTCTTAGATAAAACGCTCCCAGAATTACGAATGCAATCGCACAACCAGCGAGAATGTAACCCGGGAGTGATTGGAAGAATGGTGCCTGTATCCTAATGGGGATCGGTCGGATATCGACTTCATTTCCGAAACCGTCTTTGGCTCTTATCTTGAGGTTGTATCTGCCGGGTGAGACGTTATTGAATTCCCTGTAAGGATCCAGTGTCCAACGGCTCCAATCCGCATCTCTTCCTTCCAATTGAATAGAAAACTGATGCCTCCCATAGGTTGTGAAGTCATTAAGTGCATAGTGGATGGAGAACGACCTCTGGTTGTTTGTTAGTTCCAGTTCGTGGAGCGTTTTACCACGGGATATCCAGATACTCTCTCCGGTTTCCGTGTTAGATATCTCAGTTACCTTAAGCTTTAAGGGGCGAATTCTATTTGAGGAGTTAGCGGTTTTTGAGGCGACTACTGTGGTTCGGTTTCCTATCCAATAAACCCCACGTGAGTCTCGTGTGAATGATTTTGCCCAAAAATCAGATTCGACGGAACTCCACTGAAGAAGTGCCTTTAGGTTTGTTTTCGGCGCCCGGAACATCTTCTGACTGAACCGATCTCCGTTTACCCACCAATTCCCGTCGGGGTCTTTGATACTGTCGTCGAAGCCGATTTCTGGATTGGGCCGGACGACTCGCCATCCTTCTTCAATTCCGAATTGTTGAGTTTCGGGATCGAAAAGATAGAAGGGATTGTCTTCCATTCCGGACACTCCAATTCGACCATCAATTTCGTAGATAAGGAGGTTCTCATCAGGTAGACCGGATTCCGGTCCGAATGCATCGAAGACCCCCGGAGCTCCAGGAGAGTATCGCATGAGATGTCCTCCCCTTGCCTCAAACCACACATCGCCTAGTGCATCGATCACGATGTCATTCCCTTGCATTTTGACGTCGTTTGGACTCCATTTCCAAACCCATTTCCCATCCTTCAAACTTACCCACTGAATCGAACTACTGGCGGCGAAGTATATCCGACTCTCATACTTGTCAGATCTCACAAACGTATTTCTTCCGCCTGTTCTGATTTTTTTGAGTTGATCATCCTCTAATTGAAGCATGCTGAAAGGTGTGTCGATAATGAGCCCGGTCTCGGTGGAAAATAGAACGTTAGACTCATCGATACCCTCGATTGCCTCGAAACATGGTAATCCAGAAGAAACTCCTGGAATAAACCGATAAAGCCCAACAGTGGTCGCCACATAGATTTCATCTTCGTGTTCCATTATGGAGTTTATTCCTCCGGTAATTCCATTTTGGTTTTTAAAAACCGAGGTATCCATCTCAAGCGCTAGACGATAAATACCGGGTGCGTGGCCGTACCACAGACCGTTCTGACTATCAATGAAGAAAGGATTTCCCTGACCTACAAAGTAGTCTCTGGCTTTCTTGATGGTGAATCTGAAGTTGAATTCCGAGTCGAAGAGGTGAATACCAGTTTTGATGCTGCTCACCGCGAAGGAACCATCAGAGAATTTTCCAATCCATTGGGCGTCTCTGACGGTTTGTGGGAAGTTTTGGAATGGAGGAGGTTGGAAGCTGTCTCCGTCAAAAGCAATGATACCATGTTGACGAGTTCCTATTAACACAATTTCAGGTGTTAATGTGTAAATGCAGGTGAGATTCTCCAAGTTTTCGATACCATTAACAGTTTCGAGTATCTCGAATTTACCGTCATCAAAGAGTTCCAGAAGGTTGTTATTGAAACGGATTGCAAACAGCCGCTTATCTACCGCAAAAACATACTTTACGGCCCTCGTGTTGTCCCAGATGATTCGATCTTGCCCCTGCCCGATACTGATTAAATCGTTACCATGGCGATAGATGATACGGTTTTTCCCTTTATCGTAACAGATCGGATGCACTTTTTGGAGAGTCACTTCGGGTTCCGGGAATTCATCCCTCAAGCTGTGAAAAGTGAAATCTTCATCCTCTTTCAATTGAAGATAGGCGGGACTATCGTCTCCACCGATCCACAATCGGTCCTGATCATCCAAGATGATATTGGCCAGTGAGGAATCATGATAAGTCGCTTTTTTCCATTCTCCTCCATATGAAAAATACAAACCTTGGTTAGTCTCGACAAAGATACGGCCCCATCGATCTTCCACGAT
>JAKSBQ010000164.1 GCA_022361075.1 Opitutales bacterium | reverse complement strand
TCAAAGCTCCATACCGCGGGAGAGTTAGGGAGAAGTTTGTAGATCTAGGGCAAACGGTCTCTCCAGGCGTCAGCCAAATGGCCTCCATCTACTCCACGGATTCCGCAGAGATTGCACTGCCTTTAGGTTCAAGAGATTTGGCGAATTTGGACCTTCCCGAAAGGTTCGTTGGAAATGAAGAGCCGAAAGAACGCATTTCAGTGATTCTATCCGCGGATTATGGCGGAAAAACCTATGAATGGGAGGGGTGGATCGATCGAACCGAAGGTACTGTCAACCCTCAGACTCGCATGCATATTGCCATCGCTCGAGTGGACCAACCTTATGAAGATCACGAAGACGGTAAACCTCCGTTGAAAATCGGAATGTTTGTTCGGGCAAAGGTGCTCGGTAAGAATTATGATCAGGCAGTTGTAATTCCCAGAAAAGCGTTGCAAGAAGGAGACCTGGTTCACGTTCTAACCGAAGAAAATCTTTTGGACATCCGGGAGGTCCATGTGGTGCAACGCAACATCAACGTGGTGGTGATTTCTGAGGGCCTTGATGACGGTGATCAACTCATCCTGACGCCTCTTGTTTACGTGTCTGAAGGGATGCAGCTAAAACCATCGGCTGTAGCTCAATCAAACTAACCGGAAAGGGAATTTCGCATGATCGCATGGTTTACGCGTAACGGAGTAGCTGCTAATTTACTCATGGCTCTCATGGTTGTCGGGGGAGTGGCTTCACTGGTGAATTTGAAACGTGAGCTTTTCCCTCAGTTCTCGCTGGACATGGTCACGGTGAGTGTGCCTTACCTTGGCGCAGCTCCGGAAGAGGTCGAAGAGGCTGTCATCATCCGAATCGAAGAAGCGATTGAAGGCATCGACGGTATCAAAGAGGTTCAGTCCACCGCCGCGGAGGGATTTGGAACGGTTATAGCCGAGATCCAAAAAGGATACGACTTGGCTAAGGTAAAAGACCAAATCAAGAGTCGGATCGATGCGATCACCACTTTCCCTGAAGAAACGGAGCGACCCATCATCGACGAAGTGCTGATTGATCGGGATGTAATTTGGATATCAATCTTCGGGGATACCGATGAGAAGTCCCTGAAAGAAATCGCACAGCGCGCGCGCGATGAAATCGTTGAGCTTCCTGGTATCAGCCAGGTGGAGATCCGAGGAGTTCGCGATTACGAACTTTCGATTGAGGTGTCTGAGGCTGCGTTGCGAAAACACAATCTGACATTCGATCAGGTGATGCAGACGGTCAGGCTTGCTTCGATCGATTTACCGGGTGGTTTGATTCGAGCAGATGGAGGTGAGATTCAGGTCCGCACCAAAGAGCAAAACTACCGGGGAGTGGAGTTTGCCGAGATCGTTTTGCTGAACTCGCCGACCGCTGGGAAGGTTTACCTCTCGGACGTTGCGGAGATCAAAGACGGATTTGCCGAGCAGAGCATTCGCACGCGATTTAATGGCAAACCTGCCTCGATGATTCTTGTGCAGGAGGTTGGCCGTGAGAATCCTTTGGATATTTCCAAATCAGTTTATCAATACGTTGAAGAGGCTAAGAAACAGTGGATTCCCGACGGTGTCGAAATTGCGGCGTGGGGAGACAGCTCGTTTTATTTGCAAGGACGTTTGGATCTTTTGGTGAACAATGGTTTGATCGGATTCGGTCTGGTGTTGTTGTCCCTGGCATTGTTCTTGAGACCTTCGCTTGCGTTTTTTGTGGCGATGGGGATCCCTGTGAGTTTCTTGGGCACCTTTTTGCTGGCTCCTTTCATCGGGCTTTCGATTAATCTGATTTCACTCTTCGCTTTCATTTTGGTTCTCGGGATTGTAGTCGACGACGCGATCGTAGTCGGTGAGAGTGTTTTTTCGGAGTACCAGCGAAGTGGTCCAAGTGTGGAATCAGCGATCCGTGGCACTCATCTTGTTTCGACACCCGTAATGTTTGCGGTTTTCACCACGATGGTCGCCTTTCTGCCCGTGTTTTTTCTGCCGGGATTGTTGGGGAAGTTCTTTGTCTCGATCCCGATGGTGGTGATCCCAACTTTGGCGTTCTCTCTGGTGCAGAGTAAGCTGGTGCTTCCCTACCACCTTTCACTCTGTAAAGTTGGAGACAAAAAGAATCGGGAAAAACTCGATCCGTTGTCGAAGTTTCAGCGATTTTTCTCGGACAGCCTCGAGTCTTTCATCCAAAAACGTTATCGTCCGCTGATTCGATGGGTGGTGGAGTATCGATACCTGACAGGAGCGATCTTTGTCGGAGTGTTGCTGATGTCTTTCGGACTCGTGATATCCGGTTTGATCCGATTTGTTCAATTTCCGAATGTTCCCTCTGACTTCATCATGGTGGAGCTCAAAATGGCTGAGGGTACCACTGCGGCGCAGACTGAGGAGGCGCTGACGAAAATCGACGATGCGCTCGAATTCATCGCAAGGGAAATCGAATCCGAAACTGGATTCCATCCGATCAAACACGTTGGGATTTTTACTGGATTTTCCACCTTTTCAGGCGGACCTAATGTCGCGGCCTCCACTTCGGGTAGTAACATTGGGTCGATCATTGTGGAGCTTGCGAAAAGTGAGCTCCGTGACGCGTCCGCTTTTGAAGTTTCCGAACGTTGGCGGGAGAAGACCGGACAGATCGCTGGTGCGCGGCGTTTGGTTTTTGAAGCGTCCGCCGCCGGGCCGGTCGGACTGCCGATTAACGTTCGACTCACAGGTCGCGATTTTGATCAACTGAAGGCGGCATCATTGGCGATCCAGGAACGTGTGAAACAGTTTGAAGGCATTTTTGATGTGCGTGATACTTATTCTGAGGGTAAGCGTGAGATCAAAATCCGTTTGAAGGACAATGCCGAGGCGCTCGGGGTGACCACCTTTGATATCGCTCGTCAGGTGCGCAGTGCGTTTTACGGTGCAGAGGCGCAGCGTATTCAACGAGGAAAGCATGACGTCCGTGTGATGGTTCGCTATCCTCGAGGAGAACGGGAGTCACTCGGTAATCTCGAGAACATGCGAATCCGTACAGCCGATGGCCGGGAAATTCCAATCTACGAGGTGGCTGAGCTTGAGATGGGCACGGGTTATCCATCCATTTCGCGTATCGATCGAAAGCGGGTCATCAACATCCAGGCGGATGCTGACAAGGAAGTAGCGAATACCACCGACATCAACAACAAGCTCTACAAAGAGATTCTGCCCGAATTGCTGAAGGATTTCCCGGGAGTAGTCCCCGTCAAAGATGGTGAAGCGAAAGAATGGGAAGAGCTCCTACCAGTTCTTATCGGCGGGGTGATTATGGTGTTAGTGATGATCTACACCCTGCTTGCTGTTCCGTTTAAGAGCTACGTCCAACCTGCAATTGTGATTTTGGTAGTTCCTTTCGGTATTTCAGGAGCTTTCCTTGGCCATTTCTTTACTGGGCAAGATTTGAGCACTTTGTCATTTCTTGGCATTATCGCGTTATCCGGGGTTGTGGTGAACGACTCGTTAGTCCTTGTGGATTATATCAACCGCTTACGGGCTGAAGGCGTACCTCTGCTTGAGGCAGTGATGCGAGGTGGAGTAGCGAGATTCCGGCCGATCTTGCTCACATCGGTCACAACATTTGTCGGTTTGATACCGATTCTGATGGAGCGCAGTTTACAAGCTCAGTTTTTGATCCCCATGGCGACCTCACTCTCGTTCGGAGTGTTGTTTGCGACCTTCATCACACTACTTTTGGTCCCGTGTGTTTATCTGATGCTTGAGGACGTGATGGCGATCATCCGAGCGATGTTCATGCCCTGGATCAACATGCTAAGGCCGAAACATGACCGATGATGGACAGAGAGTTGGGAACCAGAAACCCTATTCCTAATCCTCTCTCTGTTCTTTCTTCTTCACCATCAAGATCACATCGGAGCTTTCGTCTCCGGTGATTTCTTTTGCTCGGAGTAGGGCGTTTTTGGTGGAAAGCGTAACATTCTCAGGAGTGTAATAGTAGATGTTTGATTCTCCTAACAGGTCTGTAAGTCCAGACTTCTCAAGGTGCCTTTTCATATCATCTCTTACGCCGCTGAGAATAACATCCCGGCTTTTTTTGCGGGCAAAATTGACGAGATTGCAGATAGCGAGACTGGCTGTTGCGTCGATGTGATGGGCGTTGAGCATTCTAAGGATGATGACTTTGAGATTTGGGGTTTGCACGATATCCCTCACGCGGTCGAGAAAGACGTCGGTCGAACCAAAAAACAAATCACCTTCGACGTGAACAATCGAAATCGCGGAATGCTCGCTACTTTGTTTTCCAACTAATTCGCCTCGTTCGTTGAAATCGATTTCTTCAAGTTTAGGGACCGACACTTTACGAAGGAAGAGAGCAACCGACAGGCCTACTCCAAGGTAAATGGCGAGGTCCAGTGGAAATAGGAGGCCGGATAAGAAGGTCAACAGGAAGGTTGCTGCGTCCGATTTAGAGACGTTAAGGAATACCTTGATTGAACTCCATCGAATCAGGCTCAGCCCCACACAAATAATGAGCGAAGCAAGGGTTGCTTTGGGAATCCATTGAACCGCCGACCCAAATAAGAGAAATAGGATCAGGATAGTTAGTCCGCTGATGAGGCTCGAAACGGGTGATCGAGCTCCACTCTCGTAGTTGAGCGCAGATCTCGTTGGGGAACCAGACATAGGCATGGCGGACGCAATCGATCCCACTCCACAGGCAAGGCCAATGCTCATCATTTGTTGAGAAATGTCTACAGTGTCTCCGGATTGTGCTGCTAGTGATTTGGAGATCGATGAACTCTCGACTAACGACAGCAATGCAATCGCGATTGCCATAGGCGCAAGTTGCTCGATGACCGAAAGATCTAAGTTGGGCAGATGAGATTGCCAATTGATCGAACCTGGGTTTGGAAGCATGGGCAGCTGGAAACCCTGTTTGGAAATGATCCAATAAAAAGCAGAAGAGAGCACGATTGAGAGCGCAAAATTGGGGGCGTGTTTCCAAAATTTTTTTAACAGAAAATAAATACTGATGGTGGAAACGGAAAAAAGAAGTGTGCCAAGCTGCGCTTGAGGACAGCACCTTATCACATGGGCGAGAGTGTCCCAAAACGTTTTCGTCTCTCCCGCAGGAATACCTAGAACGTGAGAGGTTTGTTTGATGATGATGAGAAACGCTGCGGCCGTTACGTAACCGGAAATTACAGATCGAGAAATATATTGTACGATAAGGTCAAACCTTAGAAGGGCTCCAAAGATGGTAATGGCCGAAACCATCAGGACGAGGGTCGGGAGTAGGATCAGTCGTTGCTCTTCAGGTATGCCAAGTGAGAGAAATCCGCTGAAGAGCAAAACGGCGGTGGCATTGGTGGGGCCAATGACGATGAATCTTGAACTTGCGAGCAGTGGGCTGATGAGAGATCCGATGATCGAGGTGCGGATACCATAATGAATGGGTAGTCCGGCAATCATGGCATAGGCCATTGATTGTGGTAGATCTAGCATCGCGACGTTGATTCCCGCTCGAACATCGTGTCCAAAGTGTGTCCAGCTGTATTGTCGCCACTGCTTGTGAAGTTTTTCTACCGTTGGAAATACTCTATTTGTCCAATTCATCTGCTTTTAACAAAATCGAATGATCCGGTAGGCGGGTAAATCATTTTTGTAAAGTATCAATAGAAAATACACGAGCAGTTTTAGAATCATGTTGATCTTGTTCATTCAGTCTTAAGGCTGTGCATACATTTATAAACCTGTGGATTTGGAAATAACAGATGAATTCTTGGTGGGGCTTGGTGGTGGTTGGTCGCCGTTAAGAAAGGCTCGAGAGTTGGTCGCCGG
The DNA here is from genome assembly GCA_022361075.1 of Opitutales bacterium. Lineage (GTDB taxonomy): Bacteria > Verrucomicrobiota > Verrucomicrobiia > Opitutales > JAFGAQ01 > JAKSBQ01. The sequence goes on along the minus strand of JAKSBQ010000164.1, from coordinate 15,548 downwards.
AGGAGCAGTGAAAGCCTCAGTATGGGAGGGGAAGATCATCTCTGGTGAAGTTATAGAGGATGAGCAGGTGTTTTCGCCGTCGTTGAATTTTCGTTCGATTACGTTTCCGCAGGCGAAGTGTAGTTGTCCGACGGGCAGAAGGGGGAATGTGTGTGTGCATGGGATCGCGTTGCTGCTTGTTCAGCGTGAAGAGGAAGAAGCTGATGAAGCGATTGTTGATGAGAAATTTCAAGAAATTCAGCAAAAAGAAAAGAAGATTCAGTCGTTGGTTTTGTCGGAGGAGAAGGGGATTCCGATTCGTTTCCGAGTTCTGTTGCCTCCTAATCTGAAGTCATCTGCTCCAAAAGATCGAATTATGGTGAAGCTGGAAGTCGAGACTGTGACTGGGCAGATTCTGGCACCGGAAAAACTGGATCGGGGAAGGGCTTACCGATTGTCTGAAACGGATCAAAGTTTAGGAGGAATCGTCGAGGAGATTTGTGAGGGGAGGTTGCATGGGTTTTTACAACTCAGCCGGAAAAAACTTTCCCGAATATTAGAACCACTGAGAGGTTGTCCGCAGGTGTTTTGGAGTCAGCAGTTGGAAAAGGCAATTTCGTGGGAGGGAAACGAATTAAATGGTGTGCATCAGTACCTCGAGGTTGCTGAGATTGAGAAAGAGGTGTCGAAGCCAAAACCGAGGACAGATGTCCGTCCAGCTCCGAGGAAACGCGAAGTCGAAACGATCCGAACACGATTGAATGTCGACGGTTCACAGCATTATTTGTCGATTCATCTTCCAGGCAGGGAAGATCCGAGTTACTTCGAGATTCTCGAGTTGCTTAAGCAGGAGGGATTTAAGTTGGAACCGAGCAACGGTCGCTGGTGGCTGCGGGACCGGCACAAGACGCTCAATTTCATGTCGAACCACTGGGATCGCTTTAAAACGCACTACGGAGCGGAGTTTTCAGAAAATTTTCAGCAGAAGTTCGCAGAGGTGGAGGAGACGGACCTTCAAGTGTCCGCAGTTCCGCAAGGACAGCAGTTTCAGTTGGATGTCGGGATTTCGGGAGGAGCAAATCCTCGTGAGTTACAGGATCAGATTTCGAAGGGCAGACGCTATCTCGAGAAGGATGGCAAATTGCAACTCATTCGAAAGACTGACCTGGAAAGACTGACGGTTCTGGCTCGCAAGCTTCATGAAGACGACTCGATTGGCGATCTCAGTCAGTTGAGCGTTTCGGTCGATTATTCCGGACTTGCCGACATCGAGGGACTGCTTGAGGAGCAATCGGTCCGGTTCAAAGCACCGGAAGAGTGGTTGGAGAAAAGTGCGGCGATCCGGAACCTTTCGAAACTGAAAGAAGCTCCGATTGATCCAGGCCTAAACAAAAAACTACGGCTTTATCAGAGGATTGGGGTGGCATGGCTTCATCATCTTTTCCAAAACGATCTTGGGGGGATTTTAGCGGACGAGATGGGCCTCGGAAAAACTCTGCAAGCCATTGCGTTGATTCAGGCCACACGAAAACAGGAAAAGGATCCGGTGTTGATCGTTTGCCCGGCAGGATTAGTGGTGAATTGGTCTCGGGAGATCGAGAAGTTTGCTCCCGAACTCAGGACTTACATGCACCATGGTTCCTCTCGATCGAAAGGTGTGGAGTCGGAGGTTGGTAAGTTTGATGCAATGATCACTTCCTACACAACCTTGGCACGAGATGCACAGTTGTTTGCAGATGTTTCGTTTTCGATCGTGATCGGAGACGAGGCTCAACACATCAAAAATCGAAGAACTCAGCCTGCGCGAACCTTGAAGTCGGTGAACACAAAAGGGCGTGTGTTGCTGACCGGTACACCGATTGAGAATCGGATCGATGATCTTGTTTCCCTTTTTGAATTTCTCATGCCCGGCTACCTGCCGATTCAGAAGAAACAGGGTGGGTCGATGGATCAGAAAGTTTGGCTGCAAAACCGGATCAAAGAAAAAGCTGCGCCCTACATTCTCCGTCGGACGAAGAAGCAGGTGATTCCTGAGCTTCCTGAAAAGTTGGAGCAGGTCATCTACTGCGAGATGAGTGACAAACAGAGGGAGATGTATCAGCAGATTCAACGGAATTCGGCTTCAGTCATCGACAGGCTCGAACACTCGGGCGCCAGTGAAGGGCGTATCAAGATGGCGACATTCACTGAACTGCTGAGACTTCGGCAGGTATGTGCGGATCCGAGATTGTTGGATGCAAACTGCGCGGCGAGCATTTCGGCCAAGTTTCAGGCATTCAAAGAGTTGCTGGATGAATCGATGGATGGAGGACATCGGGTGCTTGTTTTCTCGCAGTTTGTTTCAATGCTTCAGCTTTTGAAGCGTGAGATGGAAGAGAGCGGTATTCCTCATGCTTACATCGACGGCAAAACCCGTAATCGGATGAAAGAGGTGGATCGTTTTCAGGAGGACGAATCGATTCCGGTTTTCTTGATCTCGTTGAAGGCTGGGGGCACGGGTTTTAACCTTACGGGTGCAGATACGGTGGTGCATTTTGATCCTTGGTGGAACCCTGCGGCTGAAGCTCAGGCGACGGATCGTGCTCACCGAATTGGGCAGGACCAGGTAGTGACGAGTATCAAGCTCATCATGGCCGGTAGCGTGGAGGAAAAAGTGCAGACGCTACAGACCGAAAAACGAAAGCTCTTGTCCGAACTCTTTGAGGAGAGTGAAGCTTCGTTTAAGGGATTAGGTCTCGACGATTTGAAGGATCTATTATTAAGCTAAAGGCTCCGTTGAATCCGATGAGTAAATTGGGGCTAATTCTCCCGCATTAGGCCGTATGAAAAGATCAATTGTCATCCTCTTTGTGATCAGCGTGTTTGCTTACAACGCGTTTGGTAAAGAGGAGTCCGAAAAGGACGAACGCATTCCCGTGCAGATTCGTGTGATCAGTCAGTTAAACGACTACCACATGGGCTGGAGCAAGGCGTACGTTTCACCAATCGACGAGTTTCATCACTTTAGTAAAGCGCTTGGAAAGAGTATGAAACCTCTCGAAGAACGTTATTCGATCGAATTTCGAAGGTTTCCCAAAAAACTCGATCCCGATGTAATTGGGGTATCGCTTTACCTGCATGATTGGAAACTGGACAGAGGTGGCATCATCGACGCGCGTTTTTCGGCCTACATGGAAGAAGATGGGGAGAAGATCAAAGTGGGTTTTTTCGCCGGCAAATCCCATCGCTCAATCGCGAGTATCAGCAGCCTTCAAGACGATTCCTACTACAAGGCGGTACAGAAAGCGGGGGAAAAATTTGTGGTCAAATTGCAACCGATACTGGATCGACTGTCGGAAGGAGAGTAGGTGTTGAGCGCAGTGGAGGACAGTCACAACGTAGCTTTGCATCAAAGCTTGCTGGAGCGAGTCGCGCAGGGAGACAAGCAGGCATTTGAGCGGCTCTATGATCTTTTTACTAATCCGCTTTTTGCGATGGCTTTTCGCATTCTGAACAATCGGGAAGAGGCTGAGGAAGTGATACAAGACGCCTTTATCTCGATCTGGAAACGGGCGCATACTTACGACTCGGAACTCTCCAGGCCCTTCAGTTGGATGATTTTGATCACCCGCAGGCTTTGTTGGAATAAATTGCGCTCCCGAGGCCGGCATCAAAGGAAAATTGCGGCGTTAGGTGATGCAGTGGGAGCCGATGTGAACCCACATCCGGATCCCAAGCCCGAGTTGAGTGCTGAGGCGAATGAGACAAGGGAAAACGTCGAGCGGGAACTAAAGGATTTTCCGGAGCTTCAACAGAAGTGTTTGGAGATGGCGATATTTGATGGTTTAACACAGGCTGAGATTGCAGATCAGCTGGGGCTCCCTCTGGGATCAGTGAAAACTTGGATTCGCAGAGGGATGATAAAAATTAAAACGAAGTTGGGGGAAATATCATGAGTGAGAAAACGGAAGATCTCCTTTGGAATTATGTGCAAGGCTTGTTGTCGGCCGATGAAGTCGAAAAACTTGAGCGTGACTTGAAGACGGACCAATCGCTGAGGCAAGAGTGGGTGACGATGCAACAGGTCTTGGAAGAGCAGGTGGCGCAGTTGGATGACGATTTGAATCATCCTAGTCTTGAGTTGAAGGCCGAAATCCTGATGCGCGTCAAGGAATTGTCGTCGAACACGATTCAAAGCTTCGAAAAAGAAGAGAAGCGCATATCGATTCCGTCGAATGTGGTCACCTGGAGTGGTTGGGCCGTTGCAGCGGCGTTGTTGTTGGCTTTTGTGACTCAGACAGTAATGATTCGGAACACGCCTGGGTTTACTTCTTCCTCACGACCAGCGCTAGCGGTTTTTGATCTTCCAAGTGACAGTGCGGCAGACCAATCCACGAGCACTGCAAAGATCCGAGAGGTGGTTTATTCTGGCAATGGAAAGGACGGTTTGCTGCGTGCAGAGCACTATGTCGAACGCCTGTGGGATGAGCTGGAAAATGCTCCGGAGAGTGCGCGAGGATTCCTCGTTATCGATTTGCAAGGCGGTCAGGGCTTTTTCGGGTTTAGAGAACAGGAAAAAAATGATCCAACCCTGAACCAGAAGCTCTGGATCGCGAATCAAAAAGGCGACAAAAAGGTGCCGATTGGAAGCCTTCCCATGTCGAATGATGCAGCTGGCGTTTATTACTTCAATCTGGAAGATGAGGACATGCCCATTAGCTCACCGGAAGAAGTGAAACCCATCGTCGAGTTCACTCGTTACGATGGGATCTAAGGTAGGGCTGATCATTTATGATCAGCCGTTCGGATAGTAACCGAAGTCGAGCGGGACGTTCACCTACCTATTTCGTTTCGTCGATATTGTCTCAGCATAGAGGAAATCGCCGGTTCGGCCGTCAAAGTATTTGAAAATCACCTGTGGGTGTTCGTAGGCGAACCAGCGCTCGTCACCAAGCTTAAGTGGGTTGTTGTAGACGTTGTTGATTTGCACCACGCAATAGTGAGGATACATGCGTTCAGGACGGGGAATGTCGTTTTGGATCACAGATGACCAGCGGATGTCCATTTCACGTTTGTCGAACTGGAATAATCCGGTCGCGGGGCGGTCACCTTCGTCGCTCAGGCGGTGATTGATGGAATTGTGGGGACCTGCGCAGAACTCCCAAATGTAATCGGTGATCTTGATCGCGAAGCTGTTGTGTAAATCGCCAGTGAGGACGAACACCGGCTGATCCAGCCCGGACCAGAAATCGATGAGTTTTTCGCGTTCGTCGAGGAAGACGGTCCAGGATTCGTCCTTGTTTGCGTTGGCTTCGTAGCCACCCGCACCGATGTGTGGAATCATGAATGGAACCGAAGACACAAGGAAGAAGAAGTCCGCTTCACTCTCTTGCATTTCTTTTTTTAGCCATTCGCGTTGCTGGTCTCCGAGGATGCTAAGACCTGGTTTGTCAGGGTAACTTGTATCGTGCCACTGACGATGAGAACGAGTGTCGAGGAGGAAGAAATCGCAGTTGGCGACGGTAAATTTGCAGTAGTTTCGACGACCGATGGAGTAAGCAACTGAACCGTCCGCTTTTGCGGGGTGACTGAGGCGAAGTGTGTGGGCATCAATGACTTCTTCGATGTCGTAGACAGCTGCGTTTGGCTCACCTGGTTCTTTATCAAGAGCGATTCTGTCCACTCCAGCTGTTGGAGTCCCCCAGTGAACATGAAGATTCGACATTTCACTGATATCCAGTTTCGAGAAATCTGCTTCTTCGTCTTTAAGGATGAACGAACCTTCTTCCATGTTTCCAATGCCCAGATGAGTATCTTGAGAGAAAGGAATGGGGTTGGCTCCGGCGAGATAGTCATACCACGCTTCGGTGCCGATGTCGCGGAACACTGCACGACGATCCACTCGACCTGCGGTGCCGGCACCCCAGATGTCGTTGAGTAATTCGTGGTCATCGAATGTGAAGTAAGACGGGACCCGGTTGTGCCATTTGCTCAGGTTTTGTCCGCGATCAAGGTAGAGTTTGTAGTTTTCCCAGGCACCCACAATGGTTGGTGCTTTCGCTACGTTTTCAGGAACATCGGCTTCCGATATTCGGAGTTGTTTGATCCATTCCTCGACTGGATAATCTCTTTTTTCTTCGTAAACCCAGTCACCGTTCATGATCGCAAAGCTGATGTCGTCCGCGACCTCGCGAAGCATGGTGTCGTACGTCGGAAGTGAGAGTCCGATGCCGTTGCGAGAGAATTGATTGGCACAGCTTCCGTATTCGAAAGAAAAGTTGAAGAGCCCGCGCGGGTTGTATTCCTCGGTTCGGAAGTGATCGGGGTCAGGCAGAGTGCGGAAGGTTGACCATGGGGTTGCGTATTTATCGTTGGAAAGGATGCGGTATCGATATTTTGTGTCTGGTTTCAGACCAGTGAGCGTGATCCACGCGGTGTTATCGTTTTCGACAAGGGTCTCAGCAGTAGGCCAATCTTTATCCGAGTAATCCTCTGAATCGAACTCCGCATACTCGACAATGAAATAGGCAGACTCCATCGTCCGCGCCATGATACGCACAGAATCTTTGGTGACGTGACCGAGAAGAGGACCATGGGTGACCAGATTCTGTGCGGATAGCACAGAAAGGGTAAGGAATGTCGAAAACAGTGTGATGATACGAATTTTCATGATGTTTATTTGTAAAAACCTTCTGAGATGAGAATCTGGCGTTTTTCTTCGAGGCGTTCGAAAAACGGTGGTGAGTAGGCTTCCCCAGGGGTTGGGTCTGCTTCTTGGGTGGGTAAGTATTTTTGAAAAGACTGGATGAGATCAGCGTGTTCGGTTTTGTCAGCGAGATTATACCATTCGTGAGGATCATTTTCGTGGTCGTAGAGCTCCTCGGTACCATCACTGTAGCGAGTGTAGCGCCAGCGGTCTGAGCGAAGAGAGTGATTTCCCTTGCCCCAGGTCGTGAGTGAGGGTGCTGATAGCCTCGCTGTATCGTCTTCGATGAGTGGAACCAAGCTGTCGCCATCAAGCGTTTTCGGAATCTCTAGCCCTGCAAGGTTGAGTAATGTTGGGTAGACATCGATTAGGTTCGCCGGAGCTCCGCGCGTTTCACCCTGTGGGAGGTCCGGACCTGCAAAAATCAATGGTACGCGCACTGTGTTTTCCCAAAGGGCAAATTTGCGCCAATGTTGTTTCTCTCCTAAGTTCCAACCGTGATCGGACCATAGTACGATATAAGTGTTGTTGGCGTGAGGACCGTTCTTAAGGGCATCAAGCACTCGTCCGAGGCATTCGTCGGCAAATGAGATACTGGCGAGGTAGGCTTGTACGGCTTTTTTCCATTCGCCGTGTTCAATCACGTTTTGATGGTCCTTGAAGCGGATGTTCTCTTTTGCGGCTTCAGGTAGGTCATCCAGATCGCCGGGAATCGTTTTGGGGAGTTGAATCGAATCCAGAGGAAATCGGTCGAGGTATTCCTGGGGTAAATACCATGGCAGGTGCGGATAGTAGATCCCACATGCGAGGAAGAAAGGTTTGTCGTGAGATTTACTGAGCTGGTCGACGATGTAGTCAGTAACAAGCCAGTCGGAATGCTCTTCAACCGGAAAATCGACCGAACCCCAGTCGAAGTGAGAGGTATTCATACCATTTAGCGAGGTCCCTTCCGGCGGGAGTGGGGGGATAGGGCGTTGAACTTTCTTTGACGGCCAAAAATGATCCCAAGATTCGGGATCGGGGAAGTTGGTGTGAAAGATTTTACCGGCGCCAAAGACTTTGTAGCCGTTTTCGCTAAAGTTCTGTGGGAGCGTTTTGGCATTTTTAAGTGCAGGGCTGTTTCGCCAGATGGAATTGTTTTCATAGACTCCCGATTTATGAGGGCGTATTCCCGTCATAATCGAGACTCGTGATGGGTTGCATGCCGGCGCGGAGCAGTACGCTCGTTCGAACGAAACACCCATTTTGGTGAGGCGATTTAAATTGGGTGTGATTGCGTTGGGATGACCCCCTAATGGCTCAATCCAGTCGTTGAGATCATCGATTGAAATGAAGAGAATATTGGGTGACTCTACCTTTTTTTCAGCGAATAAAATATTCGAAGATATGCCCAAAGCGAGCGAAATTAGAACCTTCGCCATTGTGCTGACACAGGCGATCATCTTAATTTGATTGAAAGCGATTTTCATCTGGGGGTGAAACGTGGGGTTTGATCATATCAGAGTGAATTGGAGGTATTTATCAAGCAAAGAGGAACTATTTGTAATGATATTAACAGATCGAATAATTTGAAGCAGCTCTTGAAGGATGAGTATTTTATGATATGGATGGGTAAGAAACGTATTATAATACGTTGAGTCCCTTGATTTTCGCTTATTGCGAAAGCGTTATCCGAATATTAGCCCCCCTGAAATCATACATGAAAGAAATACTTGAGAAACATGACATACCATTCGAAGACCGTGCCTGGGAATCAGGGGTGAGGTTTGCTGATGGAGCTCAATATCGTTTCGAAATTCCTAGTACAGAAAGTCCGGAAGCATTCAAAGTAGTGCTTGAGGAAGCGGACAAGATTGGCTGTCCGGTGCACCGTGTGAGTCAGGGAAGTGGAATCCAGATGTTGAGCGATAACGACATCCGTGAGATGGTGAAAATCGGAGTGGATCGCAATATCGAAGTCTGTCTTTTTACCACTCCACGAGCAGGTTTCGACGTAGGTGGCATGTGGAACGCACCGGCTGGCAAATTCATTCAGTGGCAAGTCAGAGGGAGTGAACAACTTCGTTATTCGTTACAGGACGTTCAGCGCGCAGTGGATTTGGGTATTCGTAGTGTTTTGATTGCGGATATTGGCTTGATCGAAGTCATTAACACCTTACGCGAAGACGGAACTTTCCCGAAGGACCTCATCATCAAATCGTCAGCGGTGATGGCACCGTCTAATCCCGTGAGCTCGCGAATTGTTGAAAAGTTAGGTGCAGATACCGTCAACGTGGCGACGGACCTGACGGTTGCACAAATTTCAGGGGTGCGTCAGACGATTGAAGCGCCGATAGACATCTATGTGGAGTCTCCCGATGGGTTGGGAGGGTTTGTCAGGCATCATGAGTGTCCCGATTTCATTCGATACGCAAGCCCGGTTTATATCAAACTCGGCCTTCGCAACTCTCCTGACATCTATCCGAGTGGAAAACACATCCAGAGTCTTGCGGAAAACCTGAGCGCGGAGCGCGTACGCCGATCTAAGCTTGTCTACGATTTAATTCAACGCGAGGCTCCAGAGCTAATCATGTCCAAAACTGGAGTGGCTCATGCGGACCTTGGTGTTCCTGTTCTTTAGTTTTAAAAATTACTCGTATTACCATGAACCTAACCGGAAAATCACTTATAGGCTCGAATTCGGCTGCCAGCTCCAGCCAAACTTTTCAGGCATTTGACCCCTCAAAGGGGGTGAATATCGAACCTGATTTTCATTTTGCGAGTGTCGATGACGTTAATCGAACTGCAAGTTTAGCGGCGGAAGCGTTTCCTACTTTTCGAGATCTTTCCTCATCGGCAAAATCAAGTTTCCTTAACACAATTGCGGAGGAAATCGAAAAACTTGGCGATGCGCTTACCCAGCGCGCAATGGCGGAGACCGGTTTGCCCGAGGCTCGCATTAAAGGAGAAACTGCTCGCACCACAGGTCAGCTGCGGCTTTTTGCAAAACTCGTTGAGGAAGGTTCCTGGGTGCAGGCGCGTATCGATGAAGCTGACGCGGATCGTCAGCCACTGCCTAAGCCGGACGTGCGCTCAATGTTGCGTCCGCTCGGTCCGGTAGCTGTTTTTGGTGCGAGTAACTTTCCTTTGGCATTCTCTGTTGCGGGTGGTGACACTGCTTCTGCGTTTGCTGCGGGTTGTCCGGTGATTGTAAAAGCTCATGGTTCCCATCCAGGAACAGCGGAGCTCGTTGGGCGCGCCGTGCAAGCAGCAGTTCGTAAATGTGGTCTTCCTGAAGGTGTATTCAGCATGATTTTTGGGTCTGGCCGCGAAGTGGGGACTGCACTTGTAGAGCATCCAGAAATCAAAGCTGTTGGATTCACCGGTTCGCGCGGAGGTGGAACCGCACTGATGAAACTCGCCGCTGAGCGTGAGGTGCCGATTCCTGTTTACGCCGAGATGAGTAGCATCAACCCGATGTTGATTCTTCCGTCAGCTTTGGCTTCTGGTGAAGGTCTGGCGGCTGGGCTTGCGGGTTCGATTACTTTGGGAGTAGGGCAATTTTGTACCAATCCCGGGTTGATCTTGCTTCAGGATTCTCCGGAAGCGGATCAGTTTGTGAAGAGCCTTGCGGAGCAACTCAAAAACGCAGCTTCAGGCGTGATGCTTAATCCGAGCATCGCGGAGGCTTACCAATCGGGTGTCGAACGATTGGAAAAACATTCAGAAGTAGAGGTCCTAACGGCTCAGTCACGAGTGGAGGGCAGCATTTGCTCTGCGTGGGCAAGCTTGTTCGAGGTAAAGGCGGAGACCTTTGTCAACGACCAATCGGTTGCTGAGGAAGTGTTTGGTCCTGAAAGTACGATTGTTCGTTATCGTAACGAAGAGGAGTTGCTTCAAGTGATTGATAAACTGGAAGGTCAGCTGACGGGTTGTGTTCACGGTTCAACTGAGGAATTTGGGCGTTTGAAAAAAGCAATTGATGCGTTGGAGAACAAGGTGGGTCGTTTGATCTACAATGGTTTCCCGACTGGAGTTGAAGTTTGTCATTCCATCATCCATGGAGGCCCTTACCCATCCACTTCAGACGGACGAAGCACTTCAGTGGGAACTCACGCAATCGAACGCTTCTGCCGTTTAGTTTGTTACCAAGCTGCACCAGAGGAAATGCTTCCAGACGAACTTAAGAACGAGAACCCGCTCAATATTCTTCGTCTGATCAATGGCGAGTGGGAGCGGTAGGTTCGACTTAAAAATTCAATACGCCCACCAGGCAATGTCTTCGTAATCGAGCTGACTGGGTGGGCGTTGGCCGATGATCCAATTTTTTTCTTCCTCACTGATCGTGTAGAAGTAGCTGTGGTGAGAGGTTGAGAAGAAGCGGTGGGCAGGTCTGACGTTATTGATGGGAGTAGGGTGAGCGTAGGATTCGTAACCCTTTGCACCCGGCTGGAACTCTGGATGAACGAGTGCTGAAAACTAGCAAAAGTGTGAGGAGGAAAACCAAATTTTTTACGGGAGGCCGTCGATTTTCTAAACCCAATTTTGTGCAAAAACGAATCACAAGTTTCTACACCTTTTGACAGGTTTTAGACGAAAACGCTCACAATCTGAGAAAATGGTTTAGTGATCTATTGCTATCGCGTTTATCGGGGCAGGGCAAACCTCGTAACAGATTCCGCAGTTAGTGCAGATTTCGGAATTGATGACGGGTTTTCCGAGTTCGACCACAATTGCTCCAGGTTCGGGGCAACGCTCTTTGCAATTGGAGCAAAACGTATTGAGGTAAGCCAGACATTGCTCCTCGAGGATTCGGTAATGACCCGAATCCGCCACTTTTTCTTCATCATGACTCTCGGTGCTTCGTACCGGAGCGAAGATGCGTTTAAACAAGTCTCTTCGAGACAAATGGCTCATGGTAAAATCTCACCGCAAAGCTTTATTTGGCGTCTGCGAGCTCTCGCTCGTTGATGAATGCAGACGGAACATGGCATTGCATACAATTTTTGCGTTCTGGATGTGTGGTTCGCATTCGATTGGTCGCTTCAGGAGAGTGGCAATCCATGCAATTTTCACGACTGTTAATGGCATGGGGAATCATCGTAGGTGCCTTGGAATGGTTGTGACGATTTGCTTTTGCCTCCATCAACGGTGAGAACCACTCCACATCAAAAGTTGCGTCGGCTGAAACGGTGAAGGGAGAACCCTCAATGGTCGCAATGGAGACATGGCATTGTGTGCAGTTCTGACGGTCCGCATGGGAAGTGAGAAATGCGTTGTCGATGCTGCTGGAGTGACACTCCAGACAGTTTTGTGTCCATTTTGTTGAGTGTGGAATCGCTGGAGGTGCACCGGCGAACGTTTGGGAGAGATGAATTTTAGACTCTGGTCTGGGAAGAGGTTTTGTGACCCATTCGGTAGCGAATTTGAGAAGGTCCAAATTCAATTTCGAATTTTCTATCTCTGTCTTACTGACAACGTGACATTGCAAACAATTGTTCCTGGCCAGGTGCTGCACACCAGGATTTTTGTTAATTTGGTGGCAGTCAATACAAGAGAGATCCGTACGAACTTCGTGAGGAATTGAGGGAGGTGCGCCCTCTTTTGGCAGATTTTCAGAGCTGAAGAGCAGTGTCACGCAGCAGAGCAGAGGTACCATCCCTGCGACTAATGTTCTTAGTTTGATCGGTATGGCCATGGTAGCGGTCCCTTATTCTGAGTTAGGCAGGGTAGACTTTTGCGGCGCACTTTTTGTAATCAGGCTCTTTAGAAATCGGATCGACTGCTCCCAGAGTGAGATCATTCACGAGCATGTTTTCGTCGAAGAAGGGAACAAACAACTGTCCTTCGGGGATGGTGGATCGTCCCTGTATCCAAACCGGGAACTCGAGTTTTGCCCGTCGGGTTTCAACGACGACTTTTTGTCCGTTGACGATACCCGCCTTTTTTGCATCTGCAGCGTTCATTTCGACGTAGGCGTGTGGCATGGCTCTTCGGAGTTGGGGAACCCTCATAGTCATGGTTCCTGTGTGCCAATGTTCAAGTACTCGCCCTGTTGAGAGCCAGAAAGGATATTCTTCGTCAGGGGATTCCGCAGCTGGTTCGTAGGCGCAAAACCAGATCAGCGCTTTGTCATCTTTAGTCACTGAGTTGTAAAACTGAACCTCTTTTCCTTTTTCCACATTTTGATCGGAAAATGAGACAAATCGGTGGCTGGTTTCCTTCCAGCTTCCGTCTGTTTGTTGAATGACGGGCCAGCGCAGGCCACGATGCTTCACAAGCTCGTCGTAGGGGGCGACGTCTTTCTTTTTCATGTGAGAGAAAGGTCGGTATTCCTCATACATGAAGCGATCTACATTGGCGTCGTAATAGTGCTCCCATTTCCATGCAGGAACGGATTTTCCGGAATTGTCAGTGACGTTAAAAATAAAGTTTCCGTCCTTGTCCTTCATTCCGGGATGGCCTCTTTCATAAAGTTTTCGGGCGACGGCGATCATCATCCAGCAATCGTCTCGGGCTTCGCCAGGAGGATTCACCATTTTGAACCATTGTTGGGTGCGCCGCTCCGAGTTACCGTAGATACCATTTTTCTCCACCCAGACGGAAGCAGGGAGAACCAAATCAGCAAGCTCGGTGGTCGCTGTTGGGTAGATGTCCGCAGCGATCAGGAATTTGTCTTTCAGTCCCTTCTTTCCTTTGAAAAGCTTGTAAAGGTTGGGCAGGCTTTGCCCGGGATTGGTCACTTGCACCCAGATTGTGTCGATGTCTCCACCTTTTTCAGTCGGAGTGCAGAATTGTTCCCACATTTTGACCGTATGATAACCGGGTTTGGGGTTGATTCTTCCTTGGGGAAGATTCCAAAAATCCTCGGTCTGTTTTCGGTGAGGCTCCTTTGCCACCAGTCTGCCACCTGGGAGGGCGTGTGCGAGAGTGCCAACCTCACGACAGGTTCCGCAAGCTGCGGGCTGCCCTGTGAGGCTTTGAGGACCATCTCCTCGTTTTCCAAAGTGTCCGCTCAACAAGTGAACTCCGTTGATCATGCGATTGAGTGCGGTGCCTCTGGTGTGCTGATTCGCACCCATGCACCAGATGCTGCAAATGCGTGTGTTTTTATCGGCAAAGAGATCACCTAACATTCGGATCTGCGGAGCCGGGACACCGGAGATTTTTTCAACATACTCAGGAGTGTATTTTTTAAGCTCCTTTTTGTAGTCCTCAAAAGAGATCGCTTTGCCGAATAAGCTAAAGGGTTCGGTGTCTCCCCTGAAGTTGCAGTATTTTTCTACAAAATCTTTGTCGTAGGTATCGTTCTCGATCAGAAGGTGAGCAATGCCGTTGACGATCGCCAGATCGGATTGAGGCGCGAACTCTAGGTATTCGTCAGCGAAATCTGTTGTTCTCGTGCGACGGGTCGCCATGTCGATCACTTTAACTTTTTCTCCCTTGGATCGACGATCAATAACTCTCGAGAACAAGACAGGGTGCATCTCTGCGGGGTTATTACCCCATGTCAGCAGCACGTCGCAGTAGTCAAAATCATCGTAAGAACTAGGTGGCTCATCGACACCGAATGTTGAAATGTATCCGGTGACGGCAGATGCCATGCAGAGGCGTGCGTTGGGATCGATGTGGTTGTTTGAAAGCCCACCCTTAATGAATTTTTGAGCGATGTAACCTTCGGGAATGGTCCATTGTCCGCTGCCGTAGATGGCGAACCCATCTGAATTCTTCTCGATGCGATCGGCAATAATCTCAATCGCCTCATCCCAAGCGATTTTCTTGAGCTCGCCATTCACTCGAAGCATGGGGTGTTTGATGCGTTCTTTTCCGTAAAGAATTCCTCCGACGTTGTAGCCCTTCACACAAAGCAGGCCTTTATTAACGGGTGCGTGAGGATCTCCGGCGATCGCTTCGACCCTACCGTTTCGCGTGCCTACCTGAACATGGCATCCTGTCCCGCAGAAACGACAGGGTGCTTTGTCCCATTTCAAAGGTCCGTTTTCTTGAAAGGGATTGGGTTGGGGTTTTGCTCCAGCTCTCAAGAGTGCGGCGCTTGTTGCAGCAGCCATAGCTGACTGTTTTAGGAATAGTCGGCGGTTAACTTTCATTACAGATTAATGGGGTATAGAGATTTTTTCAGCTTCAGCATCAACCTGCCCATCTATACTCGAGAAAACGGCATCAACACACAGAACTCCGTCGAGGGATTCGATCCAAGCGATCACGTCCTTACATTCTCTTTCAGTTTCGCGCTCGATCACAATTGGAAGCCATTTTTCTTTCAATTCACCAAGTTCTAAATCGGTTCTACTTGAAAGGGATTCCAGGGTATATGATTGAGCCAGGATGTCCCCGTTTAGGGAGATTAGGGCACCTTGAATAATCATGCTATTAGCAGAAGTTATTTAGCTAATAACTAACAGAAATAGGACTGATTGCAAAGGAATATTTCCCACTCCGAGCGTTTTTCTTATCTGGATTTTCCTCAAAATCTTTTCGTCCCTAAACGAACAGACTCACTAGCAGCACCAGTAAAAATCCGACGACTGAGACGAGTGAAATCATGACGGTCCAGGATTGTAGGGTTTGTTTCTCGGTTAGGCCGAAATAGCGACTCACGAGCCAGAAACCGCTGTCGTTCACATGTGAGAGAATACTTGCACCTGCTGCAATGGCCAAAACCCAGAGTGCCTTCTCTTGCGGAGAGGGGAGCAGGTTCATTTCCACGATGAGCGGTGAGAGCAAACTCGCTGCAGTGATCATGGCGACGGTTGCGGAGCCTTGAATCACGCGTACGATGACGGCAAGTAGGTAGGCGAGAATCAAAATCGGCAATCCTGAGCTTTTTAATATTTCGGCCAGTTGTGCTGCGGCCTCACTGTCGATGAGAATTTGTTTAAAAACC
>JAKSBQ010000325.1 GCA_022361075.1 Opitutales bacterium | reverse complement strand
TTGTCGCGCGGAACAAAGTGAATCATTTGCGTACCAAGGCGCTTTGCGAACTCACTGATCATCTCTGCTTCACGGTCGCAGTTACGACTGTTACAGATCAGACCTCCGAGGCGAACCACGCCGGACTGTGCAAATTTCAAAATACCTTTAGAGATATTGTTGGCTGCATACATCGCCATCATCTCACCAGAGCAGACGATGTAGATTTCTTCCGCCTTACCTTCACGAATCGGCATTGCGAACCCTCCACAGACCACGTCACCGAGAACATCGTAGAATACGTAATCGAGTTCTTGATCTTCCTCGTATGCTCCGAGTTGCTCGAGCATGTTGATGGAAGTGATGATACCACGACCTGCACAACCTACTCCTGGCTCAGGACCACCGGACTCTACACAGAGTGTGTTGCAGAAGCCCTGACCCTGGATGTCGTCGAGATCGACGTCCTCACCTTCTTCACGAAGTGTGTCCAGGACACTTTTTTGTGCGAGGCCACCGAGTAAAAGTCTTGTGGAGTCTGCCTTAGGGTCGCAACCAACGACCATTACTTTTTTCCCCATCTCAGTGAGGGCGGCAACGGTGTTTTGGGTGGTGGTAGACTTACCGATACCCCCTTTTCCGTAGATAGCGACTTTACGCATCGCCTTCGTTGTTTCTGTCTCAGATTTTGGTTCGAGTGTTGTTACCATGATTGATTTTCCAGTTCAGATTAAAATTGATTTCGGATGCACTGGAGAAGCCATGATTCATGCCAATTTAATTTGATTAGAATGTAAGTTGTTGATTATGAGATGATTAAAATATTATTTCTGAGAAATAGAGTGTTTTTCGGTCGATTTTATATTCATCAATTTTCCGACATTTGCGTCGGATGTAGGACGGAATCCTACATTTTGGTAGGATTTGAATTTCTGAGAGGCAGGTTCTGGTTTTTAACCACGAATCGCACGAATTTACGCAAATAACCATGAGGCAATTGGCTTTAATATTGGCGTAGATTAGCGAGATTTGTTGTTCAGCTTTGGTTGACTGACGGAATATTTAAACCTATTAGCGGTGTTAATTTGAGAAGTATTTATTATTGGAATGTTTACTGCTGATTAAAGACTGTCATTCCGACGAGGTAATAGGTCTTGGGGAAGATTGAATCAAAACTCGTTTGGAGGGAGAGCTATTTTTTTGGATATTAATGAAAGAAGAAAGCGGTTGTCGGTCGCCATTTTGCGACTTTTCAAGACAGGGGCCAACATTGGAGGCGATGAATCGTGTCGGTGATATTCACTGCCGTTCGATACAGGAGCTTTCGGTACTATTTTCGATCAGCCAGACCTTACAAAAGAGCTTTGATCTGGGTGAAATTATGCGGCCCATCTTACGTGATCTGAGTGAAATGATGGGATTGGAGCGTGGAACGATCACATTAATCAATCGTGATACGAACCAATTTCAGATCTCTGAGGCAGTGGGTCTTCCAAAAGGTGTGCCCGCTGTTGAATACATCGAGGTCATCCAAACTCATCTTTGGAGGGTTGTTGAGAAGCAGGATGCCGTCGTGATCACTGACTTTAATAAGTGGGTCCGTGAAAATGCGATGGATTCCTCTTTATGTGCGATTGAGCATTTATCAGAAAACGCGGATTTGTTGTGTGTTCCTCTTACGCATGGAGAAAAGGTGATCGGAACAATGAGCATCGAGAGAGAGCCAGATTCTAATATTGGAAGAGAAGCTGACCTGCGGTTATTGACCATGATTGCCTCCATCATTGCTCAAGCTGCCAGCGTGCGGCAGGACGCTAATGAGCAGATCGAGAGTTTGAGGCAGGAGAACCATCGCTTACATGAGAATATTGAGGGTCAATTCCGTCCCGAGCACATGATTGGTAATTCCAGTTCGATGCGAATGGTCTATACTCACATTGAGCAAGTTGCAGATAGCCCAGGCACAACCATTATGATTCGTGGCGAAAGTGGAACGGGCAAGGAATTGGTCGCCAAGGCTCTCCATCAAAACAGTCCTCGTAAAGAGAAACCTTTCGTGAAATTCAACTGTGCAGCTTTACCCGACTCCATAATAGAAAGTGAGCTTTTTGGGCATGAAAAAGGCGCATTTACAGGAGCAACGGCGACCCGAAAAGGTCGTTTTGAGGCTGCTCACGGAGGAACTATTTTTTTGGATGAAATAGGAGATGTTTCTCCAGCGACTCAAGTTAAACTCCTGCGGGTGTTACAAGAGAAAGAATTTGAGCGCGTGGGTAGCCAGAGCACGATCAGTGTGGACGTTCGTATTATCGCTGCCACGAGTCGCAACATCGAAGAAATGATGGCTGAGGGAAAGTTTCGAGAGGACCTTTATTACCGGCTCAATGTTTTCCCGATATACGTTCCCCCATTGAGAGAGCGGAAGTGTGACATCTTACTTTTGGCCGATCATTTCATCGAGAAGTATCACTTCGGTAAACCAGACAAACTTCCGCGTATCTCATCTGCGGCGATCGATATGCTCATGAGCTACCATTGGCCCGGGAACGTGCGGGAGCTAGAGAATAGTATGGAGCGAGCAGTCTTGCTTTCCAAAGGACAGTCGATCAAGGCCCATCATCTCCCACCCACGTTAATGACGAAATCTCCTGCGGAGAAATCGGAATCACGAGCCACGCTCGAAGATGCGATGGAAGCTCTGGAGCGTGAAATGATTGTCGATACGCTGAAGGATACACTCGGAAACATGACCGAAGCCGCTCGCCAACTGGGTATCACTGAGCGGAAAATCGGCCTGCGCGTGAAAAAATACGAAATTAACCCTGCGCATTACAAGAGCTGAGACTTAACCACGAATTACACCAATCTGCACGTTTCGAGCGAAGCGATAATCAACCCCGCATCAGCGGGGGGCGAAGCAATGCTGATAGACAGTCCAAATAAGTCGGGATTCAAACCAAAGAGGACACAGAGATCTCAGAAACAGTTGCGATGATCTGAGTCTGGTGTGGGAGTTGATTCAGCAGATTAGGTTTTTAGTGACTTAATGACAATTATCTCTCCGAGATCTCTGTGGTTTAATGTATTTATTACACTCGTGAAAATTAGTGTGATTGGTGGTTAATTATATTTTTTTGAAACGAACGAGGGGGTTGGTGACGTTGTATTAGTGTATATGAAAATAGCTTCTGTCGTCTTCCTTCTGTTTACTGTCTCGATTTGCTCAATTGCCGAGGGTGAGACTGAAAAGAAACCGAAACCCGAAATACTCAAAATTGCTGCCAAACCAGAGGCAGGGTTTAACTGGGAATATCTACTGTATATTCCGAAGAAGCTAAAAGACGGACCAATTCACCTCTACGTTGAACCAAACAACACGGGTCGTCAGTCAGACGACCATGAGGTTCACTTCAAGAGAGCATGGCGTCTGGTGGAAAAAGGCTATGCTCATCGCATAGCGAAGGAGTTGGGTATGCCGCTGTTGATTCCCGTGGTGGATCGTCCTCAGTCGGAATATTTGCTCTACACGCATGCGCTCGATCGGGATTGTCTGTTGAAGAAAGATGGGAGGTATAAACGATTGGATCTCCAGTTGATTGCGATGGTCGAAGATGCCAAAGAGCTACTTCTTGAACGTGGTCAAGAGATGGAGGAAAAGATTATTATGCACGGGTTTTCGGCATCAGGAAACTATGTGGATCGGTTTGTTGCTCTTCATCCTGATCTAGTCAGTGCAGCAGCTTATGGAGGCATTAACTCAAGACCGTTTCTCCCACTTGAAAGTTCACCCAAAGAAGAATCGCTCATTTATCCAGTTGGATTTGGAGATTATGAGGAACTCACGGGAGAGGTTTTTGACATGAAAGCCTTTAGGAAGGTTCCCAGATTTGTGTATATGGGAGAACTCGATACCAATGATACGTTTCCCTATGCCGAGCCTTATGGTGAAGATGAGAAGAGGCTTATTCAAGAAATGATGGGACCCGAGATGTGGGATCAGTGGGCATATGCTGAGGGATTATTCGAGGAAAAACAGGTGAATGCTCAGTTTGTGGTCTATGAGGGCATTGCTCACGGTATTCCTGATCATGGATTTGAAGACATTATCCGTTTCTTCAGACAAAATATGGATGGGGAGTGGAAACCGATCCAGCCGACCCAAACCGTGGCTCAAATGAAAAACATGAACCTTGTGCCAAACCTTGAGAAAGGAATGGTTCATCGGGCACTTTATGTTGGACACCCGGATATTCCCGAGTGGGTGACACTCAAACGAGGTGAGTTTTTATTGCTCATTGAAGAGTGGATCCCGGAAAGAGATTACAACCAAATGAGCCATTTGATCTCAAAGTTGGATAGTGACGAACTAACGGTAATCATAGAAACGGGCGAAGGCGACCGGGTGGAATGCTCATACACTCAACTGAAAGTATCTTCCGGCAACGGCGATTTTCAGGGTTTCACGTTTAGAATCCCTGATGAGTTTATTTCCCAATCCGAATCATCTTCAAAAATTACCGTTCATCCTAACCCAGAGATGGATGTGTCTGTGTTGGAAATAACGGATAATTTATTATTAGAAAAATTGTAGAGTTTTCATCGATTTGTACGTTCTCTAAAGATGCTACGGTATTGAGACACCGTGCCTATGGATATCGTCACTATCTACCGATGGGTCGAGACAGTCTATCCCTATTGGTAGTGTCTGTCTCGAAAGCACAGCCATATACAAATTTTCTCTTCCTACTCGCCTTGCCCGAGTGAATATGCCCTTTCCCCATCGAAAGCGTAAAGATTTTCTGTTTTGATGATATCCAGACCAGATTCATGGATGGCAGCGAGCAACTTGAGCGTATCGTCATAGCCAGTGGAATCTGATTCGGTTGAGAGTAAGAAGCGACAGCGCCAATGGTCAGTGCAGAAGGTCTCAGGAAAACCGTCTGGATAGACTTTCACTCCGCGATTGGTGATCATTTTAAGCTTCCATTTTGCAGGGGTGACGGCCTCTAGCTGAGGCCCAAGTGTCTCTGCATTTCGGTTATGTTCATCCCAATCAAGGAACACATCCACGCCAATGAGTTTTTTATCCGACTTGGAAACGCTCGGTTCGGGCAGTTCAAACGGAGCGTGATCAGCTGTCTGGAAAGTGACCTGAGGTAGAGTTCCAGGCGTCTCTCCAAGTCGGTCGATGACAGCTTGAGCAAATTCCTGCGTACCCACAATTTTGCTGCTGAGCCCATCGCGATAAATGTCTCCGGTATGGATTCCATCTTCGATAGTTTTTCGCCAGGCGTTTTGAATCAGTTCTCCACACTTAGCCTGTCCAATGTGGTTGAGCATGAGAACGGCTGCATTCATAAGCGCTGATGGATTGGCACACCCTTTACCGGCGATATCCGGGGCGGAGCCGTGAATGGCTTCAAACATCGCAAAATTGGATCCAATGTTTGCTGAACCTGCAAGGCCTACCGAACCACAGATTTGAGCAGCTACATCAGAAATGATGTCTCCGTAAAGATTTAGCGTAACGATGACATCGAAGCGTTCCGGATCGTCTGCGATCAGGGCTGTACCGATATCGATGATGCGATGATCGGTTGAAATATCCGGGTATTGTCGAGCGACTTCATTAAAAACCTGATGAAAGATGCCATCTGTCATTTTCATGATGTTATCTTTGGAGAGACAGGTGACATGTTTTCGACCATGACGGCGGGCGTAGTCGAAAGCATAATGAATAATCCTCTCACATCCTGGCCGTGAAACAAGTTTGAGACATTGGTACACCTCATTGGTCTGTCGATGCTCAATACCCGCGTAGGTGTCCTCTTCATTTTCCCGGATGATGACCATGTTTACCTTTGGGAATCGAGAACTGACAAAAGGAGCGTAGCTGTAACAAGGGCGTACGTTGGCAAAAAGTCCAAGAGTTTTGCGGATTGTGACATTAAGACTTTTGTAACCCTTACCCTGAGGGGTTGTAATCGGCGCCTTAAGGAATATGCGGTTTTCCCGAAGGTTTTCCCAAGCATCATCTGGGATACCTGATGTAACTCCTTTCTCGTAGACTTGTTTCCCGATTTGGATTTCATCTAGCTCGAGTTTTGCGTCAGCTGCCTGTAAAATTTGCAGAGTAGCCTCCATGATTTCTGGTCCGATACCATCACCACGTGCGAATGTAACCTTTGTGATTTGCTGAGATTGGAATTTGCTCATGCTGGGTAGCTAATTAATAAAGAAGTGTGAGTCACGAAATGAAATACGTATATTAAGATGTATTTATTTTGCTAATTTTAATCTCATGAGTAGCTCCGGCTTCTTATTTGTTAATTTACGAGAATATCCGTAAAGCGAGGCTAAGGTGTGAAAGATGAGATTCGATGTTACAACCGAACTAGAAGAGTTTCCATAAATACTGACAGTTTATTAGGAGGGCAATGCTCCGTCATTGCCGTTACATGGAAGTCCACGCGGCAATGATCAGGCAGCTGCCGGACCCTCCAGAGATTGTGTCAGAGTCTGTCGAAATGTTTGGTTAATTCTATCAGATCAAATTCAAATTTGTACGGCTAAGCATTTCACCCATACCGCGTGATTGAGGAGGATTTGAGAAGAATGAAAATCTCATCGCCTTGGCTAATTTTGAGTTCCTCGAGCGCGTTTGGGGTAAGTTCGACAACGACTGATTGGGTTGGGTTCCCCAATAGTTTAGTGGTTACGATCAGTCGGTGATCAAGAGATTCAATCTTCTCGATCTTTGCCTGAAGCTGATTGCGAGCGGAAACGCCGGTGACAAAAGAGTTAGAGATGATGACATCGTTGGCGGGGAATCCGACCAACACTTTTTGTTCTATTTTGCCGTCGATTTTGATCATGTTGAGAAGTGGACTAGTTTTGGCATTTCCCAATCGGATCTGAGTCGTGTGTTCAGCTTGTTCGACAATGATGGCAGAAATCAGGTTTTTGAAAGATTCACCATCAAAGTTTTGGTAAAGTTGTGGTTGGGTGAAGACCTCTTCCGGTCGACCTTTTGCCACGATCTTTCCTCGATCAATAGCAATCACTTCATCGCAGAGTGCTTGAAGTTCAAACGGACTGTGCGAAACGATGAGTATCGGAGTTTGAAAATGGTCTTTGATTTTCAGTAACAAGGGTAGAATACGATGACGCAGGCGTTGGTCCAATGAGGCCATTGGCTCATCAAGGATCAGAAGTTGTGGGTTCGAGCATAATGCTCTGCCGAGTGAAACGCGCTGTTTCTCGCCACCCGAAAGTTGTGCCGGTGATCGCCTGAGCAAAGGGCGTAGTTCGAGTACCTCAACAATTCCCTCAAATGAGCGCATGTTGGCTTCGTTTGAGTTTCGGTTTACACCGAAAGTGAGGTTTTGCTCTACGTTTAGGTGTGGAAAGAGCAGATGATCTTGTGGGACAAAACCAATGTGTCGAGCTTCGGTGTGTTGATAGATTTGCTTAGCACTATCCATCCAAACATGGGTACCGCATTTAAGAAATCCAGTAGCTTGACGACGCAAGCCGGCAACGGTTTCGATTAGAGTAGTCTTACCAGAACCGGACGGTCCAAAAACTCCCATTACCCTTTTTTCGAATGGTGTCTTAATCTCGAGCGCAAACGAGTCGAGAGGCACGTGGATATTGAGCTCTAGCACTGAGTCAGCCATTTAGGACCCCTTTCTCCCTTTTTGAGGATTTTGGGTTGGAAAGATATTCTGTGAAAAAAACCGCAATGAATCCTATCGCTATTGCGATGAGCAATAAAATCAGGCCCTTATCCATTTGTCCGGATTGTTGCGCACTGTAGATCGCGGAAGATAAGGTCTGGGTTCGTCCGGGTATATTACCGGCAATCATCATAGAAGCACCAAACTCACCGATGGCTCGGGTGAATCCCAGAATCATCGCGGCGAGAATGCCTCTCGCAGCCAGAGGAATGGTGACGGTGAAGAAAGTGTTGAGCGGAGAACGCCCTAGTGTTCGCGCCATGACTTCGAGGCGTGGATTTACCTCTTCAAAACTCACACGCATAGTCCGAACTACGAGCGGAAGTGACATAACACTACATGCCAGAACTATGCCTTTCCAGTTAAAGAGTATGTTGAGGTCTAATCCGATCATTGAGGCTCCGAGTGGTCCGTTATCAGAAAGAAGTTGTAGTAATAAATAGCCGACAGCTGTTGGAGGCAGCACCAACGGTAAACTGATCAGGGTGGCCACGACCCGCTTCCCCAAAAAATCCTTTCTCGCCAAGAGGTAAGCCAGCGGAATACTTGCAGCCATCACAATTGTGGTTGAAAGCAGCGCCCAGATGAGGGTTGAAAAGATGATTTCAGGGATGTTTCCCATGGCCTCAGTTGGTAGGTTCCGCTGGATTTTCGATAGGGTGAAATCCGTGTCTTACGAATAACTCACTGCAGGTTGGGCTTCTTAAGAATCGTAGGAAGTCCGCTGCGAGTTTTCGATTTTTTGTCGATTCTACAATCCCCGCGAAATACTGCACTTGCTGTCCTTTGTTTTCGGGTTGTTTGCAAATGATTCGGAATTCTTCGCGAAACTGCTGATAATCCGTTTCATAAATGATCCCCACTCCTTCGTTTTGGGTGAGAGTCTGGGTCATGGCCGCTCTTACGTCTGAGGCAGGTACGATGCGATCCTGTATTCGATCCCATAGCGAATCACCGGTGGGCAGTATTTCATCCTCCAGCCAACTTTTGGCATAACGTCCGGCGGGAACATAATTCGGATCGCCGATAAAAAAATGGTTCAATGGAAGGTAGGCTAGCGCTTGGGCTTCAGTTGCCTCGAATTTGGTGGCTATTGGCGCAACGATCACGAGTCGATTCGTCATGAGTGGTGCAATCGATTCAGCGTCGACCTTGTTTTTGTCCCTCACCGAATACATCCACTTTTGGCTCGCGCTAATGAATAGGTTCGCCTTTGGGGAGGCGAGAAGCTGCTGGGCTAGAGCACCGGAACCTCCGAAGTTGAACGCTATTGGAATGTTGTTGGTTTTTTGATACTCAGCCGCGGCCTCTTGGATGACCTCTGTTAAGCTGGCTGCTACAAAAAGCGTGAGTGATCTGGAGTTTTCTTCTTTTTCTTTCTCACATCCCCAAAACAAAAGAATCGACAGTAACAGGACTGCATAGACAAATTTTCTGTAGATTCGGTCGTTCACGGTTTCAGTGGATTTGATGCAAATACAGCAAAACTCTAGCCGGAATCCCTGACGAGCTGAAAATTAAGTCTGAGCGCCGTGTTTTCAAACAGGATGCTGTTGAATAACGGGCATGGACTATGGCCAACAGGATAGCTGACAAGATCAGGTAAGAGGATAAGCTATAATAGGTTCGATGAAGTCGATCCTGTTCGCGAAGCGATCTTGTTTAGTTTGCAGTTTTCTAATTAATCCTGAAATCCACGGTTATTACATCTAAAGATTTTAGCGCTTCTTTGAGTGCTCTGCGAAAGAATAAAACAGTTTCCTAAGCCTGTATCAGGCTTTCTTTGAATTCTCGGGGATTGATTCCGAATTCTTCTCGGAAAGCTCTTGTGAAGTGACTGGCGTTTGAGTAGCCGACACTGTTTGCGACGTCCAACACATTGTTTTCGCTTTCGCTCAGAAGTGTTTTGGCCTGTTGCATTCGTTTGCTACGCAGGTAGCCGAATACGGTTGTTCCGAAATGCTCTTTGAAGCCCTTCTTCAGTTTAAACTCATTGATGTAGCAATGTTTGCAGAGACTTTGCAGGGAATGGTTCCCTTGAAGATCGGCTTCGAGATAGGCGGCTACCTTTTTAATCGATTCAACATTGCTGTTGGCTATCAATTTGCGGCAACTCGCAGGACGGGTAAACTCGGGCTGCTCAAATACTCGGGCAACGAGTTCGAACGATTTGGCGAGTTGGATGAACTTAGTTCCGACGGTGGAAAGAGATTTTCCAAGAAGGTCCTCGGCAATATTTGAGAGTCGGGGAGTGAGGTATCCACTCACAAAAAAGGATGCGCTTCGTTGGTTACAGTTTAGGCAAACGAGGGAGTCGGGGATCTGTTTTTGCTGTTGAAGCGCGGTTTTGACCAGTTTGTTGGGAATAGAAACCAACCAACCTTCAGTATCTTTGGAAATCCGAAGTGAAGAATTTACACCGTGATCGGCTAGGATGAACCAGCTGCCCTCTGTAACAACACGGGTCCCTACTTCCGGTAAAAGGATCTTAGTTGAGCCTTGTATGCAAATTCCGAAATGTACCCAATCATCTGCCGCTGAGTTGTGAATCTGGTCTAGCATCGCATCCAGCGGACC
Source organism: Opitutales bacterium (assembly GCA_022361075.1). Classification (GTDB taxonomy): domain Bacteria; phylum Verrucomicrobiota; class Verrucomicrobiia; order Opitutales; family JAFGAQ01; genus JAKSBQ01. Next base: position 4,051 of record JAKSBQ010000325.1, on the reverse strand, counting down.
GAAGTGCAGTTTTCCTAAATCAACGGATTCAATGGCGGATAGCGAATCCTGGATCTGTGGCAAGGATGGCATTTTGAGAATCAATCTCATCAAACGGATACAGTGTCAACTTGTTTTTGGGACTCGTTCTCAAAAACGAATGGTAAGTGGATTCAAATTTTAAGATTCTGATGAAACCTCATTAAGGTGTTGAAGGAAGAGGAATTTAGGAGGTGAATCCTTGAGTTTCTTCAATCCCGTTAGGAAATTAACTTTGGGCAGCAGATTGGAAAGAAAGGTTTTTTATTAGAGAGGATTCATTTTGATTCCGGAAAAAGAAAGACCGGATCGAAGGTCATGGGAGTCATCGATCCGGTCCATACTTATGGGATTTTGATGATAAAATCTGAAGGCATTGCTGCCTTCTTTTGATTCATGATGAAGACGTCACTAAGATATCAGAAAGTTTTATGGATCTCTACCCCGTGAGGGATAAATCCCGCTCCGATACGGATTATTTTGCTTAGTTCTTTTTAGCCATCTTCCGTATGCGATGAATGGCTAACACAAATCCAGTGTAGACTAAGACGAGTCCGGCTACGCAACCGAGAAAGGCTATAGTCTTTCCTGGGATACCTGCTACTGACCCGGTGTGGATGCCAAGGATGGAAGCACGTAATTTTTGCTTTAATGTCCAATCAGCAACGCGAGACTCTGCGACGATGGCACCATTTCGAGGATGGATGCTGACGCTGGCCGGGCTTTCCGGGAAAAGCACGTGGTCTTGTTTAATGGAAATGCTATTTCCTCCACCGCGGCGCCTTCCACCACCGCCACCATGGCTCCCTCCACCGTGGGAGTGACCTTCTTGAGCCATTTGTGTTTGCCCATTACCACCGTGACTATGTCCACCTCCTCCATGAGAGTGGCCTCCGCTGTGTGAATGTCCACCATCGCCTTGGCTCTGTTGACTCCTGCCACGGTTTCCTCCCTGCTGCGTCAAAGGGATAGCAATGGTTCGCCAATCAGCATCCCAGTTTTGTGCAATTTCAAAACGATCTTGAAAATCAGGCCGGCTTCTAGTGCCTTGTGCATTTTCGATGCGAGTGCCTTGTCTGCTTGGACGTTCCCCAAGCAATTGATCGGCTAGTGAACGTGCCCAGCCAAAGGAGTAAACCGTTCCCGTCACGGACATGATGAGAATCGGAATGAGTGCCCAAAAACCAAAGACATTGTGCCAGTTCAGGTTGCGGGTCGTTTTTCGAGCTTTGTTGTTAAAAAACAAATTGTCCTTAAACAGTCGCCAGACGAGCTTTTTGGGAAACCAAAGGTAAAGCCCTGTGATTCCCAGCAAAATAAAGCCTAAGTTAGCAATGCCATTAGCGAGTTTTCCAACCGAACGCCAGTCGCCAGTCATTGCGAGCCAGCGATGAAGGCGAAAGTTGAGCATGAAGAACTCTTTTAAACCTTTGGTTTTTGTGTCCCAGATCTCTCCGGTGTAGGGGTCGATGTATTTGAAGTCCGAACGACCTGCGATCAATCTCCACGCCCTATCGGGTCTTTGGTGGGTCTCGATTGAAGTTGGTACGAATTCGGAATCATGTTCCTTCGCTATCTTTAGCAATTCATCAAGGTCCATCCACTCACTTCCTTCGACGACTTCGATACGAGAAGCCTTGGCGTCGGCAAGAGCTAGAATTTCATCCTCGAAGGCAAGGACTGCACCGGTGGCGCACATGATGGCGATGAAAATTCCCGCCAGCAGTCCAATGCCGAAGTGAGTCCAAAACAGAACCTTTCTGAAAGCTTTCATCAAAGGCATCTAGGAAAATCAAAAACGGAACTCAAGACTCGCTTTGTAATTTCGCCCCATGCCCGCATCGACGGTTTGATAAGCCTGATAAAATTTGTCGAACGTGTTATCGACTCGCAGGGAAAGTTTCAGTCCGTCCTGAATATGGTATTGAGCGTAGAGATTGATCAGATGGTAAGACGGGCGAATAAGTCGATCAATCACGGTTGGGTTGGTCTGATTGGTCTCCGATTGCTCAAACTGGCCTACCTGGCGGTGCTCAATACCGACAGTCAGCTTGTTGTCCAGGAAGTTGGCGCCGAGTGTTGAGAAAAGACTCCATGGATGGTTTTGAATAGGATCGCCAGGCAAGCCAGTTCCGACCTGATCACGCTCCCGTTTGTCGAAGGTAAATCCGGCAAACACGTTTTTGATAACATAGCGAACCTCAATTTCGATTCCGCGAACACCATCTTCACCGATGTTATCAAGTTCGTTGTAATTGGGATCAGCCGAAGGAACAGTTCCGATCACGTCCTCCAGTTTTTGATCGTAGTAGGCGATGCGTAAGCGAACGGCATCTTCCGGGTGAAGCCATCCTTGTGTGTCCCTTTGCAAGCCAATCTCCCATGTTGAAGAAGTTTCGGGTTTCAATTCAGGGTTGGGAAGCGTACCGGGTGAGAAACCACGACGACCCTCTCTAGGCTCGGACTGGATGAAGGCCTCACGAAGGGTGGGTGTACGGAAGCCAGTGCCCCAGCTGGTGAAGAGAGTGAAGTCGTTCCAGTTTTCACTGGATGCAAATGGTCTAAACTCCACACCTACACGGCCAGTCACCTGATTACCCGTGAGTTCGTGCTCGGCTTTATTGTTCATCTTAAAGCGGTCGTAACGAATACCGTCGAAGAGCGTCAAACCTTCGCTCAACTGGTGAATGCCGTTGAGGAATACACCGAATTGGGAACGCTCACCTGCCGGGTCGCTGGACAACGGAATGTCTCCGTTAGATGTGGATACGAGATCATCCTTGTAGTAGTCGAAGCCGTAGCTGAATTCATTGGAAATAGAGTCGCTTGAGAATGTCGAAAGATTGGAAATGGACCCACCCACTGTTTCGATGTCGTGTATGTCCACATCGTCGCTATCGAGATCTTCTTCGATACGTTCTTTTTGAGTAATGTAAGCATTGGCGTAGAGCTCAAGCCAGTCGTTCTCAACCGCGATGTTCTGATAGTTGATGGTGAAGGTGTCGGTGTTGATCTCCTCCTTTTGAACATTGCTGCTGCGGAGCTGACCACGAGCAAAAGCACCACTTCCATCAAAGTTCTCTCGACTGCCATTGTAGCTGGCGATGAACGACTGGTCTCCCTCTCCCTCCCAAGCGAGTTTAAAGAGAGCGGTCTTAATCTGGCTTCCACTGGCGATTACTTCTTGTCCTTCACCATCCTCGTAGTCTCCATACTCGCGTACTGAAAAGGCTCCTAGAGAAGACCATTGATCTGAGAACTTTACTGCACCTGCTGCCGTTGCAGTGTAACCGCTACCGTTGCTTTCTCCTCCAAAATTTAGCAGCCCGCCGTAGTTTGCTTCCGGATCGAGTAGCAAATCGCTTGGATTGATGGTGCGGAAGGATACACTGCCAGCTAATGCTCCGCCTCCCTTTTTATTGGAGGCGGGTCCACGAACCACGTCTACTGATTTGATCAGAGAGGTGTCGATTGACATCCGATTGGTTGCAAAACCATGGTTGTGGTCGGTCAAGTTTTGCTGTGCTCCATCGATATCGATTGCCACACGACCCGAACCCTCAAGGCCGCGAACATTGATGCGGAAGCTTTGGCGGCCTCCCTCGTTTACTCCGGTAACTCCAGAGATGAAGTTAAATATATCTACTGCTGTTGTTCCTTGTGTGTTTTGCAATAATTCACGTTCCAGCGATGTGAATGCGTCTGTATCCGTTAAGCCAGTGAGGATGCCACCTTTTACCTCATATGGATCAAGATCATAAATTTTCTCCTGATTATCTTGTGCCAAAAGGGCAGTCGATGATGCCATTATTATCAGTGCAGATAAGCAACTCTTGTAGTTCATAACAGAAAATTTTATCATAAACTACGGTACCCGCTCTACTCCGAGACGGATAAACTATACCCCGAGACGGATAAATTGAACTGATTAACTTTTGAAAAGCAGTGATCTTTTTGTGAACCGCGCTTATCGGGAATTGATAGATTACTTTAATAAGATCGCCAATTTCTCTTATTTCTTTTGCAAGAGTGT
>JAKSBQ010000157.1 GCA_022361075.1 Opitutales bacterium | reverse complement strand
TCTCTACTCAAAATCAGCCTGTATTTGAGCATTTCATTTCAGGTCTTCTGAACCTTTTCATTTTCAAGAAGTATTCGCAGGACTTTCAACGGAATGGATGATTAAAAGCTCATCTACACCTTTTAACTTTCTGGACAGTTTGGTATGAAATCGCGAGTTGATGGAGGTTGAGAAAGGAGAATTTTAGTGAAGAAAAATTTCTAATATTTAAGATGAATACTTGTATAAGTTATTTTTTATCAGTATTTTATGTGACATATTATAATAATTATTATACATATTGACTTTTGGGCTGTCGTGCGCTTACTTCTGAGGACCCTGATTAATGGTTTACTGGCGATCTCTACCCCTTATGCCGGTCCGTTTTTCAGGGTTAAACTTTATTTTACGTAAGTGATTGACGACGCTTTATCATTGATCGGAAGCAGCCGGATTGGGTCCGGTAAATTCCCACAATACTCCACGAGCAGTGGTTGGATCGATGAAGCCTGCGCGCTTTCCCAAAGGAGCGGAATGAAAGTTTTCGTTTCTCAGTTTAAGGTCTTTTTCTTGTATTTGAGAAGTGGTCTCGTTCAAGTCATCCGACCAAAAACAAAGGTGGTGAAGGCCCTCTCCTTGTTGATCGAGATGCTGGTGAAGCGGATGTCCTTCGACCAGTGGTTGAACCAACTGAAGTTGGACATTCCCCATGTCCAGATGAGTCAGGCGAACCTTGGAGTCCTCCATTTCTTCGCTCAAAAGGACGGACAGCCCAAGCTGGTCGCGGTAGAATTTAAGTGCCTCCTCGGTGTCGCGCACAGCAATCGCAATGTGATCCAGTTTTTTAATCATGTTTTTTCAGATACACAGTTTCGGCGACTATGCGAGTCGAGCAGCGTATTTGCTTTTTAGCCCCCATAAATTTGTAATGAGTAACAGACTATTCAAAATTGCAGTTTTACCCGGAGACGGTATTGGAGAAGATATTACCGCCGAAGCGATCCGTGTTCTAGATGTGTTGAAGCCTGAGATGAAGGGTGTTCAATTCGAGCTCGACTATCATTCGGTAGGAGCCTCCGAGTTTCTCAAGAACGGTGATCCGTTCCCTTCAACGGCATTTGAGGCCGCCAAAAATTCAGATGCGGTGCTTTTGGGTGCGATGGGGTTGCCAAAAGTCCGTTGGCCGGACGGCAGGGAAATGGCGCCACAGCTTGATTTGCGTGAGCAACTGGATCTCTACGCTGGGATTCGCCCGATTTATCTTTATCACGAGAACGATACTCCTCTCAAAAATCAGTCTGAAGGATCGATCGATATCCTCATCGTTCGTGAGAGTACTGAAGGTTTGTTTTCAACTCGATTGAATGAAAGAGAGCCTGGGGCAGATGAAGTGAAAGACACGATGTTGGTCACGCGGAAAGGCTCAGAACGGATTATTCGGGTGGCCTTTGAGGAAGCGATGAAACGAAGGAAGAAAGTATCGCTCATCGAAAAATCCAACGTGCTGCCTTCGATGGTATTTTTCAACGAGATCTTCTTTGAGATCGCCAAAGAATATCCTGAGGTCGAAGCGGACGCAGTTTATGTGGATGCGGCATCGCTTTTTCTCGTTCAGGATCCCTCACGGTTTGATGTTTTGGTAACAGAAAATATGTTCGGCGACATCCTTTCTGACCTGGCTGCTGGAATCGTTGGTGGTATGGGCATGGCACCTTCTGCTGATATCGGGGATCATGGAGCGGTCTTCCAACCCGCGCATGGATCGGCGCCGGACATTGCAGGTAAGAACATCGCGAATCCGGTGGCGACCATTCTCTCTCTGGCTCTTCTGCTTGAGTGGTTGGGTTTAGTGGAGACCAAGGCTGCAGGACTGAGAATTCGGAATGCGGTGAGAGCCGTTTTTCAAAATCCTGATAACCGAACTCCTGACATGAAGGGCAAGCTGTCCACCAGTCAGATAACGGACCTCATCATTGAAAACCTCTGAGTAATCCGCACGTTCCTCCTACTATGAGCGCCATTGTCGATCTGAGCCTTACTTATCAGAGTGGTATGCGAGGTGTGGAAATCGAACCCCACCACAAAGTGGCGAAGGATGGGTGGAACTCGTCTACTCTCCATCTTTACTCTCACGCTGGAACCCACATGGACGCGCAGACGCACTTTGGTGCGGGTTCTGAAAGTGTGGACCTAATCGAGATTGGTCGTTGTATAGGGCCCGCCTGGGTGATCGATATTCGCAAATTGTCTCCAAAGTCCCTCATCGAGGTCGATCATCTCGGTGTAGTTCCTGAGTATTTCAATCCAGGGGATTCACTGTTGTTTCACAGTGGGTGGAGCAGGCATGTTCACGACCCAGAATACTACCGGAACCATTTTCCAAGAATTAGCCCCGAACTCGCCACGTGGTGCGTTGATGCAGAAGTCAAGATGCTTGGAGTGGAATCTCCATCGGTTGCGGATGTTAACGACCTCATCGAAGTTACTGATATTCACAAGATCCTGTTGTCTGGCAATGTCGTCATCGTAGAAGGGCTTGCCGGATTGAACAAGCTCACAGAGACCAAGGTCATTTTTGTCGCCGCTCCGCTGAAAATCAGTGATGGAGACGGGGCGCCATGTCGCGCGTTTGCCATCCAGAAAGATATCACTTTGTAATGACCCGATCCCTCACACAAACTCTTACTCAATTTCCTGAAGTTTGGCCGGAAGACCCTATACCAGACATCCAATTCCACTTGGACAATTCAGAATACGTCATCGTCGTTCTGGATGATGATCCAACCGGAACCCAAACGATTGCTGCTTTACCAGTGCTGACAAGTTGGTCAGTTGATGTACTCGAGATGGAGATGAATCGCGGAACGCGTTTCTTTTACATCCTCACCAATTCGCGAAGCTTGACTGAACCACAGGCAGTGACCCTCGCTGAGGAGATCGGACAAAATTTGCTAAAAGCCTCTCAGTCGGTGGGAAACCCCGTGTTTGTCATCAGCCGAGGGGATTCGACCTTGCGTGGGCACTATCCAGCAGAAGTGAACGCTTTGCAGCGGGCTCTTTACCAGCCACAGGCGATCCATTTGATCGTTCCTTTTTTTGAGGAAGGAGGAAGATTTACGGTGGATGACGTTCATTATGTCGCTGAGGGAGATGATTTAGTCCCAGCTGCTGAGACGCCATTCGCAAAAGATGCTAGTTTTGGTTACACGCAATCGGATCTGAAGCGTTGGGTGGAAGAGAAAACTGGCAGTGAGGTTGGGGCATCAGAAGTTTTTAGCATCTCCTTGGATCTACTCCGAAAAGGAGGGCCTGAAGCAGTAGCTGAACAACTTGCTTCAGTTCCGGATGGAGCCGTCTGTATCGCTAACGCAATGGCAATGCGTGACGTAGAGGTTTTGGTGGAGGCTCAGTTTTTGGCCGAGATGGAAGGAAAGTCTTTTATTGTGAGAACCGCAGCTTCTTACGTTCGTGCATGTTGTGGACAGAGGAAACGGGAATTGCTCACGCATGAACAATTGGTTTCGGGCTCTCACAACGGAGGTTTAATCGTGGTGGGCTCTTACGTTCCGAAGACGACCAAGCAACTCGAATATTTTCAGACCTCACATAGCAGTGATGTTCATCTTCTCGAACTTGAAGTGGGTAAACTGATAAACGGCCGACCTAGGGAGACGGTGATTTTGCAAGTTATCGAAACCATCGAGAAGCTTTTGGCGGAAGGAATTCACGTGTTGATCTACACAAGTCGTAAACTCGTGAAGGGCGGAGATGCGGAGGAAAACCTGGCGATCGGAAATCAGATTTCAGAGGCGTTGGTGACGATCGTGAATCGAATCGAGACATGTCCAGAGTTTGTCATCGCCAAAGGCGGGATCACTTCGAGTGACATCGCTACAAAGGGATTGGAAGTCCGTCGAGCCATGGTAAAGGGTCAAATCCTGCCTGGCGTTCCGGTTTGGGAATTGGGTGAAGAAAGTCGTTTTCCAGGGATCCCTTATGTTGTATTTCCCGGAAATGTTGGCAGTGACGAAGCGCTGTACGAGACATTTCGAAAGCTAAGCAAATCCTGATTAAGACTTATGCACTCATTCCACATTAAAATCCTATCCAGAATCCTTTTGTGGGTTTTAATGGCGTTGATGTGGACGGTGAACACGCAGGCAAATGAGTCGAGAGTGCTCGTCTTCAGCCACACGAACGGTCCGACTGGTGCCAGGCATGAGGCAAGTCTGTTGTTTGCAAAAAAGGTGGACGAATACACCAATGGGTCGCTCGAAGTCAGGGTATTTCACTCTGGGCAGATCGCTAACGATCCCAAAGCAGTCGAGCTCATCAAACTGGGCGGCATCGATTTCACAGTGACGAGCACAGGTAGCTACGCACCGCATCTGAAAACGCTTAACCTGCTCTTTCTTCCTTATCTGGTTGATGACTACGAGCAAGGTTGGAAGCTTTATGACGAATCGCCCTGGGTCGCTCAGCAATTTGAAGAACTGCGTGAGCAGGGAATTCATGTGCTTTCAGTTTGGGAGGCGGGCTTTCGTCAATTTACGACGGTAGAGCCTTTGTTGCCGCCGGAAGAAGCAAACAGCGAAAAGATGAGGGTATTTCCCAACGAGTCTTTGCGATGGATGGTGGAGTCTTTCAATTTCAATCCCGTCATTTTGCCGGCAACCGAGGTTTATCTTGCGATTCAGCAGGGAACCGTGATCGGCCAGGAAAACCCCATCGATACGATTTTTTCCCTCAGGTTTTACGAAGTCGCTCCACACGTGACGCTCACTTCTCACATCTATGGCCCCATTCCTTTCAGCATTGCCGAGTCCACTTGGAAGTCTCTCACCGATGCGGAGAAAGAGGCGGTTCAAAGAGCGGCCACCGAAGCGGGAGCATTCTGTAGACAATTGGTTTTACAAGAGGAGCCGCGGCAGCTCTCCGAAATGAGACAGGAGGGCGCCACCATTTACCGACCCGAGCTCGATTCCTACAAGACCGCCGCGCAATCCGTTTATGCGAGGGCACGTGATCTCTATGGCGAGCATGTAGATGTACTACTTGCTGATGCGGAGTCCGTTCGTAAAGGCCAGCCCTTTCAATCTTTATCACCCACACTTTTGCCTTATGGCAAGAATCGTCCGATTCCCCTGTCGATGATCGTGTTTTTCGTAGTGTTTAGCGTATTGGTTGGCGGGGGAATTTGGATTTCTTCACGTTTGGAAGAATCACTATTGGGTAACAACGATTTAGATGAACCATTTTACCTCCGTTGGATTGGTAATGTGACGGACTGGTCCATCATCTGGAGTGGGGCGACGATCGTGGTTCTCATGTTTGGCAATGTCGTGTCCCGCTTTTTGCTCAAATTTGATGTGGCCTGGACCAGTGAATTGTCCGTGTTTTTGATGGTTTGGGCAGTTTTTCTAGGCGGGGTAGCAGCCACTCGCCGTCGCACGCAGATGCGGGTAGGGGAATTCCTCGGGCTTATTCCTGAAAATCCACGGAAAACCGTCGCTGCTCTGACGCACCTAGCACCGATTGTGTTACTTGTGATGTTGATCATCGAAGGAATTGGACTGGTGCGGATCAATATCGGGCAGAACCTGGTTGCGCTCGGTTGGCCAGTGGGTTGGCAGTACGCCGCGCTACCGGTTGGCAGCGCTTTGGCGTTGATTTACAGCGTGCGAGATCTGATCGAAACAATAATCGGAAAATACGATCCGGGTAAAATTGGAGACGGTGCAGATGTTTAAACGAAGGGGAGCCCACTAGACATGTTAATCATGATACTGACAGCCCTTTTTCTAGCTGCTACTGTTCTTGGTATTCCGCTTCTTTACGCCTTGTTGCTTGCCACTTTGGGCACGATTCAGGCTTCGGGGCTGGAGTATTCCAACAGCATCATTTTTCACGCGTTCGCGGGAGGTGTGGAACCTGCGCATTTTTTGGCGATACCTCTTTTCATCACCGCGGGTGAAGTGCTCAGCCGGGGAGGAGTGGGGAATCGCATCATTGAGTTTGCGGGTTCACTTTTTGGCTGGCTGCCGGGTGGTTTAGCCGTTGTGACGGTGATTTCGTCCATGCTTTTTGGCGCAGTGTCAGGGTCAGCGATTGCTGGGGCTGCTGCCATCGGATCGGTGATGATTCCCGGCATGGCGAAGCGCGGATACGCGAAGTCCTACTCCGCCGCTCTCGTTGCAGTTTCGGGTACCTTGGGTGTCATCATTCCACCAAGCATTTCACTGCTGGTCTACGGTTTCGTTGCGAACGTTTCAGTGAAAGACCTCTTTCTTGCCGGAGTGATCCCCGGCACGCTCTTCGGGGCTTCCCTTGTGGCGATCTGTGTGTGGCAGGGAAAACGAATGGGCATCGAAATCAAAGGAAAAGTTACAAGCTTTGGGGAAGTTTGGAGGAGTTTTGTGAGATGCATCCCGGCGCTACTGATGCCTGGAGTTATTTTAGGTGGCATCTGGTCAGGCGTGTTTACACCTACCGAAGCGGCTGCGGTCGCGGTGATTTATGGATTGGCGGTGTCGATGTGGGTGGAGAAGGGGCTCGCGTGGCGCGATCTTCCCAAGCTCCTGCTCGAAGCCTTCACGACCAATGCGGTGGTGATGTTGGTCATTGCCGCAACGGCTGCCCTGGCATGGCTGGTTACGGTCGAGCAGGTTTCTCAGCAACTTGTTGTCGTGCTCGAACAAGTGGCTGGCAACGCTCTGATCTATCTCCTTTTACTGAATCTCATTTTACTCTTGATCGGGGTTTTCCTGGAGCCATTACCGGCGTTGTTGCTGACCGCGCCTCTGTTTTTGCCGACGGCTTTGGCTTTCGATATTCATCCAGTTCATTTCGGACTGATCATCACCTGCAACCTTGCGATCGGGCTTTTCACGCCACCCGTGGGCGGCACGCTTTTTGTTTCCTCAAGGATCGCAAAAGTGGGGATTGGAGGAATTTCGAAAAAGCTCATTCCATTCTTTGGAGCAAGCATGATCGTGATGCTACTCGTGACGTATGTGCCTGGATTGTCGCTCTGGCTTGTGGAACTTTTTGGGTAACTCCATCTTGCAAAGTAGCAAAACTAATGACGTGTTATACATATTATAATAAGTATATGTTGACAGTTAATCCCTTTTAGCTATAGCTCATGCTAAATAGTATTCGGAATTCTATTACCCTTCAGAGCTTTGAATACGATCACACCCCCTGATTTCCGATCATACATCATCACTTGGTTGGGTCAGACAACTAACCCTAAAAACAAACTAATCGATATGAACCCCAAAAAATATGTGTTATTTTTTGCGCTGTTTCTGAGTACGATGCTGGTAGCCCCACTAACCGCTCAGGATGACGAGGAAGAGGATATCTATTCTCTTCAACCTTTTACGGTGACTTCAGAACGCGAGGAAGGATACCGTGCGACCACCACTATTTCTGCCTCAAGGCTCAATCTGCCACTTGAAGAAGTACCAATTAATATCCCAGTTCTCACTGCGGATTACATTCAGGACATTGCAGCGAATACCCAGCGTGAGGCATTGCTCTGGCACTCTGGTGTTGAGGGTAAATCTATTCGTGGTTTCGACACTGCAGAGTTTTATCGTAACGGATTTCAGCATCTGTCAGATACGCAAGGCTTCCTGATTCAACGTATGGAGGTTCTCCGCGGACCTACTGCGATCCTCAGTGGACCTGTTCAACCTGGTGGAGGTATCAACGTCATTACCAAAGCTGCGGTTCTTGACACAACTTTCGGAGAATTTATTGGACAGCACACTTTCGGTGAAGGACACACCTATCAAAACGTAGGCATCGACATCAACAATGGTGAACTCGGTCCGAAAAAGGACTACGGTTCAACAATCGGTTTCCGTTTCATTGGTGCGTATCAACACGACAGTGGCAGGGCCAGAGACGTGAAAAACGACTACCCGACCATGCTAGCAAATCTTGTGGTTCGTCCTTTTGAGGGAACTCGTATTTCGTTTGAGTATTATTACTACGACCTCGATTCCGACCGAACGGACCACCACTTAGCGGTGAACAACGGCGGAGCGCGCGTGATCGCTCAAGATGGTGGACGCATTCCAATCTACGCAGCATATAATTTGCCGTATTACGCGAGTTGGAATGGTCCGGATGGCACTTCTCCAGAGACACTCGACGAATACACCATCTCACTCAATCAGAAGCTTGGAGAAAATCTCTATCTGGATATTTCTTTTAACAACCACGATCGCGACCTTCATTTCATCAACACGGCTTCTCACGGTGGCATCACTGGTGGCTTCCGTTTGGTGCGCAAAGAAGGACTCGGAATGCCAGACAATGGCAACCCGGAAGACCAGCGCAACTACGTGCTTCGCCGTGGTTTGCGTAATGCCTTCATCGGTAACGTTACCAAGCAGTTGAACGCGTCGATCTCTTACAACCCAGAGATTAATGGTGAGAAAAACCATCGCTTCCAGTTCGGTTATCAAACCTACCAACAAGAGCGTGTGCTCTCATTCGCAGACGCTTATCGCACGGATGATCCAACTCAAAGATACTACCAGTATTTTGATCCGCGCAATTACTTCACAGACGATCTTGGCGTAGAGTTTGGTAAATTTTTCTACGATTTCACGCGTCCGGCGTTGGACCGTTACGAAGAGAACACTCAGGACACCATGTATGCCATTTGGATGGGCAAGTGGTTTGAACAGCGTTTGAAGACGATGGTCGGCTTATTCCAGACCAAAATGTCTCAGGGTCGTGATAACATCGCACGCACCAACTTCCAGCAGCGCTTTGATGGTGACAAATTCATCCCTCAGTTCGGAGCAGTATACGACATCACTCCAAACTTTGGAATCTATGCGGCTTACACCAAATCTTCTGCGATCAATACCAACCAGGCTCCGCCACAAGACAACCCCGACTTTTTCTTCCCACCGAAGAACGGTGAGATGATGGAAATCGGAACTCGGTTTGAGATTCTTGAGGATAAAGTGATCGGAACGATTGGGATCTACGAAATCAGCCAGACGGATCTCGTGAAGTTGGACAGCAACGGTAACGTGATCAACCTCGGTGATGTGGAGTCATCCGGCATCGATTTCGACTTCTTCATCTACCCGACGAAGGACTGGACGATCATCTTCAACTACGCTTACAACGACAAGACGGTCCCACCCGATGTTGGAGGAAGCGCGGCTGACGCAAATGAGTTCCGTTCTCCTAAGAACAAGTGGAGCATCTGGACCAAATACGCGATCAACGAAGGTAATTTCAAGGGTGTGACGTTCGGTGGTGGTTTCCGCTGGGTGGAAGGTACTCCATTTACCATCGCTGGTGTGAGTGGTACTAACCCGGACCACACTCGTGCCGATGTATTTATCCGCAAAACAGGTGAACTGACTGACGGTATCGATTATACGATCGGCCTGAACATTCGAAACCTTACCGGCAAGGCGAATCTGTCTAACAATGTGGTGGCTCCAAGCCGCACGTATACAGGTTTGCGCCCGGGAACCAACCAGCGTTTCGAGTACAGCACGGATCCTGAATACATGGTTACTTTTGGGCTAAACTTCTAAGTTAATTTGAGAAATTGTAGTGTTTTTGCTTAGTAGTTGAAATCAAATACCCCCCAATGTGCCGGACGGGCAACAGTCCGGCACTTTTTGTATCTGCTTACCAAATCTCTCCTCATAGATATAAATGACTGAATCTGTACAGGGTCTCTCCATTATTGATTACGCCATCATCGCAATCTACCTCATCGTGATTGCTGGAATCGGCATCTGGATCTCGATACGTTCGAAGAAGTCAACCGCTGATTACTTCATCGCCAATCGAGGGGTCCCGCAATGGGCCGTGGCCTTCACGCTGATGGCGACGCTCATCAGCAGCAACACACTGGTGGCGCACCCTGGAGTGGTATTCCAAAAAAGCATGATCCTCGTTCCTGGTTTTTTGGTATTGCCAATTGTGCTGGTGCTTGTGGCGTTTTTCGTGGTCCCTTTTTACCGCAGGGTAGTGGGGTTGAGTGCTTACGAGTACATCGGTAAACGATTTGGTTTCGGGGGTCGGGTTTACACGTCAGGCGGCTTTCTTATTGATCGCACGTTTGACACGGGGGTGACTCTTGTGACGACGGCGGTTGTCGTAAACGTCATCACAGGCTGGGCGATTCTTCCCGTCATTTTGTTCACTGGGATCTTTATCATCATTTATACAATGATTGGGGGGATCCAGGCAGTAGTTTGGACTGATGTTGTGCAGGGAATCATTCTGATGGGCGGTGGAGCGTTGATTTTGGGTATCTTGCTTTTCTCACCCGAAGCAGGTGAACCTTTTGCAGTTGTGAAAGAGGCCTGGAGTGCGGGAAAATTTAGCTTTGGTTCGGCGGAGATCAGTTTCTCAAGTTTGTTTGATACCGAAGATCGCACGATGTGGATGTTTATGGCGGCGATGGCGATCATCTGGAGTCGGAAATACATTTGCGACCAGAATATGGTGCAACGCTACCTAATCGCACGTTCGGACCATGAAGCTCGGAAGGCGACTCTCGTAGGAGCGGCTTTATCCGTTCCGATTCTAGTGGGCTTTAACCTGGTGGGTGCATGCCTCTACGGGTTCTATGAACTTACCCATGCGGTGGCGCCTTCGGTTCGCGATGAGATTTTTCCTCACTTCATTTCCAATTTTCTACCGACGGGAGTGGTCGGTTTGATACTTGCCGCAATTCTCGCGGCTTCGATGTCTTCAATCAGCTCGGATCTTAACAGCATCGCCACTGTTATCAACAAAGACTACTTTCAGTGGTTTTTTCCAAATTACTCGGACCGTGTCCGTCTAATGGCGGGTCGTCTAACGGTGCTCATCACCGGACTTCTGGCTGCGCTGATTGCTGTCGCTATGATCCCTCGAGAAAACTCCGAACCGATAGCCACCAAGGCGCTTGTCATTGCGACCATCATTTCATCGGGAACTCTGGGACTTTTTCTACTCGGATTCCTTACCAAACGAGCGACCAGGACCGGTGCTTATGTTGGGATTTTGAGTTGTGTGATGTTTACGCTTTGGGGAATCGGAACATCGGGGGAGACCCCTTTTGTCGACATCGGAGTCCTGAATTTTTCGATGAATACGATTCTGATCGGAATTTTTGGGCAAATAATTGTGTTTGCAGTGGGGTATGTGGTCAGTTTAGCTTTTGGCGGATATCGACCTGAGGACTGCGAAAACCTCGTGTTTCGTTTGAATCGGAAGGTTGATGATTTTCAGAATTAGTTATTTCAAGCGATATGGTCGAATCGGATTTTAATGCGGATAGCAGCTTTCCCAATCTACGCGCCCGTCAACTCGGGGTGGTCTCCACTTCGGAAGCGGTAGTGAATTTTATAACGGATCGCATCAAAGCAGGTGAACTCAAGCCCGGAGATCTGCTGCCCAGTGAAAAGATGCTTCAGAAACAGCTCGGTGTCAGCCGATTTGCTCTTCGTGAAGGTCTCGCTCGACTCAGTGCGTTGGGAATCATCAACGTGATCCGAGGCAAGGGATCAATTATTACCGAGCAGATGGATTCCAACTCGCTTCGCAACGTTTTCCTCCCATTTCATCTGCATTCGCCCAGCAAGAAACAAGAAGATCTTCTGGAGTCTCGAATCATTCTCGAAGGTGAGCTCGCCGCACTCGCTGCAAAGCGCAGGACAGCTGAGCATCTGGAAGCCTTGAGGAAAAACGTGGACAGAACACGCGAGGTGAATGCGACTGTTGAAGGGTTTTCTCAGCTGGACTGGGAATTCCACAAGATCATTGCGGTGGCCGCGAACAACTTGTTTCTCCAGCAAATGCACACAGTGATCAGTGATCAGATGCAGCCGATTCTGGTCAAACACGCTGAACAGGAAGACCAGCGCAGTACCATCGTGGAAAATCACGACAACGTGCTTAAAGCGATCGAAGCTCAGGATGCTGAAAAGGCAAAAGAGCTCGCAGTCGAGAATCTCAAGGCCTTCCAGAAGGATTATTAGATCGATCTAGAACTAATTTTTCTTCGCCGTGATTATGATCGTGTCGGTTCTGACGCTGATTTCGGCGATTGTGGATGAATCCATAAGGGGAAAAGTCGTGAAATGCACCCATCCTTTCAGTTGGATCATGCAGATTAACTGGACGGAAGGTTCACCATTCATCAGAAAGTCGATCGTGTAGGCATGGATATTCAGTCCGCTTGGGATGTGAAAGTCTTTCGAAAATCCAGATCAATTTCGCTTCCACCAATTTTGCCCAATTGATAGACAAATGCCCTTCGATACTCCTCGAGAGTTCCGTCATGTTCCTCCTGTTCCGGCATGGAAAAAGTGAGGATTTCATCACCGTCCCAGAGACAGATGCTGTCCTCTTCAATATCAGCCTCGGGAAGAGCCTTAATCCTGTAGTCCTTATCCCTTAACGTCCATGCGGATGATAGGGCCGAGGCTAATGCTTTGGGCAGAAAGGTTTATTGCTACGATCGAACTGAGAAGGATGAGCAAAATGATTTTTCTCGAATTCATAGATTTAAAATGCGGAGTTCCATTTTGGGAGAACTTCCTGAACGAGAGAATCTTTTGGAGCATGGTTGCCATGGCGAGAGAGTCAAACCGTGGGTTGGTCGCTCCAGAATTCGGGAGGTAAGCTTAAGCTACACAACCGTTTTTGTTCAATAAAGGATAACCTTCGCTAGTAATTTTGCAGTTTTGACACACCATTCGATGTCCCGCTTGACGAAGTCGATCTTACTAAATCCTTGTTCCTTGTAGATCGTGAAGAGCTTTTGGAGAATGATTTCAGGATTCGTTGAGGCAACTTTTTTTACGGTATCCACTCCTGATAGATACCATGTGCGAGCAAAGATGGGTCCGACACCGTTTATTCTCGCGAGATCCGAGAGTTTTATCATTTCCAGAAGAACGTCGGGCGGCACACGAGTGTCTTTTGAGAGAGTTTTCCGAGAATCGGGATTTTTTCCGCGTTCAAAGAGGTCTAAGGTGGTTCGGATTTTGTGTTGGGCCAGTTTTTCAACGTGTGCGGGTTCCAAATCAGGTATCTTTGAAAGTGGAAATGGCTTCGAAATATAGCTGCCCACTTCTCGCCGTAGAATTGTCAGATATTCAACAGAAACTCCGCTTTTTTCGCTAAAGTTTCCAACTTTCTTTTTACTTTTTAGTAAGTATTCAATGTCTAATAGATTTTTGACTCCGCCAGATCTGAGGATTTCGAAATTTTCCTGAATGTTTTCTCCAAGTATAGTGCGGCTTGGCAGAATAGGTCCCTCCTCCAGGCGATTTTGAAATTCATTCAGACTGATTTTTGAGAGATCGATATAGTAATCGGATTTCATTCAATGAATGAGTGGTAACAACAGCCGTTACACTTTGATTGGGAGTCACTTTGTTTTCACGACTACTTAAATACAAGTGCACTCGTATCGCCTTCAACCCAGAGTTTGCCTTCTTCTGGTCGGTCTTCTGTTGGATGGGTTCCAGTGATGCGATGTCCGTCAACTATCATGTTTTTAATGACGATGTTTTCGAAAGTTCCATCAACCATGTAGGAACGTGAAAACTGAGGTTTGTCTTTCATTCCGGAGTTCAGCACAACGTTCTTGATGGTGAAATTCCGAAAGATGCCCCCGTTGCCATTCATCCCCAGAAATCCGTTGCAACCGTTGTCGATGTAGATTCCATCCCACGTATTGTTCTCGGAGACTGCGTCAGTTTTGCCTTTGCGGACATTGATGAGAGTGGTGTTGTTTATCTCTTTCACTGCCTTTTTTTGATGACTGTGAATGATGTAAGTGTCTTTCATCAAATTGTTGTCCCCGTGTTGATTACTCCAGGCAAACTGAAACGGTGCTCCGTTGTGACCATGAAACATGGTGTTGTTTTCAAAGTAACAGTTTTCCCGATAGACTTTGATAAAATCGTCCATCACCTTGTAGAAGCAGTTAAGCACCTGTGAGTTATTACCGGTGATCACACCATCGGTTTGATGCCACCATCCGAACATTTTGACATTTTTGATAACGCATTCTCCGCGCAATGTTAGGTTAAAATGCGGTGGGCAGATTGAAACGATCCCATCAATAATTTGCCCTCGGGCTTCCGTGTGGCGAGAGTATATCAGTGACCATGGAATGGCCTTCGCAGATGGTAGCCGCTCTTTTCCACAAGCAGAAATCACTCCGCGGCCGTGAATATGCCAATCGCCCTCTGGACCCGTTGCATCGAAAGATCCGATGATGTAAGCACCACCGGGGATGTAGATTTCTTTGTGATCTAAAACTGGTAACTTATAGCCTGCATACGTGTTGTCTGTGGCGTCTCCCCAGCGATGAATCCCTTTGTCAAAAATGATGGTTTTGGCAGACCCCTGTAATTTCTGGCGAACAGTCTCAACGGAATCAGAAGTGTGTACCACGATCGTATGCTCATCTTCAGTTTGGGGAACATTTTGTTCGATTGGATCCGCGAATATGAGCAACACATCTTTTTCCGGACCATCTACATCGACCCAGATTTGCAAAGGCAATTGCTCTTCATCGATTTCAAATTCCGCACTGCCATCGACAATTTTAGCTTCAACAGCCTTTCTTCGCGGATAGATGGTGCAAGCTTCGACAATGCCGTTTCGGAGCTTCGAGACCTTAACTTTTACCTTCCCCGAAAATGAGAAATTAGTCCAGTGATGATCAGGATTGGCCTTCAATGACCGATGATGCCATTCCTGATTTTTGTCATACATGACATAGGCGGTTTGCCAATTACCGTCTTGATTGACTTCCACCGTGTAGAGATCCGATCGTTTGTTCACACCCAGGTCACCTTCGACAATGACTTCCGGGTATTCATACACATGCACTTCACCGACTAGTGATGCAGTGATTGCTAAAAAGAGAAAAATGGGGGGGGTGATAACTTTCATTTTTAAAAGGGATTTTTTAGCCAATTTTCAAGGCGTGAATTTAATGATTTCAAGAGCTCGTCGTTTTCAGGATTGATGGCAAGGTTTATGAGTTGCCGCGGATCTGCATGCATATCATAGAGTTCTTGTGAACCGTCCTTGTATCGAATATAGGCGTAATCCTCAGTTCTTAAGCAGTGATTACCCTGCATGTAGGTGAAAACAAACTCTTCTCTTGTCGCCGGAGCATTTGCGTTCTCAATCACCGGAAGGAGACTCTTACCCACGACGTGATCCGGAGTTTTGAGACCGGCATATTCGGAGATGGTGGGATAAAGATCATTCAGGCTTGCGAGTTGTCGCCGTAACACCCCTGCAGTTTGGTCCTGCTGTCGTGGATCATAAAAAAGGAGAAGGGTGCGGTTCGCTTTTTCCCAGACGGCTTGTTTGGCCACGTGGTATTTGGGGCCGAGGTGGTAACCGTGGTCACTCCACATCACAAGCACTGTATTGTTGCGATGAGGCGAATTCTCGTAGCCCTCGATAATTCGTCCTAAGCAGTCATCGGCAAACGCTACGCAGGCAAGGTACGCTTGAACCATGGCTCTCCAGCCCTCTATTTCACCTTCCGCTCCGCTCACGGAACGGGCATGGGCCATGACGTGGTAGAATTTTCCTTTCTTCGATAGATCAGTGAAACGCTCAGCTCCTTTCGGAAGGTCGGTGAGGTCATTTAAAATGTCGTTTAGTGATTCACGATTCAGCCCTGACATTTCATTGACAGGAAAAAGATCAAAGAATTCGGGCGGAGCGTAGAAGGGGAGGTGAGGCCTGAAAATTCCGCCCGCCAGGAAAAACGGTCGGTTCTCTGGTAGGGTAATCGTGTCAGGTCCAATGTTGGTTCGACGTTCGTCGACCTGAGCGGATCCTTTTTCGAGGATCGTTGCGATGAAGTCGGCGGTTTTCCAATCACCTGTTTCTTCCTTCGGCTGAGTGCCCCGACCAAATTGCATATTTCCTCCTTCAGGTGGAGCGTATTTGCCAGGTTTACCTCCGGCTCCCTGTCCGTGGTTTACCCAGACATTCCACGAGTATTTGGCGTCCGACCAATCATTTTCTAAAGGTCCGTTCGCATTGCCTATGGCCTTGTGGAAGATCTTTCCTGCTCCGGCGGTGAAGTAACCATTTTCTCTCAGGTGTTGAGGCAGAGTGACGACGTCTTTCAAAGTGTCGTAAGTGCGGAAGTGTCTGCTGTGAAGGTAATACCCCGAAACATGCGGGGCCACACCTGTCATCAATGACGTGCGAGACGGACCGCACAATGCTGAAGCGCAGTATGACCTTACAAACGGCGCAGAATACTCAGCCAATCGATTCAGATTGGGAGTCAGGCGCTCAACTACTTCTTTCCGTACCTTGGGGTCGGGATAAACGATCTGCAAAAAGTTGCCTGGTTCTTCTGAAGAAAAGCCCGCAAAGTCATTCAAATCATCGATCGCGATGAATAGGAAGTTAGGCTTTTCCTCCGAAGCCTGAGTAGTTAGTGCCAGCAACAAAATGGCTGCTGTAGCAAAAAGGGGATTCAGATGTCTCATTATTTATCTTCTTTAATGATCACTCGATCATGTTCGTTTAGCTCAAATTGCAGAATGCCCATTCCGTGACGAACTGGAGCGTGGGTATCGCTGCCAAACATGGTCATACGCCACTTGCCGTCATGGCCTTCGAACATGGTCGTATGGCCACAGTGGGGAACGGATCCTTTGTAGTCGTACGGTCCCCAGACATTGTTGGAGACACCGTAAATGCACTCATAGGTCGCAGTTCCGGGACCGCCGGTGTTATCTGCCCGAGCGAGCAGGTATTTCCCATTGATTTTCACCAACGACATTCCCTCGATGCCGTGTAGACCTTTCAGTTCTTTGAACTCACCCACAAACCCCGTGAGGTCATCGTTCATCTCCGTCATGTAGTTGGCGCCATAGAGGTAGTAGACCTTACCCTCATCCTCGAAGAAGAAACCATCGATTCCGCTATGCATTGCCCCAGTGGAGATATTTTTAAAAGGACCCTCAGGTTTATCTCCCTTAAAAATCCAGGTCTGCATGCTGTAGCCGTTTGCATTTTCAATGCGTGGGATGCTGACCGAGAGCATGAAGACACTCCTGGATTCGATGTATTGGATTTCGGGAGCCCACATCATCATTCGGTCACCTTCCTTGTAGCTCAGTGGCGTCCCGTCGAACTGAGTGCCGAGATCGTCTGTTTCGACCAAATGTCCTACCTCTTCCCAATTCCAAAGATCCTTAGATCGACGCATCATGATGCGAGGTTTGCCAAACTCCGTATCGACCCAATTTTCCGTGCCGACTTGATAATACCAGCCATCTGGACCCATTGTGACAGAGGGATCCCGGACTTGGACGTTGGGCAGGCGATTGCGGAGATTTCCAATGGGTTCTTTAATGAAATAGTATTCGCCAGTGTAGGTCATCGCGGTCCCTTCACGAACGAACTGAACCGGAGCTATGAAAGGTTTTTTAGTCGTGATGATGTACTTGTCATCCGCTTGTCCTGAAAATGCGCAGTAATACTGGTTGTCGTTCGCTTTAAAAACCGTTCCTCCGCCTGCGTGCATGAATGCAAGCCGACGTTCGGTGTAGGGTCCGAAAAGTGATTCTGAAGACGCACAGAGTATATCATACATGACATCGTTTAGTCGGGTGATTCGTTCACTTGCGAGGAGATAGTAGCGCCCGTTTTCCTTTATGATCTGAGCTGCGTGGCTTCCAACTCTTAGCATTTGCGCACGCTCTGTAGCCCAACCTGGAGCGCTCGGGCGATCCAGATCAAACGATGGATGCAGGAAGTCTGCTGGTCCGACCGTCTTTTTTAAATCATCAGAAAGCGTCACGATGTATCCTCCACCGTAGACGAGGTAGGTCGTGTCGTTCTCAACGAAGAGAGAAGCATTTTTGACGCCTTCGGCCAATCGACTATGCAGCTTGTAACCGCTACACACTTCATCAGACCGATAGAGAGACAGTCCTTCGCGTTCCGTGATGAGTAGGTAAAACTTATCGTCAATCTCGTAGATCTCGGGAGCTGAGAGCATGCCTTTTGCCCCAAGAATCTGTCCGGCGAAGGTCCAGTCTTGGAGATCAGCTGACTTCCAAAGCGGGGTTTTAGTCTCGTTCCCAACCCAAGTGCCAGTCATGTAATAAAATCCGTCCGAAGCATTTAAAACCGACACATCGTAAAGATCCTTATCGAGCACGGGTTGGATCGGTTTGGAGTCGGGATTGGGTCGATAATTCGTGAAAGAGTGTAGCGGCAGCTGGATTACTATTACTAGTAAGGTTAGGCGAATATGATGTAGGGGTTTTTTCATGTTTTATGAAAAGTGAAGGGTTTGCGGCACAGATTGCCTAGTGTGAAGGCGAATCATCTCCTGAGGCTGTTCGCTTGAACTTCTGACTCAGGGAATAACTCTGAGGTTCAACTTTGTTAACCACCGCCCATTCCCACCATTTGCGCTTCAGAACGGACAGAACCTCAGGCAGCTCTGTTGAAAGGTCGTACAACTCGTTGCGGTCTTTCCCGATATTGTAGAGGAACCATTCTTCAGTCGATTGGCGATAAACTGCTTTCCAGTCTCCGGTTCGAACTGCGCCTTCTTTGGAATGCTCCCAGAAAAGCCATTCGTGAGGTCTGCGGGTGCCGGTTTCGAAGACCTTGCGCAGACTTTTCCCCTGCATTGGGTGGATCGGTTGCCCATTGACGACTTCAGGGTAGCTCGCATCCGCCAGGTCCACAGCCGTCGCCATGATGTCGATGATGTGACCAGGTGCGTGAGTGATCATGCCCTCCTTTGTTTTCAAACCTTTGGGCCAGTGGACAACGAGTGGGGTCGATATACCTCCCTCGTGACTTTGGGTTTTGTAAAGCCTGAACGGAGTGTTGGAGGCATTTGCCCAACCTTCACCATAGGAACTGCCATTGGTGCCCTGACGTCCACCCGAACCTCCAAGGGATCGATCATTTACGAGGTCGATCCGTCCACCACCAAGATCTGAATGGCCACGGTAAGTCAGTGTGCCCCAGGGTTCGGGGCATCCTCCGTTGTCGGAAAGAAAGAGAATCAGAGTGTTGTCGAGCTGTTTGGTTTTTTCGAGGTGCTCCACGATGCGACCGATGTTGATATCAACCCGATACATCATCGCTGCATAGACAGCCATGCGGTAATCGAGCTCCTCCTGGTCTTGCTCACTGAGTGCATCCCAGGCGCGCACTTCTTCTGAACGAGGTGAGAGCCCCCATTTTTCATCAACGAGTCCCATCTCGACCTGCCGTTTCCATCGTTCCTCACGTAGTTTGTCCCAGCCATGGAGAAATTTACCTTTGAACTTCTCGATGTCCTCGTCGCGGGCGTTCAACGGCCAATGGGGTGCGTTGTAAGCTACGTAGAGGAAGAATGGATTGTCATCCTTTTGCTCCTTTAGGAACTTCAGTGCGTAGTCGGTAAACTGGTCTGTTGTGTAGTAATCAGGATCATTGGGGATGGGCAGTTCCTCATTGTCGAGCATGAGACCTTTCGGAGTGAAGTAATTCGAGGATCCACCGATGATGCCGTAGTAGCGGTCGAATCCTCGCTGGAGAGGCCACATGCTGCTTTTTGTTCTCCCTACATGCCACTTGCCTGTGATATAGGTGTGGTAACCGGCCGTTTTCAGAACCTCGGCGATGGTTTGCGAGTTTTGGTTTAAGTAGCCCTGGTATGAATCCACCCACTCACTCTGAGCACCCGTCATCATGCCTATTCCGGCCTGGTGCTGGTAGAGCCCGGTGAGTAGCGATGCGCGAGTAGGGCAGCAACGTGCGGTGTTGTAAAACTGACTGAATCGCAATCCATTCGAAGCGAGATTATCGATATGAGGTGTCGGAATCTCACCACCGTAGCACCCAATGTCGGAATATCCCATATCGTCTACGAGAATCACGATGATATTGGGCTTCGATGAGCTCGCCCGATGTGGATTGTTTGTTTTTGCGTAAAGAAGTGCCGGCACCACCAAAAACAGCGAAGCAATGGTGAAGGCGAAACGTTTGCTGAGAGGGATTTTCATGTAGGTTCTATTTTCTAAAATTGATTATTTCTTTGCGGGTTGAGCGACTTCAAAACCACCTCCGAGCGAAGGTGCCCAGTTTTGGGGAATATGCTTTGCGAGGCGTTTCTTGATCTTTTTGTGTTTTGGATCTTCCGCCAGGTTTTCGAGTTCCCACGGATCGTTATCGAGATCGTAAAGTTCCTCCGTTCCGTCAGGATAATGAAGATAACGCCATCGTTCATCCCTTACCGAAGAGTAACGCGGGCCGTAGGAGGTGAAGCTCGGGCGTTTCCATTTGGACTTTGGCTTTTCCAGGAGTTTCACAAAGCTCTCACCGTCCAACTTGTGCTCGGGTGCGTCCAGTCCACAAAACTCAATTAGTGTGGGAAACAAGTCGAGCAGGCCGACCGTTTGTTTGCATGTTGTTGGTACGGTGTCTGGTGTGCGGATCAGCATGGGCACATAGTCAGCAGCTTCCCAAAGCGTACCTTTACCCCAGCGGTCTTTTTCCCCGCAGTGGAAGCCGTTGTCGGAAAAAACAACGACGATTGTGTTGTCGGCGTATGGACTGGCGTCGAGGGCTTCGATCACGCGACCGATGTTCCAGTCGGCAAAGGTTGAATTTGCGCAATAGCCTCTGAGGAAGGTTTTGACGCCTGTTTCAAACGGCAGCCCTGATTTGCGGATCGAAGAGAGATGGTCGACGAGAGCCTCACCCATGTCGGAAACGTCATCAAGATCGTCTGCCCGGATTCCTTCCGGAATCGGCATCTCTTCAACCTCGTAACCTTCAAAAAACCGAGCCGGAGCGGTGTAAGGAGAGTGTGGGCGCCAGAGTCCGTAAAAGAGGAAAAAGGGCTTTTCGTGTGTTTGCTTGAGAAATTCAATTGCGGCGTCTGCATTTTTAATGTCGGGAAAATCGCTATCTGGTCCAGTCCATTCCTGAATGCCGGAGAAACGCGAACCACCGATTCGATATTGCTCTTCCGGGAATGGACCAAAACCACCGTGGTAGACCTTCTCATTGTCGAACATTGCGGCCTCCCGACCTTCTTCGAGTGGGCCGTGAAAGATTTTACCACCTCCCCAAGTCGTGTAGCCGTTGCGTTTGAAGCATTCGGGCATGGTTTCGACTTGCCTGAGCATCTCGGAAGTCAACATCGGCTGACAGCGGTTGTAGTAGGCGCCCGTCGTGTGTGGCGCGAGCCCACTCATGAAGGAAGCGCGAGAAGGCCCGCAGACTGGCGATGAGCAGCTCGCACTAGTGAAGTTGAGAGATTGGTCGCGAAAACGATCCAAATGTGGGGTCTGGAGCGCGGGATAACTCTCTAAAACACCATAGCCATTCATATCGTCCAGCACGATCATGACGACGTTGGGTCGGTTGTCGGCGAAGGAAGCTGTGAAGACACTTACGAGCAGCGAAGCTAAGATGATACTTCTCATTTTTAGGGGGTATTTTTTGAGATTTTGCAACCAAAGACTAATGAGTCGTTCTATTGATCGGTGATTTTTCAGGAAATACGAGAAACGTTAGTTTTTCTATACAGGAAAAGTTTAGAAATGTGACATTAGATAATTTGTGAAATCTATTTAGCTAAAAATAACATTACCATTTGGTCATTATGTATGATTATTAGTTTGGCATATAGGATTATTCGTTCGAATGATTGACATTCGTTATCCTTATTAAATAGTCGCATCATGTTACCCTCCCATGATGTTTCTTGGCTACGGATTATAATCATTGCTTTCGTGGGGCTAAATATCCATGCCACGCACTCTGTGGATCAGAATATAAGACTTCTCGAACAGTGGATTGAGACGAAACAGGATGTATCAGATGCCAAATCAAAGTGGCTGGTTGAGAAAGAAGAACTAGCTCAAAGAGATGTGTTACTGACACAGGAGCTTAAGAGCTTAGAAAAACGGGTAGAAGCACTAAAGGAGATCAATAAAGATTTATTAGACAAAGAGGATCACATATCGGATTCGTTTAAACAGTCCAAAGAGGTGATCGATCAATTAGCTTTGAAAGTTGCGGGTTATGAAGCTCTGCTGGAAGCTCTTCTTCCTTCATTTCCCCAACCATTGGTGGAGGAAATCGAACTCCAGTTAGGAAATAAGGCGGATCGCGATAAACTGAGCTTGAGTGCTCGTTTTCAAGCAGTTGTCAGTTCGTTTGTGATTACGCATAAATTCAATGAGAAACCTAGTTTTTATAAGGAAGTTTATGAAGATGCTGAACACGCTCTCCAATTAGATGTTATTTATTGGGGTATGGGGATCGCATACCGTGTGTCGCCAGATGATCAATTTGCCCAAATAGGCAGGCCTAAAGGTGGTAAATGGCTCTGGGAAAATGCCAATGAGCATGCCGAATCTATTCGTCACTTTATCAATGCTTATCAGGGTAAAGTGACTCCAATCTATGTTAAACTTCCACTAGTCAAATCTGATGATTAAAGCTAATTTTCGCATTTCGATTGCCTTGGTTTGCCTGTGCGTCTCACAGGTGATTCATGCTGAGGTTGATCTCGAAGATCAGAATCATCGATTTGAATCACGTTTGAGTTCTGCTCTACAGGAGTACGAATCGGTCAGAACTCAAATCAGTTCTGATAAGATCCCATTAGTAAAAACGATCAATGAGAAGAAGCTGAAAATTGGGAAGTTAAGAAGTGAGATTGATACACTGCTTCTTCAACAGTCTCAGAGAAAAGCACAACTCGACCGCAATGAGACCCTTCAACTCGATATCAGCAAGCAAATCGAATTTATCGAAGCTCTTGTGCTGGATCATCTCTCTAATTTCGAATCGCTTACTACCATTAGTGAGGATCAAATCTACAGATCTGATCTTAAAAATCTGAG
This sequence comes from Opitutales bacterium, assembly GCA_022361075.1. Classification (GTDB taxonomy): domain Bacteria; phylum Verrucomicrobiota; class Verrucomicrobiia; order Opitutales; family JAFGAQ01; genus JAKSBQ01. The sequence goes on along the minus strand of JAKSBQ010000157.1, from coordinate 10,470 downwards.
AACTCGTAGTGAGTCTGATGATACCTTACCAGATCTTCGAATAATGGATCTCTCATTAGATCGAATCAAGAAAGCGTCGGGTGGTTATGCATTTTCAGGCAAAGCTGTTGATGAAACAGGTGCTATACATAGCGGACTCGTCTCACTCATTGGACCCACAAGCTATTTTCATTCGACTGATGGACTTATTGCCGGCCAGCTTAAACTATCCGCAAATTCACTATTACCGTCTATAAGTGCTTCTCCGAGTATTGAACCTGAGTTACTGAAACACCTCGAAGAAGGTAAGATTGTCTCAATGCCCATTGATCCGACACTCGGAAAAGCCTCTGGATTTGATCAAACAAAATGGTCGTTGAGTGAACATATTCGAAAGGGTGGATACGTTGGTTATGTGATCATGGGCTTTGCGTTTATTGCATTGATCATCGTCATACTAAAATTCTATGACCTTTCGAGAGTTCGAACTGCATATCAGCCGTCGACTGTAGACATCATTGCATCCTTGAAAAGTGGTGATGTAAAAACTGCGAATGATTTAGCCGCTAAGCAAAATTATCCATCCAACTTGATACTTTCTGCAGCGGTTGCCAGAGCGAATGAAGATAGGGCAGTGCTTGAAGAGGTGGTGATTGGAGAAATTCAAAACGTCAGGGACCGTCTCGAACGTTTTCTCCCATTTTTGGCGATTACCGCTGCGACGTCTCCGTTGATGGGATTACTGGGAACTGTTGTTGGTATGATTAAAACGTTTGCGCTGATCACGGTTTTTGGAGCGGGGGAGGCTAAATTTTTCTCATCAGGTATTTCTGAAGCGTTGGTCACTACTGAGTTTGGTCTGATTGTGGCGATTCCATCTTTAATTATGCATGGTATTCTTCAACGGGCTGTTCGTGAGAAAGTAGCTTCACTTGAAGAAGTTGCCTCTGATTTTGTAATTGAGCTTCACAGTTCCTAATATGCTCGAAATTCTTCCAGAATCTTATGCTAAAGTTTTTGAAGCAGGTGGTTTTATTGCCATGTGTATATTTTTTCTGTCGGTACTTCTTTATTCGACTATCATTGACGCCTATTGGGTAGGGAGTAGATCGGCCAAACCCTACAAACTCATCAAAAATGGAGGCATTCCACTCGATTACCTATCCTCTGCGAATTCATATTGGAGTGGAATCTCCCAGAAGTTGATCGATTATGGAAGTGATTCGAAATCGACTTCAAAGTTTTTAAGAAATTCGAAAGGGAGGCTTCGCAGAAATCTCAATACCAAGATTCAACGGATTCGACTAGGAGCATCTGCAGCTACTCTGCTCGGTCTCCTTGGGACGATCACAGGTATGATTGAGACATTTTCTGCTATATCTTCCAATACGAGTTCAGAGACAGCGCACATGGTTGCTAACGGTATCTCTAAAGCGCTCGTAACGACAAATGCCGGGCTGGTGGTTGCGATACCTGCTGTAGCGTTGAGCTACTGGATCGATAAGAAGCTCAAGCAATCCTTTAAAGTCTTCGAAACTATTCAATTGGAGCAAACCTCTCACTCTAAAGGTCTATGATACGAAATAGTGTAACTGGCGAAAAAAAGGTAAGCAACGGCGCGGAGATCAATCTTTCGCCATTGATCGATTGTGTGTTTATTTTGCTCATATTCTATATCGTAACGACTGTATTTATCGATGAGACAGGGATCGAAGTGAGTAAACCTGAAGCTGCTTCATCGGCTAAGTTGGATAAAAAAAGCCTGTTGATTGCGATCACTGAGGACAATCGCGTAATCTACGGCGGTTCGGAAATCGGAATGAGTGGAGTGGCGGGAATCGTTAAAAGGCAAATTCAGCAGGAGGACATTCCGGTTATCATTCAAGCAGATGAACGCTGTGATCATGGAGTCTTTTCGAAAGTTTATGGTGAAGCGAGAGCCGCAGGGGCATCGAGAGTAAATTTCTCAACACTTTACTGAATAACATGCGCATTAAGCCACAGAGTATTGAGACTTCTCTCTTGCAACATGTGATTCATATCACATTAGGAGGAGCTATTTCTGCCGGTTTATTTTACACCGTATCACTGAGTTTTGAAACCAAGGAGTTACCAGAACCTCCAAAAGAAGCTAGGCGAATACAATCTGTAAAGATGCCACCACCTCCTGATCAACCTTCTGAAGTAACGGAAGCTCAGATCGAGAATACATCATTTGCCGAGACTCAAAAGTTTTTGCTGCTCGATAAAACGACGGAGGTTGCACTTTTTAAAACAAGCATTCGGCCCCAGAAAGAGTCCAATATTTTGAAGAAAACTGAAGTGGACTTTTCTATGTTTCAAATCGAAGAACAGGATCTCGAACAGACGTTAGTCTTTGAAAAAAGTGACGTGGATCGCGCTCCAAAGCCCATCTATCGAACCATGCCCAAAGTGGATTCCGAAAATAAAAAGGAAGAGATACGGGTGATGTTTGTTGTGAACAAAAAGGGCACGGTGGGCAAAATCTATATTTTGGAATCCAGCAATACGGAGATCAATCAGGACGTCATCGCGGGTGTCAAAACCTGGACTTTTTTTCCAGCTCGAAAAAATGACGAAAGCGTGAACTGCTGGGTACGCATGAAAATTATAATTCGCCCCGGAGATAGTATGTTCTCTGTTTAGTTATGAACAAATATCCTGTAGCCCGAATATACCTCATTTTGTTGATAGCCCTGATCCGACCTTTGGGTGCAACCTCAACTGGAGATTTCTCCATTTTTGCACCTCTGAGCGAAGAGCAGTTGCATGCAAAAATCCAAGCGAGTTATGGCTTCTTAAGTCATCGTGAACCTACCCTGGATGAGGGCGAATATGCGATAGTGGAGCAGTTTATTCCGTTTTTGGATGATGACCCAGATTTTGCGCTGGAAATGATTGAGGGACTAACGGAGAACAATCTGAATCTGTCTGCGTCATTTGATTTTGTGCTAGGTAATCTTTATTTTCAGGCTAAAAGAGAGGAGAAAGCCCTGATGTCCTACACGAAAGCGATTCAGAAATATCCGGATTACCTGAGAGCATGGCGTTCTCTTGGGTGGCTTTTGTTATATAAGGGGGATCTTTCCGGGGCGTTGGAAGCCTTTGGGAAATCAGTGAAGTTAGGCGATACAGATCCTGATACATTCGGTCAAATCGGTTACTGTTTTTATGCTCAGAAGGATTATATTTCGTCTTTGTCTGCCTACACTCAGGCACTTCTATACGAGCCCAATGGTCGTAGTTGGATGGAAGGTAAGCTAGCCAGTATGATCGCACTCGGTAATTTTGATTCGGCTAGAGTGATTTTAGAGAGTTTGACTCGGCAGTTCCCTGAAGATCGCAAGTTTTGGCAGGTATTGGCAAATACCTATACCAGGCTAGATCAATTCGAACGAGCGAGTGCAGTCCTGGAATATTTGATCGATATTGGAACACCGGATCAAGAAGAGCTAATGATGCTTAGCAATCTTTACATGAAAATGGGCTCATATCCACTTGCGGCCTCTGTTCAGAAGAAGATGATCCATGCGAAGATATTTCCAAAGACTGCGGATGTTTTGAGTTGTGCTAGTAAACTCCTTGATGGTGGCTACACAGTTGAAGCTCAGGATTTGATGGACGCCTACAATAGTAGCTCAGATGATTTTGATCAGGACGAGCAGCTTACACTTTACCTGTATAATGCAAAACTTGCTGAAATTGAGGGTGAAGTTGGCAGGGCAAGAGAACTACTCTTGAAAGCACATGAGCTTGAACCCACTAATGGCGATGTTTTGGTACGCCTCGGCATTTCCCAACACCAGAATGAAGATTCAGAATTAGCACTCATCACTCTTTCCAGTGCTGAACTCTACCCTGCCTCCCGGCTTAATGCATTGCTTGCTCAGGCACAGGTATACATCCACTTAGAAGCATTTGAGTACGCAGCGGAAAAGTTGGAAATTGCTATTAATGAAGGTGCGGGAGAAAGCGCTCAGAAACTCTATCAGGACTGCCTCCTCGCCTCTCGAAAAAGGGAACTGGACCAAATTTCTACTCAACTGACTATTAACTGATTTCCAAAATATACGTTATTATGAAAAAACTGATACCCCTCTTGTTTCTGCTGACGTTATTCGTCTCACCTTTGTTTGCTCAGGCAAAAGAGTCCGATCACTACATGTTTCTTTCAGCGAAAGTGAGTGCCAAAATCGACAATGAATTTCACCGCATTAAGTCATTCGATGGAAAGAAGCTGACCCTGACTGGTACAAAAAAGCAAACCCGAGCTAGCGGAAGTAACCCATGTACACACATTGCGTCGGTTGCAGTAAGCAAAGTTTATGCGGATCTTGAAGATTTAGATTACGGTTTTAGTTCCAGAGAGAGGGCCTATAAATCGGCTGATGCAATCTCAGATATGGTGAATATGCAGAGTGCTTTTGCACTCGAAGTCAGTGACGTAGGTGTTGCCAGACAGGGTGCGATTGCCAGTGGTTCGAGTGAGGATTCCGATGCTGTAGAATCGTTTAACAATGATATTGCGAAACTTGAGACACAATCTCTTGAACTCGATAATATGTTCATGGAAAGAGCTTCCGGAGATGTGGAGGATAGCGAAGAAGCAAAAATGGTTGATTCTGTTTATGGAACTTTTTCGGTTACGCCAGAGAATGACATCGAAAATAGCTATGCTGTGATTGTCTTCAGTTTCGACGATGATAGTGCCAGAATGAGATTGAAAGGTGTTCGTACAAAAATTACACGGGCGGTCCCTGTAGGAGATCTAAAAGCGGGTGTGAAAAAGAAAGTCAATTTTACCAATACGTTTAACACTCGTATGGCACGCAATCCCCAGTTTGATGTTTATTTATACACTGGTAAAGGCATGCCTATCGCTACCAGTATTTCTCCTGGATTGAAAAAGCTTACGGTTTCTCAATACGAAAAATTCAGGAAAATGCAGATCGAAAGAGCGAAGCTGCGATCGAATACGTGAAACGACATGAGAGCATCCTGTTTAATGCAGAATGCTCTTCACAACTTTTATAGTCTTTTTAATGGTCTCATCTTAGGGGTTGGAGACAAAATCAATATCCGCTTGGACATTGGGCAGTAGTTTTGACCAGTGCCATTTTTCATCCAGTCCGTTCGGGAGGATTTGGCAGTAGGCTTCGGGGTAGAGCTTCTCAGTAATCTTTACGAGATCGATCCAGTGGTCCTTCGCCTGCTTCAGATGATCAATAGCCTGATTCTGGTAAGCAGCATTTTTTGATTGTTCGAAGAAATGATAGCTCGTGGTGCCACGGATCTTGTCAGCCATGTAGAAAGAAAGATGCGCCCATGCTTGGATGTCACCGATTTCGTAGGCGAGGGAATCGTTTGTCACTTTGAACCCTTTGATCAGGAGCAGGGATCGTTTAGCAAGGTCTTCGAATTGATCCGCCAGCTGAAGTGGAGTTACCCTATCAGGTGAAAAGGTCTTTTCGGATAATGTGGTCTCCACGTAGTCGCGAATGGAAACAAAGTCCGGATCGAGAGGTTTGTCCGCGATGAGATTCGAAACACTAATCAGTTGTGCTCTTCGTTCCTTTGAACGTCGGTTACTCATGAACATTTCGGCATAGATCGAGCGGTCGTTGGAGACGTCCCAGTTCGAGCAGATGAGCAGCGGAATCTGTGAAGCGACTTCGTAGGCGTCTAGCAGGGTGCTGTAGTTTTCTCCATAACGAGCCGAGAAGGCGTTGCTGAAAATACTATCGGGTGTTTGCGGATTGTAGAGCAAGCGACCCCACATTTTGTAGAAGAGCCATTGGCGTTCGAAGGCGTAGTCCCAGTCGACCTCCATGCCGGGCTTCGTGAAGTAGTCGAGGGCCGGAATATACATCTCGGAACCCACAAAATAGCCACCGACGTAGTCATGTTTGTTGAGCCGAATGTGATCGCGGATGAAGTCGGCTTGTCCCCAGTTGAGAAAAAAGAAGTCTTCATTTCGAGCCATCCAGATGAGTTTGTAGTTCTCAGGCGCGGGATTCCAGTAGGTATCGGAGATGTCTCCACCGTGTACCTTCACAAGTTCAGGTGTGCTGTGTGCGTGCGACCAATTAAATTTCACTTCGACCAAAATGTCGCCGTCCACACCTTCAATTCCTTCGAGTGCTTTTCGGGTGAGCAATTCGGCTTCTTTACTCATACTGCCGAAATTACGATTGCCCGCTGCAAAGGGGACGCGGTGAATGAGTTTTGCGGGGCGATTCGCTTCCTGCACGCCCCGGACGATGGTGTCGAGCACCCATTCTTCACGATTTTCAGTGCTCATGCCATTCATGGCCTCGCCAAGGCTCAGACCGATTCCAGTGAGGTTGGGATATTCTTCAAGAACCTGCGTGACGCTTTCACGTGTGTAACGGCGGACGATTTCATCCATCTCTGGTGTGATGCTCTTGTTCCACTTGTGCACATTACGATCGCCCGAAATTCCGTAGTGTTCGACGAATCCATCAGGTACGAAGATGTTCCAGTTCACGATGTAAGTTTCGATCCCTCGTTCTTTTGCCATGCGGAAGAGTTCGTGGTAGAAATTTTGCCAGTCAGCTAGTTCTTCATCCGTTTTGAGATCGCAGGCAAAAGGGAAGTTTTTCGCGCGAATCATGTAACTGAATGGGTGGAGGTTCCACAGTGAGAGGGCGTTAAATCGATTCTCCGCCATCATATCCAGAAAACGCTCCCAGAAGGCGAGATCCCGGCAAGTCTCCATGTGTTGTTGCAGAGCGGGTCCGAAACGGTAGGAACGCCAGGGGAGGTTGAACTTGATGGCACGAAAAGGGTAGGCGGGGGATTCCGATTTGCTCGCGAGTTGATCAAGCGGGACGCCGTTTTCCATGGCTTCCGTGATATCAAGAACTGCGTAGAGCAGACCATTGTCATCGGAGGCGGTAATTCGCAAACTGGTGGGAGTGGCGATGTAGGAATAGCTTTCGCTTTTTAGTTCCGTATCCTCTTCGTCTGAGATCGTGATTTTAAACAAGTGGTCTGAACTCGTTGCGGAGTAACCTTTTTCATCGAGTGATTGTTTGAAGAGCGCGAGTGCGAATTTCTGAACATCTGAGTCCGGATTAAAATCCAGTTTGTAGTCCAGTGCATGTGACATGCACGTCATTAAGCTGATTAAGAGGGCAGCAATGAGTTTTTTCATTTTGTGGGGGTTGTTGTCGTTAAATTCACTAACGACCTGTTATTCGACAGGTAGCAGGACTTGCATTGGCTTGCCGTGCATTTCTAGGGTGTCTCCGCTTTTTTCGATCCAGTTCTGAAGCAATTTCCGCATTTCATGGAGTTTTTCAGAGTAGACTGGGTCGTTCGCTAAGTTGAACTGTTCGTAGGGGTCGCGTTGAAGGTCGTAAAGTTCTTCCTTGGGACGTTGATGGTAGGCCTTAACCTTATGAGCGACGAGTGGATCGGTTTTGGCCGCCTCCACCCAAGAGACCCACAGGTTGTGACTTTCAGCTTTGGGATTGTGGTCGGTTTGCACTGTGAAATTCAGCTCGGGGAAGATGTTTAGAATGTATCGGAAACGATCCGTTCGGACGGAACGGGTAGGGTAGGTGTGATGGGCAGCAGAGGAGTTGGTGCCGAAGACATAATTTCGGTGATGGTCAGTTTTACCCTTCAAAAGAGGCAAAAAGGACCGACCGTCTATTTCCCCTTCACCGTAGCCACTTTTAGGTGCTTCACCGCCAGCGATTTCGATCATGGTGGGAAGGATGTCGACGAATGAAATCAGGGTGGAATGACGTTCGCCGACTGTAACTGTACCAGGCCATGAAACGAGCATAGGAGCCTGTAGGCTGTAGTCGTAATTATTCCATTTTCCATACGGAAGCTGAGCGCCGTGATCACTGGTGAAAAAGATGATGGTTTCGCCATCCAGATGCTTTTCGACGGCGTCTAACGTGGCTCCGATCTGCTTGTCCATTATTTCTACATCGGTGTAGTACTGTGCGAACTCGAGTCGGGTATCAGGAGTGTCCACGAGTTGATTGGGAAGATCCAGGGTATCCGGATCGTAGTGAGGAAAATACTCTTCAGGCCACGGAACATGTGGATCTCTGACGCCTACCATGAGGAGCAGCGGTTTGTCAGATTTTCGGTTTTTGAGGAAATCAGCTACCTTGCCAATAGATTCCAGTGAAATTTGTTTATCGTCGTGATCGAAACCTGCTCGTGCGTCTTTCCCGTGAGTGATTTTCCCGATGCAGACGGTTTCATATCCCAGCTCTTTCATGTAGACAGGAAGTTGTTTCACGTCGTCTCTCACGTAGGTGTGGTTGGGTTCTGCACCGTTTCGGTATGGCATTAGGCCGGATAACAGGGAACCCCTTGATGGTGCACAGCTCGGCGATGTAACGTAGACCTGTTCAAGGACGGTGCTTTTGGCTGCGAGTCCCTCAAGTGCAGGGGTTCTCACTTCCTGGTTCCCCATGAACGATGTATCGTTCGGCCCCAGATCATCCGCGATGATGAAAACGATGTTTGGGGGTGTGTCAGAGGCGAAGGTAAGAACTGATGGGAAGACTGTGAAGATCGATAAAATAAACAGGTTTTTAACGTGATTAATGGATCCGATAGCTTTTTTCATAAGGGTAAATGTTGTCATGAATGATCGAATGATCATGGGGTAACAAACAGTTCGTCTCTCTGTTGATTCAAGATACGGAGAGATTCAAGGAAACTATACACGGAAATTCTGATTTCCAAACAAAAGTGCCAAGTTCTCTAAGCGTGGATCGGAAGAATAACTTGGGCTTAAGAATCACTAAAGTAGAGTATTAGAGAAGCTGTTAAGATGGTCTCTATGGTTTTTGTGTTTGATTAATTCTACAAATGTCGAATACATGCTACTTGTATCGATAATATTCTATGCCTGACGAAAAACTAAGAGAAAACTATTCGGAACTTACCGATGCGGAGTGGGCGATCATGAAGGTGCTGTGGGAAAAGGAATCCTGCACTGCGGGTGAAGTTCAGGAAACTTTACAAGAAGAGCGCAACTGGGCTTACAGTACAGTGAAAACCACAATGGATCGGATGTTGAAAAAAGGGTATCTTGAGCTATCAAAAATCCGAAACCTCCAGCTTTTCAAAAGTAGAATCAGTCAGTCTACAGCTAAGTCCGGAGAGTTGAAACGCATCGCTCAAAAGGCATTCGGCGGTGGTATTGTGCCCATGATGCAGCATCTCTTGGAGAATGAAAACCTATCGAAATCGGATTTGGATCAGTTGAGGAAACTAATAGACGACTCGGATCGATAATCAATTGGAGGTTCTATCATGTATACCCTTAAAGAAATCGCAGAATGGTTCACCAACACAGCCTGGTTGTTTGCGGGGCAGTTGTTTTTAGTTTTTTTGGTGTTGATCCTGTTGGATATTTGTTTCGGAAACAGAGTTCGATCATCGATCCGATACGGGATCTGGTGTCTGATCATTTTTAAGGCCATTTTTCCAGTTCAGTTTGCCCTTCCGACTGGGATCTCATGGTGGATTCAACTGCCGCAGGCAGAAGAGATTTTTCTTAATCCAGATGACAAGAGATCTAGCTCAGCTTTTCAGTCTGGGAATTCAGATGAAGCTTTGGAAAGCGATTGGGATTCTTCCGACGCGAAAACCCAGCAGCCACTAAACGCGAGCGGAGCCAATGGAACGGATGATGAGATGGTGATTAGACTGTCGATGAAGTCCGTGTTCTTTCTCATCTATCTTATGGGTGTTTTGGGATTTACCTTATATTATCTGGATCGCTATCGCTTGCTTAAACGAAATGACCGCGCGTCCCATTCTGCCCCAATAGAAATTCAAAACCTTGTTGACCGTCTTTCGTCTGAGATAGGTTTGAAAACCAGGGTTGAGGTTCGGATCAGCAGCTATTCGAGCAGTCCCTCAGTTAAAGGTTTTTTCCGGCCCGTTATTTTCGTCCCATCCGTGCTACTGGATCGATTGGAGAAGTCTTCCTTCGAGCTGATTTTACTTCACGAACTTTACCATGTGAAACGAGGAGATCTCTGGATGAACTACCTGCAGGCGATTGTGCACGTGCTCCACTTTTACAATCCTGTCATCTGGTTGGCGAATTACCAGATCTTAAAATACAGGGAAATTGCCACGGATGAAGCTGTCTTAACTCATCAACATATCAACGTGAAAGATTATAGTCATACCCTCTTGAACACCGCAGAGTTGACCATTGCCTCGCCGGTTCCCCAAACATTTGCGCTTTGTGTCGCAGAAACGAAGTCCAAGCTACAGGAACGAATCGAATCCATACTCAAACGTCCGCGTGCGAAATCGAGTCAATTGGGGTGGTCAGGTTGGCTGGTGATTACTGTTTTAGGGTTTGTTCTATTGCCTATGTCTTCAGCGCGGTTGGTTGCTGGAAGCATTGGGGATAATGAGCATTTTGCGCAAAGTAATGACCTGAGTGTTGTCGAG
>JAKSBQ010000179.1 GCA_022361075.1 Opitutales bacterium | reverse complement strand
TGGGGATCGAAGTCCCTCAAATACGCACAAGTGAAGACGCATTGAGGGTGGCTCGCGCGACACGTTTTCATCCTCAAGGAGAAAGAGGAGCCTGTCGATACGTGAGGGCGGCGGGTTATTCTTCAGTTCCAAAAGAAGATCACTTCACCAAGAGTAATCACCGAATTCTCACGATTGGGCACATTGAAGGATTGGAAGGAATAGACAATTTGGAGGACATTTGCCGCTCAGGTGGATTGGATGTGGTTTTCATCGGTCCTTACGATCTGTCACAGTCCTGTGGAGTTCCTGGTAAAGTGGATGATGTTCAAGTGGTTGCGCACATGCGATCGGCTGTGGAGATCGCGCGGTCTCACGGAGTCTCTGTGGGGACATTTGTTGAATCTGTCGAGTCGGCAAATCGATGGAAGTGTCTCGGCGTTCAATTCCTGGCTTATGGTGTGGATGTAGGGATCTTTTATGATGCATGCAGGAAAATCACTGAGGATTTCCGCAAATCCTGGACCTGACCATGAGGATCCGTTTCAGCCATCTTTTATTAATTGCGATAGTTCTATTTCCTATGTCACTACGTACCAAAAATGATCAGTCAGTTGTTCGCAGTGTGAATAGCCCGCATTCTGCATTGAAGAGCACTAACCTTACCGACATCACCTGGACCGAAGGTTTTTGGAAAGAAAAAGTGGGGTTGGTGTGCCGTGTAACCATTCCCCATCTCTACGATGTGATGCACGTTGAGGAACAGGGAAAATCCATCCACAACATGATGATCGCGGCCGGGAGGAAATCCGGTGATTACAAAGGCAACGATTGGCAGGACGAATGGATTTATAAATGGATTGAAATGGCTGTACTAGCCTGGACCAGTGACCCGGAATCCGAGGTTTTACGGAAAGTTGATGAGTTGATTGAGTTGATCGGAGAAGCTCAGGAGGAGGATGGCTACCTGTCGACAAACGTGCAGGTGAAACACAAGGAGCGATTTGCGGATCCGATTCACCACGAGTGGTATAACATGGGACATTTACTGACCGCAGCGGTCATACACCACCGGTTCACTGGCAAAGATAACTTTCTACAAATTGCGCTTAAAGTAGCCGATTATGCCTACAAAATGTTTAAGAACCGCCCTGACGAGATGGCGCACTTTCCGATTAATCCGTCGATCATCATGGGCGCGGTCGAAATGTATCGTGAAACGGGCGATTCGAAGTACCTCGAGCTTGCGAATCTAGTGATCGACAATCGCGGAAAGTATGATGGCGGTTCAGATAACTGGCAGGATCGAGTCCCTCTTCGAGATGAAAGAGAGATCGTGGGCCACGCGGTTTGGAACACCTATCTCTATGCGGGCGCAACCGATGCATTTCTGGAGACGGGGGATCATGAGCTTTTGGATGCCCTTGAGCGAATTTGGAAAGATCTTGTTGAGAAGAAGCTCTACATCCACGGAGGCATGAGTGCGCTTTATCGTGGGTTTTCCTTCCGTGATGGCAACGTGTGGGGTGCAGACGAAGTTTGGGAATCTACTGGCTTTGATTATCAAATGCCGAATGCCCACGGATACAATGAGACCTGCGGGCAAGTGGGCAATTTCATGTGGAACTACCGCATGCTGTTGGCGACGGGTGAAGCTCGGTTTGCGGAAATCATGGAATTGGAGATGTATAACGGATTTCTCGGAAGTATGGGTCAGGACGGTAGAGGGTTCTTTTACGTCAATCCCACCCGATGGCACGGCCATGAGCAGCCGCCGATGAAAAACTCAAGTTTGCAGAGGGGTATCCCGGGATCTGAAAACATCGGTATTTGTTGTCCGACTAACTTCTCTCGTACCCTTGCCGGACTTCACGGGTTATTTTACTCGAAATCGCAGGATGCTTTTTGGATTCATCATTACGGTGCCAGCCGCTATGATGACGGAGAGTATGTTTTCGAGCAGAAAACTGACTTCCCCTGGGAGGGAAAAGTCGTGGTTAAGATCGAAAAATGGAAAGAAGGAACGTCACTTAAAGTACGAGTTCCGGAATGGGCTGAGGGTGCTTCGGTTGTAATCGACGGGAAAGTGAAGTCCGAATTACTGCTGAGTGGTTATCATGAGATTGAGCAGCTTCCGGAAAAAGGCCTGGAAATTGTCATTGATTTGCCGATGGATGTGAAGTTGATGCAAGGAATTCCGCGGATCGAGGAGACCACGAATCAAGTTGCGATCAAACGTGGACCCCTTCTTTATACAATGGAGGAAGCGGATCTACCATCAGGTGTGGATATCGGAGCTGTATATTTGCCGGTAAACGCTGAATTCGAGGTGCTTTGGGAGGAAAATTTGCTAGGTGGCGTTAATAGCCTTACCGCGTCAGCGTACTCATGCGAGGGGGATAGCTGGGGCAATCGATTGTACCGTCCTTTAAAACCTGCTGAATTTAAACCATTGGAACTGAAACTCATTCCCTATTTTGCCTGGGCAAATAGAGGTGTAGGGAAGATGTCTGTTTGGATGAATGTTATTCACGAATTATGAATAGGCGGTCCTCCTTGATAGCGGATTCGTTATGAAAATCAGAAACTTTCAAAAAAGAGCCATGCAGATCTCGGTTGTGCTGAGTTTGCTCACGTTTACTCACGCATTTGGCGATGACAAAAGGAATGTTCTTCTAATACTGGTTGACGATCTCGGTTGGACGGATCTGGGTTGTTACGGAAGTGCATTTTACGACACTCCCCACATTGACGAGTTTGCATCGAACTCTACTAAATTTACCAATGCCTATTCAGCCTCTCCGGTTTGCTCGCCATCCAGAGCTGCAATTATGACTGGTAAAGCGCCTCACCGGATGGGGCTGACCGATTGGATTCCGGGTTTCAGCACGACTGAGAAATTCAAACGATCCAAATGGAAACTGAATACACCGAGTATTCCGAATGCGCTTTCAAAAGACGAAAAAACCATTTCCGAGGTCTTGAGAGAAAAAGGATACCGAACTTTTTTTGCCGGAAAGTGGCATCTGGGAGAAACTGAAAGTGATTGGCCCGAGCATCACGGTTTTGAAACAAACGCAGGTGGGATCTCCAGGGGTTCCCCCCTCGGAATACCGGAGCTCTATCCGGGCGTTGACAAACCACACGCTTATTACACTCCCTATTTGAATCCCAGGTTGTCAGATGGTCCTCCGGGAGAGTGCATAACAGATAGGCTTACGAATGAATGCATTGATTTTTTGAAAGCCCAGAAGGATGAGAAGGAATCGTTCTTCATGATGCTCTCATTTTATACCGTTCATTCGCCGGTCCAAGCGATCGATCGATGGGTCGATTATTACGAAGGTAAGCTGACTTCCTTGGATGTTGAGAATCAGGCAAACGCTCGCGAGGAGGGTAAGGGGATAACGAGAATCTCGCAGGATGACGTCGCGTATGCGACTTTGGTCCGCACGCTTGATGAGAATGTGGGCCGATTGCTCTCTGAGCTGAGTGCCAATGAATTGGATAAAAATACGCTCGTGATTTTCGTATCGGACAACGGAGGCTGGAGCACCCGATATGCCGATCAGCCAGGTCGTACTTCTGTTGTGCCTCTTCGTGCTGGTAAGGGTTGGTGTTATGAAGGTGGAATTCGTGTACCTCTGATCATTCGTAATCCATTACAAGCTTCGCAGAATGATGAGTCCTCGATGCTCACGACGAGTATGGATTTGTATCCAACTATTTTGGATTTTGTAGGTCATGACATGATGCCCGAGCAACATTGCGATGGGATCAGCATTCTTCAATCTCTTAGCGCGAAGCAATCCGAAGAAGATCGAAGCTTGGTCTGGCACTTCCCTCACTATCACAATTCCGCTTGGACTCCCGGATCTGCGATTCGTGAGGGCAAATGGAAACTCGTCGAGTTTTATGAAGACAGTCGAGTGGAACTATACAACCTCGAGATTGATCTAAGTGAGAGAAACAACTTAGCAGAGATCGAGCACGAAAAAGCTAGGCAATTGCGAGATCGTCTGCATGAGTTGCTCAGAGCAAGCGGAGCAAAATATCCGACAGTGGCGGCTGAGTAAGGTAGGCGTTTTTTCACGCGCCTAATTATTGAACTCAATGTTGTCGATAATCTCTTTTTGAGAACGTTTGATTCCTTTTTCCAGGCGCTTGATCGCTGTGTTGTAATCTTGCTCCTTAATGGATTCGAGAATGTCCCGGTGACCTTTGACTGATTTATCTTTCCAATTCGGGATTTTTCGAGCGAGAGCGCGAACCACTTTGATCCGCCTCCATACTGAAGCGAGTGATTCGATGATCTCATCGTTTTCAAAACACTTCCACAAGTGGGAGTGAAAGGCTTCGTCAATATCGAGAAGAGGGATGATATCTTCCTCAGGGATTTGCGATTGCTGATCAATCAGGTCGGATGCCTCCTGTATCATTTTCTCATCAAAATGAGGGAGGGACTTTTTGATCGCGTATGGCTCGATCAACAAGCGATGTTCGAAAAGGTTGTCGACCTCTTTTTTGTCGATATTACGAACGACCATTCCCTTTCTGGGAAGTTGCTTGATGAGGTTTTTTTTGTGCAAAATCGCGAATGCGTCTCGGACGGGTAAGCGAGATACTCCAAATTGGTCTGCAATTTCGTTTTGAACCAGACGGCTGTTGGGCGCGATTTCGCCTGTCAGGATCATTTGCTCAATTCGGGTAGCAATAAATTGAGCAATGTTAGGTATTTGATTAAGCTCGTTAATTACGTCTGACATGATGTTCGTATACGGTGTTTCACCTTTGAGTAGAAAAATCTGAATTGCGAGGAAATTAACTGTAATACAGTATACGGTAATCATTGACCAATACAAACTTCTTCTTCATCTTATGTTTATGAAATTTGTATCGTACCTATTCTTTGTTTTGGGCCTTGGTGCTGCTAATGATGAACTTCGAGCTCTAACTTATAGTTCGGTTGAGGATTTCACTCCAGTTTTGGACGATTTAAGGTTCACTGAGTATTACTCGGAGGTAAAAGAAACTGATACAGAGAAGCACGGGGTGGCTATCGATACCGTGCAATTTTTTGACCAGCCTGCGGCTGCTTCTGTGTTATTCTCAGGTGAACCTGGTTTCTACAAATTGGTACTTCACGCAGTTGCAGAGGAAGACGGTGAAAGTGAATATGAAATACTGATCAACAACGTGAGTGTTGGTAAGTTTAAGAACCCCGAGGTCGAGGAGAAGAGGGTGCTGATTGAACATGATTATGGGGAATTCGAATTCTCAGTCGGTGATGAAATTTCGGTGGTTTTTAAGTCTCACAGTAATTTCAAGATACCTGAAGGTGAAGGGTATGCGTGGGCAAGAGGGCGTTGGAGAAGGCTTGTGCTTCAACCGATTGTTAACCCCTCCTTTGATAAGTTGGTGGTCTCAAAGAATGCGATGTTGGTATGGCAGACTCATGAGGAAGTGATTGTAAATGATCAAATCGAAACCGTTGTCTTAAGGTCTCCTCTTGGAGAGGAAATTCCTGGCAAATTGGACGAATCAGATCCCTCAAGGAGATATGTCCGATTACTACCAAACGTAGAAGGAATCTGGACGATTTCAGGGCTGGACGCTGAGGGTAATGAGGTGATGACTAAGCACGTTCCGGCGACGTTCTTCAAATACACCGGACCTCTGACACTATCGGCGACTAATCCGTCCAAGTTTGCGGGTGGGTTTGGCCGAACTAAAAAGCTTTTGGCGATGAAAGTGAACTGGAGCTTTTTTGGCGAATCGATTTCCGCTCAGACTCGCAATCCTTTCCTCTACCATTTTAAGGAATACGGAGGTTCTTTGGTCATTGTTGAAGACATGGCGCTCAATTTGACGAAATGCATTGTTGAAGGAGAATTGGACAAACTTGTTCTTAAAAATGAAGTCGACGGGTTTCTTGAGAAAACGGTTAAAGTCTTTAAAAACGATCTGAACATTCTGCTTGAGAGTGTTCCCCTGGACGAAGTTGCTGCGATCAGTAGCGCAGCCATCGCGAACGAGGTCCAAGACTACTTGAAAAGCCGTTTTTCGAATGGGTCTTACGTCATGGCTCCGTCACTTTTTGACGAACCGTTTGGTGGATCGTTGCCATTTCACCCCTCCGGATCTAAGAGGCTATACATTGATCCATTTTTGGAAGATGCGCTCGTGATGGAAGCCGATTCGGATATTTCCGAGGCACTTTTGCAGGAGGTTCGCGCGCACCTCGTTGATGATCGTCCGATTATTTGCGAATTCGATGTAGAGCGGATACAGGATAATGCTTTTTCGGCCGGTTGGAATAACCGGCTCAAAACGATTCAAAAGATCAGTCATGAGTTGTTGTCAGATCCACCCATTGGCGAGGCCTTAGAAATTGGAAAAGGGTGTTATCCTGATTTCTGTTTTGGGGTAGACGGAAGCGCACACATTTTGTATGCGAGAGCGGGATCGGCATACTACCGGCAACTCACTCCAGAAGGTGAGCTTGGCAGGGAAGAGTTTACAGGTATCACCTACGATGGGAGTATCAACGACGGACCGCAACGAAGTGATCCCGAGATTTTGATAAAGTCCAACGGAGATCTTTATGCGTTGACTGGAAAAACTCTCGCGATGAAGCAAAATGGCGCGTGGAGAGTGATCGCTCGTAATGTGGGTCGTGATACTTCGATGGTCATGGATAGTAAGGAAAATATCTTCATAAACATCAGAGGAGGATTTCATGGCGGACACGTGGGTGTTTGGATTCTTGATGGAGTGACGAATCAGTTGAGCCCAGCACTTCATGACCCGGATACAGGGACTGCGGCTGGAGTCGAATGGATTGGAAAGGATCACCCCTACGGACAATTGTTTATGGGACCGGATGACGGATTACACCTCGTTTATCGCCAGGGTAAACCCGATTACATCGCTTGGCGAACTTCAGCTGACCGAGGCAATACGTGGACTGGCGGGGGTGTTTACGGATACGATTTATGGCAGGGAGAGGCCCCTACAGGCCTGTGTACTGAAGAGAATTGGATCTACGTGGTGGGTCCTTTTGGGCATGTGTTTCGAAAGAAGGTGTTCGACGAGCCTTTTGAGTTTGTGGGTAAGGCACTAGGTTGTGGAAGCCGCGATTTACCTGACGTTCTTTTGTCCGAGAGTAAGGGTATCTTTATCTCATCATTTGGAGGTAGATACACGACTTATCAAAAGGGTCGGTTTGCAGACGAACGGTATCTACCAAGTCCTGACGCAAAAGAAATCGGATTTGTTGCATTAGCAGCGAATCCGATGGATCAATCTGTATGGTCCCTTTACGAGACAGGTGACCTGCTCAATAAAGAAAATCTGTCAGGAACGGGAACCGTGTGGTTGTTGAAGATAGCGGAATAGTCCGCTACCACTACAGTAGAGTGTCAAAAAGATACTCTATTGAGTCGTTGGGATTCCGCTTGTTTAGTAGCTGGCGGACGCGGTCCCGATCAAGTTTATCTGCAAGGGACTCAAGCTTTCTTGTCAATTTGGTGACGAGGTTGAAGTGTTTCTCAAAATCCACTTCTTTCGCCATCACGTCGTAGGCTATCCAATCGTCGGTGTATCCGCATGACTTGATGTAATAAAGGAATTCGATTGTGTCCCAGAAATTGACTGATCCGGGAAGCATGTCCCAATCCCAGTAACGATCATTGTCATTGAGATGTACATAGAACAGGCGGTTGGCTCGGTGGAGGAGAGCCGCTGCCTGAGCAGGTCGTTCGTTTGCCTGGATCGAGTGGCCGATGTCTAGTGTGGCTCCTAAATTATCTGCACTGACGTTCTGGCAAAAAAGAGCTACCTCCGCGGCTCCTCCAAGTAGACAGCGTTGTCGAGGATCGTTCCATTTGTACTCGATACACACCTGCATTTGTCGGTTGTGCTCACAGATTTTGGCAAACGCTTCTTCGGAGTCCTTATAAGCGTCAAAATAGTCCATCTCGAAGACATAATCATGACCTTCGTTCAGCGGGCACGTCGATACGCGCTGGGTACCTACTTCTGAAGCCATGTCCATGGCTTTGCGAAACTCATCCACAAGTTCCTGACGCTCCTCAGCGATCGCTGAAGAAAAAGAACCTCTCCACCACTTGCCCGTGCGTCGCGTGCGAATGTTGACTGCCGCGATGCCGAGCCCTGCGTCACTCATGCGTTTCCTCAGTTCACTCACTGGGATCTCCGTAAAATCTGCGGGATAACAGAGTTCAAGGCCATCCATGCGCTCAATTTTGGAAGCGAGTTCGATTTTATCGATGATCGAATTGTTGGGGTGATACTCGATGTATCTGTTTTTTACGTTGCCGAGAAATGCACTAATCGCTGCTAATTTATTCATAATAAAGGTTTTAGGTAATTAATAGAGGCACAGTTCCACTCCAATTCTCGCTCAAGTGTGGAAGGTTCGTCTTCGAGTCGGTCCATCCAGGTTTCGATGTAAATATTGGGTTGAGGTGAGAGGGATTTCAGAGAGTCTACGATTGAAGGAATGTCGAGGTTTCCCTCTTCAAGGGAAGTACCGTTGATGCGAAAACCAGTCCCAAGCCGTTCGATACCTGCATTTTTGATATGAGCAGTTCTGATTTTAGCTTTTAGAGCATTGAGGGTTTCCCACACTCCGCTGAAGTGTGAAATGGAGTTCAGCGGATCGTAGCAAATGGCGATGTTGGGATGATTTAATTCATCAACGATTTTGCGAAGCTCGAGAGGCGTGTAGGTGAAGTGATTTTCGATGCAAAGAGTCACACCATCTGCCTCCAGCAATGGAACGTTCGCTTCCAGCAGGACTTTCAAATCACCCAGTGACAGGGCTTTCGATTCGCGGTTGACTACTACTCTTAGAATTTGGGAATGGAGTAACTTGCAGATATTTAGATTGGATTTGAGGGATGCCGGATTAAGCCCTGCGAAACCAATTTCGATCTCGATATTTCGATCTGCTGCGAGTTTTTGTAGTTTGTTTAGTTCGTCTTTAGTGCAGGAGTCGAGAGATAGGTTATCGCATATCTGCACTGTGTCTGCATCCAAATCCGCGGAAGTTTCGATGAATGAAAACGCGTCCATGGGCGTTTTGGGTCTCCAATCAGGGGTTCCGATCGCCCAGCGAAATGCATAGCTACCAATGCCCGCCTTCATTTAGTCCGAAAGCCTTTCCTTAGTAGATTTTGCCAGGGTTTGAAGAAGGAGGCAGCAGGAGGTTGCACCAGCATCCTGCACTCCTCTTGATCTTTCTCCTAATCGAGAAGCTCTGCCGATCTTTGCAACCAGATCTTCGGTGGAGCGCATACCTTTTTCGGCAGCTTCCGACATTGAGTCGAGGCATTCGGTGAACGTTTTTTCGTTGCCGAGGGCGGTATCAAATGCCTGGACTGCTGGCACCAAGGTATCCATGAGGGTTTTGTCTCCAACCTTGGCGTCTGAGAGTTGTTGGATTCCCGAGAGGGCGTTTTGCAGCATCTTAAGAAAGTCTTTGGCCTCAATCGAATCATGTTCCCTGATCGCTACTGCCATTTTACGGAAAAGTGTTCCGTAGAGAGGGCCCATGGATCCACCGATTTCGTTAATCAGAACGTTTCCCAGCAGTTTAAAAGATGTTGCCAACGGAGCACCTGTGTTCGCGAGGTTCTCACCGGCGATGGTGAATCCTTTATTCATGTTGATTCCGTGGTCTCCATCCCCAATTGCTCCGTCGATTTCGCTCAGGTATTCTTTGTTGTCTTGAATGACCTTGATCAGATCCAAAACGATGGACCCGGACTTGCTATTGTCTATGTGGGACATCATCAAAATTGCTTTAAACCTACGGAGTTTGCGTTCAGTGAAATGAGCTCTTTCAGTTCGTCATCAAGTTTCATGAGCGTCAGAGTCACGCCTTTCATTTCCAGAGAGGTGAAGTAATTTCCAACATAGGGTTGAAACACGCTTATGCCTTTTTCCCTGAGGATTTCATCCACTTTGTTGTAGAAAATGTAGAGTTCCATGACGGGTGTGGCCCCCAACCCGGATACAAGCGCCACCACTTCATCGCCCTTCTTGAATGGAAGATCCGGAAGAATGATATCCAGACACATGGCGGCCATCTCATTTGCAGATTTGAGGGGTTCTACCTTTATGCCTGCTTCTCCGTGATGGCCGATGCCCACTTCCATGGTTCCTTCTTTGATCTCAAAATTGGGCTTTCCGGCCGAAGGAATGGTGCAAGGAGAGAGTCCGATACCAACGCTTCGAGTGTGATCAATGGCTTTTTGTGCCGCATCGACAACTTCATCCAAATCTCCTCCGAGGGCCGCCTTGGCTCCACCGACTTTCCACATGAGGATTTCTCCGGCCACACCTCTGCGTTTCTCTTTTTCATGGATGGGTGCCGAAGCTACATCGTCATTGGCGACCACTGTTTTGACCTCGATTCCTTCGTCTTCAGCGTCCATGACCGCTATTTTAACGTTCATGTTGTCCCCAGCGTAATTGCCATAAAGACAGGCGACTCCTTTTCCGGAATCTGCGGCTTTGAACGCATCAAAAAATGCCTGAGCTGAGGGAGATGAAAAAATCTCTCCCGCAGCGACTGCATCCAGCATGTTTTTCCCAAGATATCCGATGAAGGCAGGTTTGTGTCCTGAGCCGCCACCTGTCACGACACCCACCTTTTCCGGAACAGGGCAATCCTTGTATTTAAGGACTTTCGCATGGTCCGTTTTGGCGATGAGGTCCGGGTGAGCTTTGACGAATCCTTCAAGCATGTCCTCGACGACGAGGTCCGGGTGATTAATGATCCTTTGCATAAAAAGTCTTATCTCGAGAAATCGATATCTTCGAAGTATTGATATTGGTTGAAATCTACGGGTGGTGTGAAAAAACAAACGAGTTTTAGTGGTTCGATTCCTGAGTTTTGGACCATGTGCTTGTGTCCTTTTGGAAACAGAACAGCCGTTCCGGCAGCGAGGTTGCTAACTTCACCTTCGATGAAGACTCTGCCTTCACCACTCACCACGTAGATCACTTCCTCTTCGTTCGGATGGGCGTGAGCAGGGCGTACCGTTTCGCCGGAAGCGATGCTCACGACATTCATCGAAAAATGGTCCGAATGTTTGTCATCGGGATGAAATAGCCACTTCAGTTTCCTTCCGGGAACATCAAGAGTCTCAACGTTGTTTTCCTGAACTTTAATCATGTGCAGCCTCCGTTTGAGTGTAGCAGGCAACCTCCGAGTTCAGGGGGTTGCTGGCTGCCAATATCGATTGGTTTTGGTATTCAAACACGATGGTTTGAGTGGTTCCCGTTTTGGGTTCCAAGATGTTTCTTGTAAACTCGAGTGAGCCTTTTGCAGAGGGTTGGTAGGCATACAAATCGCAATGGTCAGCGCGATTGCCTACGAATATGGTTGGGGTTTCATTGAAGTCGCCTACCCAGAGGCCGTGACCGAAAATCAGTTCGTCGGAGAATTCCAAACACCAATTTTCTCCGATGTTTTTATAAACGCCCAACTTGTTACCGTGAAAGGGTTCGATCGTTACCAACTCATCTTCTCCATCACCATCGAGGTCGTGCAGAAACATCTCACTCACTTCGTTTTTGAATAAGGTGTCTTTGGCGAAGCGAGTTGAGCCTCCTGGGTTTTCCCTGATCGCTAGAATCCCTTCTTTTCCAGAAACCAGAAGAGCAGGGCCATCTTTAAACCGATGCACAATCATCCCGTGGTTGCGTGTGATGCCTCCTGCGACTAACTCAAAATCTGCGGGATTGAGATCTTCGTGGATCACGGTTGCGAATACCTTACCGGGTTGAGACCAATCCTCCGGATTCTCCTTGTGCTCTGCTACAGAAGCGACAAACAAGTAGTCGTGTTCTTGCCCCTGGAGAATTTCCAGTCGATGAGCGAAGGGTAGGGACAGAACCTGTCGGGTTTCCCATTCAGCATGGTTACCCAGGAACTTGTTGAAATAGGCTCCGGCGGTCTCACCCAGAAATGGTGGATACATCCCCATCACCGAAACATAATCCGCGCTTCTATGAGGAAGGGGCAGCATAGTCATCGTGCCCCCGATTTCCTCTCCGATAGTGGTTGCGTCCTTTGTTTTCCAATTGAAACGGTAATTATGCCCTTTGATTTCCGATCCGATGAGCAATTCAGGCCCGTCTTCGTGATGAGCGATATTCATTGAATAGCTCTTTTCGATTTGAAGTATTGACTGTTTTTGAAAAGTCATCCCTGGCTCATGAGCGTTTTTTCGTGATCGCGTATGCACTGAACTTTCGTTTCGGATCGTCCCCCTGACTCGTAGATACAAGAGATCCAGGTTTTTACGATTTTCTTGGCGAGTTCACTCCCGGTCACCAGGCTCCCGATTGTGAGGATGTTCGCGTTATTGCTCAGTATGGATCTCTCCGCGCTGTAGACGTTGGTGCACGGAGTTGCATAAGCGCCTTTTACCTTGTTGGCCGCAAGGGATACACCGAGTCCGGTACCACAGAGTAAAATTCCTCGGTCAAACTTCCCGGAGGCGACTGTCTTCGCCACATCTACCGCCACATTGGCATACAATGGATCGTCGCTCCCAAAATCCACAACCTCGTGATCAGTCAGGATGTTGCAGATACTTTTCTTCAATTCGACAGCATTGGGATCGGATCCAACAGCGATTTTCATGTTTTCTTTCGGTAGGTATGAACGGGTTATGAGTAATAGAAGTTGATTACATTAGTAATACCGTATACCGTAATACCGTCAAGTAAATAGATTTCTCATGACCATGTTACTTCCGGGACTTCTTTTTTTTATGTCAGTGGCTGTTGTAAATGTCGATACAGAGCCTTTTTACGACGATTCAAGGCATGCTGGATTTGCCTCGGGATTGAAGGTGAAAAACTTCGAGGGAAGTATGAATTTTTCAGGATGGTTCGCTGAATCCGAAAACGGATATTTAAAATTAGAGCTACCCCGGGAAATCGGATACGAGGGTGGGCTGGAGATCGATCTGGAAAGTTTAGACTGGGAGCGTGCAAACCTATCATCCGGCTTCAATCGAAAGATACATTTTCTCAATTTATTCTCTAATTCGATCGCGGATCATCACTACGAGGATGGAGGAACAGATGAGGATGCGATCATTACCTTGCGCATGGGGTCGGACCGAGATGGAAATCCTCGATACGGAAATACTTTTAAAGTTCTTTGGGCATCAAAAGGCGCGAAGCGCTCCCCCGGAACGGACTATCACGAGACCTTGGCAGAAATTTCCAATGATTATCGCTGGCCTGAAAAGGTGACCTTTCGGGTGGAGTGGAGTCGGAGGCATGAGCATGTGAAAATCATGATTGAAGGTCGTACCTGTGCGGATTTACCCTGGCGCAGTCAGGTTGCCCCCATTCGTTTCCTTTTTCTTGGAAAATCCAAGGACTTTTATGCACTTCAGGGTGTGACCTACAAAAATCTGCGACTCTATCAGCTCGATTGAGCGAATCGAAAATGGGTGTGGATGACCCAGCAAATGGTCGTAAATCTCACTATTCGTAAATTTCGCATTCGTAGACTTTGCGTTGGTACCATCTGATTTCGTCTAAAGCGGGAGCTTTGGAGATCGTTGGATTCTCACCCTCCACTTCGTTTATTTTTTCCTTTAAACGAGACGCCAGATAGTCGGCTACAGGTCGGTGCGCAGGGCAACTGATCAAGTTATCCAACTCATAAGGGTCGTGTTTGAGATCATAGAGAAAACTTTCAGTGTAAGTTTTAGCAGAAGGAACTTTGCCTCCGTCCAGGTCAGGTGCAAGAACGCCGAATTTCCAGCGCTGCGTGCGAATGGAACGGCCTAACTCGTGTTCACTTGTCTGCACAAAAATGCTTTCTGCCCACTTTGAGTCGCGTTTTTGAAGTCGTTCTACGAATGACTTCCCCTGCATGTGGTCGGGTATAGGAATACCTGCAGCTTCCAGAAGGGTGGGAGGCAGATCCAGTAGGCTGAATAGTTCCTGTCGCTCGCCACCACTTTCGAAACCAGGACCATTGATCGCACATGGGACACGAGTAGATGCATCGTGACAGGTCCTTTTGTATTCCTGATTTCTGGTTTTAAAGTGACATCCGTGATCTGAGGTGTAGATCACGATTGTGTCTTCATTGAGTCCCAGACTATGTATGGCGTCAGTGATGCGGCCCAAAGATTCATCAAGACGTTTTATCATTCCGTAGTAGCCGGGGATGTGCCGGTGTGCGGTGCCACCCAGTGTTTTCAGATCGGCAGGCATCCAGGGTGAATTGTACAATTCTTCATAACCCCTGGGTGCCGGATAGGCATCGACGTGATTTTGATGATGAGGTTCGAGAAAAGACAGAAACAAGAAGAACGGATTCTCCTGATGCTCGTCAATGTAGCGTATTGCTGCGTCCGTTAACGCATCCACTCGGTAGCCGGGCAACTTCACTTCGTTGCAATTTTCATTATAAACCACGCAGTCGTAGGCGTCCGAACACGCTTCGAGGATATCGGCAGCAAGCCAGTCCTGATAGCCACCTCTGTCTGGCTCTTTGACTGCATTTTCACCAGTTTTTCCCAGGTGCCATTTTCCGATGTAGCCAGTTCGGTATCCCGCCTCTTTGAAGCAGGAAGCCAGGGAGGGGACGGATTTGTTCAAAGGGATTCCATTCCGCCATGTGCCGTTTGCTGTGGCGTACATCCCAGTCTGCAAACAAGCCCTTGAGGGTCCGCAAACGGGTTGAGGAGTGAAACACTTGGGGAAATTGGTACCGGTTTTAGCGAGAGAATCGAAATTCGGAGTCAATCCCTCGGGATTACCGTTGATTCCACAGGTATCCCATCGCTGTTGATCCGAGAACACAAATACGACATTAGGTTGTTTCATGTAATATTATTGTATACGGTATTACAAAATACTTGCAAGCGTAATTTAATGGATTAGGTTAGAACTATGAAGAAGATCGCAATTATTGGGGCGGGATCAGTGGTTTTTGCTAAAAAACTGATTGGAGACATTTTGCAGTTCGACGCATTGTCCAACTCTCTGATTTCCCTGATGGATATTGATTCCGGCAGACTGAAGGTTGCTGAAGTCATGACGCGTAAGATTATTGCGAAACTCGGGATCCATGCGTCGGTTCAAGCAAGCTTGGACCGAACACAGGCGATCAAGGGAGCGGACTTTGTCATTTGCATGATACAGGTCGGTGGTTTTGAGCCAGGCACGATGACAGACTTTGAAATACCAAAAAAATACGGGCTTCAGCAGACAATCGGAGACACCTTAGGAGTGGGAGGCGTGTTTAGAGCTCTGAGAACGATACCCGAATTACTAAAAATCGCCCAGGATATTGAGAAAGTGGGGAATCCGGGGTGCTTGTTCCTGAACTACAGTAATCCGATGGCAATGAACTGTTGGGCGGTCGATCGAGGGGTGGGGGTCCCTCATGTGGGGCTGTGCCATTCGGTTCAGGGAACGTCCAAGCAGTTGGCCGCTTACTGTAATATTCCTTATGAAGAACTCGAATACACCGTTGCGGGAATCAATCACATGGCGTTTTTCCTCAAATTTGCTCATCGGGGGAAGGACGCCTATCCGCTGCTGTTCAAAATGATGGAGGAACCTTTCATTTTTAAACAAAACAAGGTTCGATTCGAGATGATGAAGCGCTTGGGTTACTTTGTTACGGAATCCAGTGAGCACCAGGCTGAGTATACTCCCTACTTCATTCATCACGGAGAACAGATCATCAGAGACTATGATGTGCCGATTGATGAATATCTCAGGAGGTGTGAGTCGATCATTTCAACGTGGGAAAATACGGAGAAGATGCTTCTCGGAGGAGACGGCGAGATTGTAGTAGAACCGCAATCGCATGAGTATGGCTCGTATATTATCCATTCCCTCGTTACTAATGAGAAGTGTTTGATCTACGGCAACGTTCCCAACGATGAATGGATCACGAACCTACCATCGGGTTGCTGTGTTGAGGTCCCTTGTAGTGTCAATGGTGCAGGTATTCAGCCCCACAAGATGGGAGACATTCCGAAGCAATTGGCCGCTATTTGTCGCACGAACATCAATGTTCAGCAACTTACCGTAGAAGCTGCACTGACCAAGCAGAGGGAGTGGATTTATCAAGCAGTCATGATGGATCCTCACACTTCTGCGACCCTGACACTAGACCACATTTGGTCGATGTGTGACGAGTTGATTGAAGCTCATCAACAGCACGGATTCCTCCCCGAATATAAGCGAAACTTCAAATCATACGGCCGATCCTACCACGATTTGGGTGAAACAGTGGTGGCCACGCTTGGCATTGATAAGGCTTTTGTGGATCGAAAAGGTGCGCTCAATGAGTTGATTCTGAAGGTTGAGAATCCTAGTGATGATGAGCGAGATTTAGCCTTTGAAATTGTCCCTGAGAAACCCGTTTTCGAGTGGTTGTCCGATCAGTCTCAGCGAGTGACGGTCTCACCAAACTCCGGGAGTAGTCATCGGTTTCAGTTCAAAAATCTCGAAGAGGTTACAGAGAGCGTATCGGTGGAGCTAAAATGTGGGGATGCGAAAGTGTTTACGCTCGGAAGTGTGCTGAAATCTCAGCTCGCGATTGATTTCGATGAGAACGGAGTCGGAGAGATCACCACCTATCTTGGTGGTGAAGTCGCCTTAAAAGGTGAGTTACAGTGCAACGCGGACGGCTTGAAGTTTGACTTTAGCGTTCAGGATTCACTTTTAACCGAGGCGAATTTGAAAACGCGTGAGGAACACACGTGGGAAGGTTCCTGGATCTGTTTGCAAATCAGAGTGGGGTTGCAGGAGTCCAGGCCCAAGCGAATTGTGATTTGTCCACATAAGAATGGGGGAGGACAAGCCTACACCGGGATCTTCGCACTGGAAGATTCGACAGATGCCGTTGCAGTCAAAACAATTTTGGACGCCGCTAAATACACTACTGAATTTATCATTCCTCACTCGATGCTCGGTTCTCAACCGGACGAACAGCTGTTCATGATCAATGTGCGCTCCAGCATCGTCGCTCTTGGCGACGCCCACTCCGGTGGGATATCCGAACTCTGCAACGAAGGAAACATGGCGGTATTTTCTAGAAACTAGATTTAAACCAGGGCTTAAGCTTTATGAAAAACACGATCGATATTCTAAACTGTTATTACTACGCACCCCACAATCACTCCATTTTGCACCGCCATCTGGATTGGGATTTAGAGAAAATGCTTTCGCTGGGAACTGATACAATCAGCATCTGTGTGCAAGAAGATGGAATGAAGAACTGGCATCAAAAACGGATTCGAAATTTTGTGAAGTTGGCAAAATCAAAGGGACTCAAAGTTCATGCGGTGCCGAATCGCTGGTGCGGATTACTTGCGGGATGGCTCGATGGATTTTCGTGGTGGACGCTCGAAAATGCGGATACGTGGTATGAGGATTTACCTGTTGGTTTTTCGAATCCCAAGAGTGACAAAGTCCAATCTCACTACAAAGAAAATCTCAAGATCCTTTTGGACGAATTCGAATTTGACGGAATCATTTGGGATGAGCCGAGGCCTGCGAAACCGGAAGTCATTGAGTTTCTCGACGAGATGAGCGAGTTTGCCAAAAACATCAGCCGGGAGGTGGTCATCAGCATGTTCGCCGATGCACCCAAACTGGACTTAGCTGAGATTTTTGCAAAAACAAGGCACATGGACTATCTCGGATCGGACGGTCATGTTCGCAGTGTGGATCATCAAATGCATCGTATGAAAACGACCATTTTTGAAGCCCACGCCAAGTATTACCCGATTCTTGAAGAAGCCAAAAAGAAGACCTTCTTTTTATTGGAAGGTCAGCGGCATCGGGATGAAGATCTGGAAAACTATCTTGAGAATCTCGAAAAGGCTTTCGCCCTGCCGATGGATCACATGATGTATTACTACTCGGCGCACGAAATGACTTACGAGAACGAACAGATTTTCAACAAAGCCACATGGGATGTAGTGAAAAAAATCTCAGAGTCGCGGAAGAAGTCTGGGTGATTTCTATCGGAGATTCGTCCGTCTGAGGTGCTGTGTAATCGCCACTCTCAGTTCTGTGACGGTATCGAATTGGATATTCCGAAGTGCTCGATTCGATATTTTAAGGGGCATACTCCCGTGTTGAGGCGAACCTCCTAGAGAAGTATAAAGGATCGGAGTAACTGACTTTCTCGGATATTTCGCTAATTTTCAGGCCAGAGTGAACCAGCCAATATTTGGCTTCCCTGATTCTCCGCTGTTCCAAAAAACGTTGAATACTCGATCCAGTCATTCAGTTTTCGGAAAATCTGCTCGTGGAATATGAAAAGATTATGGAAAACACGCAGGGTTCAGTGAGAATGGGTATTCACTAATTCTACAGGTTTCTAAAGTACTCTGAATCAGGTCACAGTTTTTTATTTTGTAAGGGGAGGCTGGCTACAGAGTTGAACAAAGGCTTCGCGCAGACGGATTATTTGATGTTCGTTTATTTTTAAGAAGCGGTGTTCACCGTTTTCTTCAGGGTTAAAGCGAGTGAACCCATCATCTTCGACAGTCACTTTGCCGGGTGTGGATAAATCGAAATAGCCGTGATTGGGCCAGACTGCGTGGAGCACGCTGGTAAGGTCCCAGGTGGGGCGGTTATGCGGGGGAGGATTATAAAGGTAATAGGCTTCCCTGACGGGATGGTGTGTGGTGTATTCGTAATCAGTTTCGATACTGGATGCGGGGTAAGTGGCTGCAATACCAATCTCAAAGCCGCTCCAGATGATTTCGGTAGGCCATTGTTCGGCAAGTACCTGTGCGGATGGGATATCAAGGCGCACGTTGTATTCGAGATAGTGATTACTGTCACGAATGGTTTGAAAGGAACCGCCCATGATGGAGAGTAGTTTTACTTTTTTTGCGATCAGCTCTTTACCACTGAGTGGTGAAATGTCATCTGGTTTGGATTCCAGCAATCTGCGAAAGTTGGTAAAGAAGCCGACTTGCACCAGCACAACAGATTGATCTTTGCGACTCGCAAGCAGCTCCCGTAAGAACGTGGTTGCTTCCGGGGCGTCGTTGCCACTTTTTAGGTCGTGCGGATAACGTAGGCTGCCGTCAGTCAATTTTTCTCCGGCCAGGCCATTGAAACGTCCTGCGTGTTGGGTAGCACCGTTCCGCACGGTTGCAATGGGGATATCCGGTCGACCATAGAAGGTGTTTACTGCATCTGTAAATGCGGCGGCGAGTGGGTGATCTTTGGTGATAGTGACGGCGAGCAGTTCGCAATGACCGCGCGATTCCATGGCATGAATCATGCCAAGTGCCATAACATCATCAACGTCGTTACCGATGTCGGTATCGTAAATGATGGCAACGGGTTCATTGGCATGCTGGACGCTGAGCGCAAATATGGAACATGATAGGGTAAGGATTATCTTTTTCATAAAGGTGAATCTTATGGGGTTCAGAGTTGAGTGTTCAGGAGTTGTTCTACTTCCGATCTTTGAGGGACGGAAGGTTGTGCCCCCATACGGGTGACAGAGAGGGCGGCCGCCGCGTTTGCAAATTGAACGGCTTGGAGGAGGTTTTTCCCTTCTGACAGGGCAACTGCCAGAGCTCCATTGAAGGTATCTCCGGCGGCTGTAGTATCTATTGGATTGAGGCTGTAAGTGGACACTTTTTGTGCACCATCTGCGTTGACAAGCATCGCTCCCTGTGCACCGAGTGTGATGATCGCGATGCCCACGCCACGTTGGATTAGCTGTTTTCCTGCCTCAATTGCATCCGGTTCGTTGTGCACCTGGATACCGGTGAGCAGTGCGGCTTCACTCTCGTTGGGAGTGATAATGGATACTTGTGCCAGTAATGCATCGGACAGTTTGCAGGCAGGTGCGGGATTGAGTATAGTTTTTACCTTGTGTTTGTGAGCGATTTCTATGGCTTTTTCCACCGTTTCGAGTGGAATTTCCAATTGGATGAGCAGGATGCTTGCTTCGTGGATGATAGATCTTAGCTCATCAATGTTGGCGGGGCTCAGACGGTGGTTTGCACCTGGTGCCACTGCGATACTGTTTTCCCCTGCTTCGCTGACCATGATAAGTGCAATACCTGAAGGAGCCCCTGCATCCTGAAAAACATGGGTGGTATCGATACCGTCGGCCTGAAAGTTTGTGATGGCCTGACTTCCGAACGAATCTGTGCCCACATTTGCCACCAATTTTACCCGCCCTCCGCAACGAGCCGCCGCCACAGCTTGATTCGCCCCTTTACCGCCGGCTGCGGTCGTGAATTCTCCCCCGAGTATGGTCTCTCCCGGTGTCGGTATCTGAGGTATTTTGACGATCATGTCAGTGTTTGAGCTACCGATTACGACTATCATAGTGATCAATCCTGAAAGTGAGTTACACGAGGCGAGCGGCCACAATCAGAGCCAGACCAATGATGAAGAGGATGAACATCAGTATGATGAATTTATCTGTGCCTGCCGGGGCATCCTTAAATTCCTTCCAGATGAATACTCCCCAGAATGCCGCAACCATCGTCGCACCTTGCCCCAGACCATAGGAGATGGCAAAGCCGGCAGCTCCGGATGCGATAATGCTGAAGGACATTCCGAGTCCCCAGATAAGACCGCCAAGAATGCCGATGAAATGGAGCTTCAAGTTTCCTTTTTTAAAGTAGTCAGTATAACTGACCGCGTTGCCGCTAAAGGGCTTATACATGACCCAGGTGTTCCAGAGAAAATTAGAAATAAAAAGTCCTATCGAAAAGATAAAAACTGCACTGTAGGGTGTCAATTTACCCTCTTCTGGGCTTGCAAAATCAAGTGCCATGGATGCAGCTACAAAACGATAAAAGAAACCCATCAGAACACCTGCGATGATTGAGAGGAGCAGACCTTTCACAAATTGCGTATTGCCGGCAGAGGGAAGACGACGGTATATCAAAGCATCAAGAATAATGGCAAAGGCTACAAGGAATACTCCTATCCCAAGCATGAGCGGATCACCCACGGGATTGACTACGTAGTTAGCAATTACCCCAATAACCAGTGCAAGACCGATACCCACAGGAAAGGCTACCGCCATACCCGCGATATCGATTGCAGCAACAACCAAGATATTTGCGAGATTGAATAGGATGCCGCCAATGAGCGCAGAGCGTATGGGTTGCATATTGGCCTGCCCGAGATCTGCGAAGAAGCTGCGTCCCTCCGTTCCACTGCTTCCCATGGTCATGCCGAGTATCAGCGAAATGAGAATGATTCCAAGACTGTAATCCCAGTAAAAAAGCTGAAACTGCCATTGTTTGGAAGCGAGTTTCTGGGTGTTAGCCCATGACCCCCAGCAGATCATGGTGATGACGCACATCATAACGGCGATGGGGTAAGATTCGATGATTTGCATGAACAATTCCTTCCAAGTGAAATTGGGGTAAACTATAAGGTAATGAAAATAGGATAAAACTTAGGATTAACGTTTGTGCAAACAAAATCTAACTAATCATAACGACTTGCTAGGTTTCAGCAGATCAGACTAATTTACAGGTGCACAAATACTTTGCTCACCTGTAAAATCATGAATCTCAGTGAATTGGCAGCTCATTTAAATCTATCTGTTACTACTGTTTCACGCGTATTGGCAGGCTCCCCTGAAAAATACAGGATCAGCGAAGCTACTACAAAACGTGTCGTTGAGGCTGCCCAGAAGTATCATGCTGCTCCTAATCCGCTTGGCCTGGGTTTGCGCAAAGGTCAAACAGGAATGATTGGCCTGCTGGTGCCCGACATCACTAACCCCTTTTTTGCACAGCTTGCCCGGGAAATCGAACGCGAACTACGAAAGTCAGACAAAGCGGTATTGTTATTTGATTCAGGGGAGGATGTTAAGATCGAACGCAAGTTGTTAAGGGATATGATTTCGCGTCGTCTGGATGGTTTTATACTCGCTCCTGTAGGAGTTGATACTGAGGAACTAAGGTTTGCGGTGAAAAATGAAAACCTACCGGTTGTTTTGATGGATCGCTTGATATCGGGAGTGGATTGCACATCGGTTAGT
The DNA here is from genome assembly GCA_022361075.1 of Opitutales bacterium. GTDB lineage: Bacteria > Verrucomicrobiota > Verrucomicrobiia > Opitutales > JAFGAQ01 > JAKSBQ01. Next base: position 1,182 of record JAKSBQ010000179.1, on the reverse strand, counting down.
CTGGATAACTTTGATGCAGGTTATAAAGCAGCACATTACTTAATCCAAAAGGGACATCAGAGAATCGGTTGTTTAAGAGGCGATTCAAGAACTGCTGTAGACGCTGATCGTTACAACGGGGTTGTTGCGGCGATATGTGAAGCGGGTTTGAATGTTGACGAGAGTATTGTGGCAGGGAAGGGATATTCTCTTGTAGATGGTGTTGAGGCATCCAGGAGAATTCTGAGTAACGTAAACAAACCAAGTGGAGTTATTACGTTGAATGGACAAGGAATTATTGCGCTAATGAACGTACTCCATGATTATGGTGTGAGTGTTCCTGAGGAAATTTCTATTGTAGCGTTTGATGACCAGCCGTGGTCAAAATTCAGCAGTCCAGCCATTACGACGATTGCCCAACCCATTGGAAAAATGGCGCGGATGGCTGTTGAGATTATAGGTAGCCGCGAGAAAGAGAGTAAGATATTTAAGGCAGAGCTTATTGAGCGTGCATCTGTTGCTGAAGTAGATGTCGAATACACTTAAATCCGAGTGCTGTTTGGGTTATTTACCAATTGTCAAGGTTCATCAGTGTTTGTCGTGAACCTGTTTCAATAAAGATCGCCCGTTTGTGCAATGTAACCTCTGGGTTCTTCAAAACCTGGTCAAGTTGCAGTAGTGCATATAGCAGGTAGCCAACACCATCAACCGCTTCGTAATACTTTTTGACCGGATGTCCTCGAAAAAGTCCTTTGTGGTAGAGTTTGTCTATAGCGGTATTGGCCAAGGAACGGGCATCATTCAAGTAGGATTGTTCTTCCGTTAAAATATAGAGGTGCAACAGGAAGGAAATGGTTCGTCCATATTTCCCCGCGTAAGTTCCTTTTTTCCCTGGGCCTTCCGAATAGTCTTTATACCACGTGTTTTTCATTTCGATTATCCCCGGGGGAACTTTGTGGATCCAATTCGCGAAGCGCCTGGCTGCGGTGAGCATATCCGGATCATTTGTTAGTTGATATGCGTAAGCATACACCTGGGCAGTGTAGATGGCGTATTGGTAGCCTACGACATAGGGTTCCCACAGATCGAGATGACCTCTGGGCTGAGCTGCAGCATAGCCATCAGACGAGTCAATATTCTTTGTGTAGACACGAGGACCAGGAATTGGTTGACCATCTAATTTGAGTGCTCCCCAAAATTTTC
>JAKSBQ010000133.1 GCA_022361075.1 Opitutales bacterium | reverse complement strand
TTAAAATAACCATTTTTGCCGCTGTCACTATGTATCTCTTAGTTATGATTTCGTATTTTAAAATTAGAAAGTATGAATCAGATTTATTTCTTTTACAAAAGGTTCCCTACCATCCTTATCTTATTGGGTTTGGTATCATCTTACAAATCATAATCCTGATAACATTTTTTTACTATAACTATGGTGCTGCTTTAATTGTTTTTGGTATTGAATTGTTAGCAACGCTCTATTATCTTATTTGGGGACGATATAAGATTCAAGAAGAAGCTCCGGAAGAATCTAAAGCTGTTTATGTGGAAAATAAGCTCCGGATAGATTTTCATTGAGTATACTGGAGGTTAGGGGTGAGCAATATTGAACCTAGACTTTGATTTACAAAAGCAAATTGAGAAGGATATTAAAGAATTACACAAGTTTGGTTATGCTCAGGAACTATACCGCTCTATAGGTGGATTTTCCAATTTTGCAATTACTTTTTCAATTATTTCGGTTTTAAGTGGATTAATGATGCTCTACGGCTATGGACTGAAGCTAGTAGGACCTTTGAATATTTGGACATGGGGGGTTGTAAGTTTCTTTCAACTTCTCATGGCCCTTGCTTTAGGAGAAATTGTATCTATCTATCCAATTACAGGAGGTGTCTATAAATGGACTGAGAGGTTGAGTAATCCCCATGTAGGATGGTTTTGCGGGTTTTTTTCATTAATCGGCTGGTTAGCGTGTACTGCGGGAATTGAATTTGGCCTAGGCCTGTTCCTTGCATCTTATCTAGGATTTGATTTTTCCAACATAAAAGTAGTGATCTGTATTACTTCATTGATAGTGCTTTCTCATAGTTTAATCAATATCTTTGGGATCAGGATTGTGGCCTGGTTTAATGATCTCAGTGTAAACATTCATTTCATTGGTGTTGTGATGTTAGTAGCTCTTTTACTGATTTTTGGGCAAAAAAATTCAATTGCAATAATTTATAAAACTACAGATCTACCTCTTAATATAATTGTTTTGAACTTTACCCAAGCCTTATTAATGTCTGCCTGGACATTGACGGCATTTGATGCCGCAGCAAATGTTTCCGAAGAAAGCATCAATCCTTCCAAAGTAGTACCATGGGGAATGCTTTGTGCTGTCTTGGCTTCCATCATACTGGGCAGTATGTTGCTCCTTAGCATTAATTTGGCATTACCTGATTTAGATAAGACTCTTAATGCCGATATACCCGCAGTACTCTATGTTATTCGCAATGCCTTGGGAGAGAGTATCTATAAATTTGTAAC
>JAKSBQ010000465.1 GCA_022361075.1 Opitutales bacterium | reverse complement strand
TCTCCGTCAATTCACTCATGAGGCATCTTACGGCTCTACTTCACATTGAAAATCACTTTGTCGAAAAATTCCTCTCCGAATCGATCTACCATCTTGACTTCAGCCCACTGAAAACCTGGATCAAGCTCATCGGGTAGGCGTATCTTCCACAAGTGGGTTGAACGGTGCGGTGCACTCATCAGCTGAAATGGCTTCGTCTTTCCCTGAGCCTCAAAAGTCTCGATGATTTGTTTTTCCCATTCATAAGCCTCAACCACTCTGGGATCGAAGTCATAGGTCATCGTCATTGCCATCCATTTCTCATTTTCTCCAAATCGGCAAAACGCCTTGGTTTTCTCAGTTCCCATGTGAAAATTTGCCCAAAGGTAAGTCTCGCCCAACTTTGTTTTTTCCACAGTTCGCGGAATATGAAGGGACATTTGCTTCTCAGCGGGAGCCCCTGCAACCTTGTAGCGAATGGAGCATTCGTTTTCTTCAAATTCCACGATTCCGTAGCCATTGGGCGTGCCGTCTTTCATAGTGGTGTTCGGAATGCCGTCGGTTGTCAGGCTTCCTTTGAACCAGTCGCCAGATGTGGTGCCCATATTCACGTGCAAGTGGGGTTCGGCATGATTCCAACCGTCTTCCTCAGTGAAGAAGTGCTGTTTCTGAAAATGCGTGTGAGCAGAAAACGACAGCGTGTAGGGATGGTTTTCAAACAACCCGAATAATCTTTCCCGATCTTCCTCTCGGAATGAACTCAACCCCTTGTAGTGAGGAGACTCACGCTGAAAAAGAGGGATATGCATGCACATCACGATAAGGTCGTCGTGTGGGACTAGCTTGAGATAATTTTCCAGAAAATGGAACTGATCCTCACGCAATCCACCGATGTAGGGTTTCTGTTTCTTCACCTTGCCGTCTCTGATTTTTTGATAGAACTCCTGCCCATGGAACACGACGTCGTCTAAAATGATGAAGTGAACCCGACCATGCTGGAAAGCGTAGGTTGCCGGACCAAAAGTTCTCTCGAAAGTATCGTCGGAGTCTTCGTCGATACTCACATCATAATTGATGTCATGATTCCCAATCACTCGATACCAAGGGATGCCGATTTGGCTCACAGCATCACTCACCTGCCCAAACAGGGAGAGATCGTCGCTGACAATGTCCCCGAGCGATATACCAAAGGCTCGTTTGACCGGATCCATCAGAATTTCCTGAACGATGTCCTGTGCGAGATAACCAACTTCCTTTTCATCCTCAGGTTGCGGATCGCCAAACATGTAAATCGAGAATCTGGTATCTTCGTTCTTCGGGGTGACCGGGAAATCGATACTCTCGGGGATTTTTCCAGTCACTTCATGTCCTTCGAACTTCTGAGCGACGGAGTTTTTTTCTCGGTGCAGGTAGTAGAAAACGGGTCTCCAATATTCATCCACCGGGGTGGCCCATTTGCGATCTGGAATTACAAAAAAATTGGTCTCTTCGTCGTAACCGAGAACCCAATTCCCTTTTTCATCCGTCAGCACGATCTCTTCACCATTACTAACGGGGACTCCAGCCACGCCCTTCTCTCCATCGTCTCTGATGGAGTTGTGATTTTCATCGTGAAAAACAGATCCGCTGGCAACAGGATGGTCATGCCCAAAAAGTGAAAAAGAGGCCGTGACGAACATAATACAGGTAATGCAGGAGTGTGAGTTTTTCATAACAGGATACTCGAAAAAGATGAGAAGAACCTGGAATGATCAACCGGCATAAACCCAAGTTACCAAAGTTTCACATCACCTTAAATTTGCCTTAACACTTTTGACGGAAGCCGTTTATTAACAGCACCACTGCTTCAGCTACTTTCAATCTCCACAGATTTCACTCGCTCTTAACTCAATCTTAACGAACCAAAATTAAACTTTCGCTCATCGTGCCTCGATGAGCCAGGAAAGTTACATCACACAAAAACTGCAGAAGAGTAGTCCTCTGATTCAAAACGCTTTCGCGATAGCAGCGGCTTTTGGAACCTACTTTTGCATGTATGCCTTTCGCAAACCGTTTGCCGTCGGCACCTACGAGGGACTGAGTTACCTCGGGATCGATTTCAAAATTCTGCTGGTGCTTACCCAGGTGGCGGGTTACACGATGTCCAAGTTCCTCGGGATCAAGATCATCTCCGAGATGAAACCCCACCTTAGAATCCTCGCGATCATTGGGTTCATCGGGATTGCAGAGATAGCACTGCTTCTCTTCGCGGTCGTTCCGTATCCCTACAACTTCATCTGCCTGTTTTTCAACGGGTTGCCCCTGGGTATGATCTGGGGACTGGTATTCAGCTTTCTGGAAGGACGACGCTGGACCGAAATCCTAGGCGCTGGCTTGAGTGCAAGCTTCATCGTTTCTTCAGGTGTCGTGAAATCTGTGGGTAGGGGGTTGATCCAATTTCAAAATATTCCCGAATTCTGGATGCCTGTAGCCACTGGCGCCATATTTGTCATTCCGCTACTGCTGTTTGTTTGGATGTTGTCTAAAATTCCGGAACCTACCGAACAAGACAAAAGTCTCAAAACTGAACGAGCGCCAATGACGGGAGAAGACCGGATGCTCTACCTAAAAAGTCTTGGTTTCGGAATCGGATGCCTGGTGATTTTCCACATGGCTCTGACCGCTTACCGGGACTTCAGAGACAACTTTTCCATCGAACTTCTGGAGGCGATCGGCTACGCTGGTTCTCCCTCAAACCTGAGTCGATCAGAGGTGGTCATCGCATTTTTGGTGTTAACAGTCATTGCTCTGCTTTATCAAATCAGAAGTAACAAAATCGCCCTGCAAACTTCTCACGGTTTGATGTTGCTCGGAGTGACTTTGGCGGCCATTCCCACTTTTCTTTTGGGACAAAAGATGATCAATCCCTACCTGTGGTATTTGCTCGTCGGTCTCGGGCTCTACCTCGCCTACGTTCCGATTCAATGCATGTATTTTGACCGATTGATCGCTGTGTTTCGACACAAAGGTAATGCAGGATTTCTCATCTACATCGCGGATTCCACCGGCTACCTCGCCGCGGTTTCCATTCTGCTCTACAAAAACTTCTGGGCTCGAGAATTAAGTTGGCTCGATTTCTTCGTCAACTGCAGTTACGCCCTCTTTGTCATTGGTTTGCTCACCATTCTTTCTGCCATGATTTTTTACCGTAACATCAAATCCGATACAATGGATGTAAAGGCGGAGGTTGCCACATGATCAAAGCAGTCGCATTCGATCTGGACGGCACTCTGCTGAACCGCTCGGAATCCATTCGTCATTACTGTGACTACTTTGTTCTGGAGCATTTAGATTGTTTCGAGAATAACTGCGACACCGCAGAAATCGCTGAAAAAATGTATCACTTTTACCGGAATGGTCTCAGCAAGACTCCGGAGTATTACCAAAGCGTGATTCGGAATTTCCAGTGGTCGATGGCGCCATCCCCAGTTTATCTCGATCAGCACTACCGAGAGTGCATGATTACTTTCTGTATTCCGCAAAACAACATCTACACGACCATGCGAGCACTGAAGTCGATGGAGGTGGAGTTCGGTATCGTTACAAACGGAATCGCTATCAATCAGAGAAGAAAAATCGAACGCCTCAACTTGCACCGGATTGTAGATACGATTCTGGTGTCCGGCGAGTTGGGCGTAGCGAAACCTGATCCCGCTATTTTTGAAACCTTTTGCTCCGAAAAGGAGGTTAAGCTCGAAGAGGTCCTATTCGTAGGGGATGACCCCAAGAGAGACGTTTTGGGCGCCCAAAGGGCCGGAATGAAAACGGCTTGGTTCAGCGATAACCGAGAATGGCAAGAAGGAGATTACCAACCCGATCTGATTGTAGATGATCTGCTCGAGATCATCGAATGGGTTAAAAATCATAACCACACCAAACCTCTCGAACCCGTTTTAGCCTAGCATATTTACCCAAATGATCATCTCAAACAACCCTTGTTCCAGTCAAAGCGTGCTCATCAGTAACGCTTCTGTTGTCACTCCAAATGCGGTGCTTGAAAACGCCTGCGTCTGGATCGAAAACGGGAAATTTCTCAAGATTTCGCAAAATCCTCGAGCCCTTGCTGAAAGTATGGTGCCTGATATCGAAATCGACGCAGAAGGCTACTATCTGATGCCAGGAATCATCGACCTTCACTCCGACAAACTCGAGAGTGAAATCACTCCTCGTCCGGGTGCGGACCTCCCAACCGGAGTCGCTCTTCAGGAAATTGAACAAAAATTCCTGGCTTGCGGAGTCACCACAATTTTCCACGCGATCAGTCTTGGGTATCTCGCGAGCGAATACGCTAAGAACTCTGCCGTCACGCGTGCGGAGATGTGTTACGCCACTCACGAATTTGCCACCACCAAGTCTATCGCGCGCACTCACGTCCATCTGCGTTACGAGATTCAGGGACACGACCTGGATAAAGTTTACCAGGCAATTGATGAAAAGATCGTCGACTTAATCTCGGTGATGGATCACCGCCCCGGCCACGGTCAAATGTCGAAAGAGCGTTGCCTCAAAAACCTCCAAAAGCGTGGGCTCCCTGAAGATCTTGCCCTCAAGAAATACGAGGAGATGCACAACGAAAAGATCATGAGTGTCGAAGAAATCCGAAAACTCGTTGATCACGCACACGCCAACGGACTTTATGTCGCTTCTCACGACGACCCTTCCGCTGAACGGGTGATCGAAATGAACGAAATGGGCATCAACATCGCTGAATTTCCACTCACTCTTGAAGCTGCAGAAAAGGCGATCGAACTAGGGATGACGACCATCGGGGGATCTGCAAACTCACTACGAGGTGGCTCTCTCAGTGGAAACATGTGTGTAAACGCCGCTCTCGAGAAAAATCTCATCACTTCAATGTGTTCGGATTACTACCCTCCGGCTCTCATCCACAGCGTTTTTAAACTCTATAATGACGGTAAAATGTCACTACCAGAATCCATCGCATTAGTCACCTCAGGATCCGCCAAAATCGTGGGTCTTGCGGACGTGCTCGGAACTATTGAGGAAGGGAAACTTGCAGACTTTTTGATTGTAGGCGGGTCTGGCGGTCTACCCAAGGTTCTCCAATCATGGGTGGGCGGAAAGGTGGTTCACCAGTCCACCGAACGCAACCGCCACAAATCCTATCCTTTCGAAACCATTTACAACCTAGTACGCAACGAGATTTAGTCATGATTCAAGAACTCGAATACCACTTTTACGAATCCCGTCAACGCGAGGAAATTTCACTTCCTCAACTGCAAAATCGTGCGAAGGAACTCAAGTCCGGTGGAAAATTCACTCAATCTGAGGACGGCAACTGGCAGCCTGTCGGCTACCCAGGCTTTGCCATGCAGGCGATGCTTTACCCCAAGGGTGAAAACCAGCAGACCTACGCACAACTGAAAAAGCTGCGGGATCGTCTGACCGATGGATTTGAAGACACTCTCGCACCATTGCCTTCTCCGAGTTTTCACCAAACGGTAGTCAACACGTTTTCCGACAAAAGGCTTGAGGAAAACATCACAACAAAAGGTCTATTGATGGCATTTCCTAACCTGATCGCCGGTGCCGTTAAGGACTACGCTCCACCGACACACGACGATCCTGTGGTCATGAATCTCATCGGTATTTCCTTCTTTCGAACCGCAATTGGAGTGTTGGGAGTTTTTGAAAATCAAGAACACTTTGAACGCATCATTCAGTTCAGGAACTTCTTCTATAATCATAAAAAGCTCACAGCACTCAACATTGAGCGCACCCGACCCTTCATCGGTCATGTGACATTGGCCTACGTTGGTAAAGAGCTGTCTGAGGACCAACAAAACAAATTGGCGGAACACGTGGACGCGATCAACCAGGACATCAAAGAGCCTCTACCCTTTCAGATGAAAATCGCTGAGCTTTGTCGGTATGACGATCTCTCTGCCTACCACCCGAAATACGACTACCCATCCGTCATGCTCTAACCCATTGTTATCAATCCCATGAAATACATCGAACACTTTGGCAAACCCCGTAAAGGCAAACGCATGCTCTCTGAGGAGCCCACAATCCACGAAAGCGCTCACGTCTCCAAATGCGAGTTGGGTGCGTTCACCGCAGTGGGCCCGAACTGCGGAATGAGAGAATCCAGCATGGACGATTACAGCTACCTAGCGGGTGACGTTTCCGTTGTCTGGACAGACATCGGAAAGTTTTGCTCCATCGCCTCTCACACCCGAATGAATCCTGGAAATCACCCGACATGGAGGGTGACCACAAGTCATAGCACCTACCGAAGAGTACAATATGGATTCGAC
>JAKSBQ010000264.1 GCA_022361075.1 Opitutales bacterium | reverse complement strand
TCTCCGTCATTCATGTAGTAAACGAGGAGGTAATAATCCAAGTTGCTGGTGAGCATTCCGGCAGCGGCAATGCTGAGACTGATCAAAACCAAAAACGTAAATGCAGGGTTCTTGAAGGATTCTTTAAAACTCGAGGTGAGCTTCACCTTCTTTTGTTTCTCAACCTTTTTGAAGTAGCGTTCTTTCGTGAAAATAGCAGGTAGAATGCCCAGTCCTCCAAGGATCAGAATACCGACTCCCCAGCCGACATAGCGCACACCCCCCACGATTGTCGCAGCAAGTCCCACCGTCACTAACAACTGAGCCAAAGGGAATATCCATGCATAGACCGAACTCGCGATCTTGATGAAGACCGTCCAGAACGCGGTCACTCTCGTGCGTTCGTTGTAGTCCGGAGTCATCTCATACATCAAACTGATGATCGGAACCGTAAACATCGTGTAGCACGTGTAGAAGATGAGCATCGTCACTATAAAATAGCTGAGCATGGCGTTTTCACTCCACGTACTGGGGACCATCCAAATCGCTCCAAAAGCAATGCCCATCAAAATCGCCTCGATAAAAATAAATGGCCTGCTTCTCCCCCATTTCGAATGGAAGTTGTCAGAAATCTTACCCATCACGGGGTCCGTGAACGCATCCCACAACCGTGGTAGCGCCAATGCCAATCCAAGCGTCGCCGGATTAATGCCCAGAGTCATCTGATAGAACGGAATAGCCAGGGTCTTGAGTCCCTGCGAACCAAACAGAAACGGCAAACCTCCTATGCCCAGCACAAATTTTTCGTGAATTGGAACTCTGTCCTCAGGGGCAGTTTTTTTAGCAGCAGATGTTTCACTCATAACAAGAAGTCCTCAATGGTTGGGCAACAGATCTCATCAGTTTGTCCAGGAGCGCAAAACTGTCAATGTATTATCGTATACCGTTATACAAAAAGCTTGATCTTTGCCTTTTCGAATATTTAGGTGTTATCATTGACGTGAGTAGATTTATGCCCCGATTTTTAAAAATACTGAGCCCGCTTTGGTTAGGATTCCTGATTTCCTGCGATCTTGCAGAAATGGACCTCGATAACATCGATTTTGACAAGTGGCCTCAGCAGCCTATCCAGATCGCTTGTTTCTCCTCTGCAGGAGGTGGGACCGACACGGTGAGCCGGCTTATCGCGAGTGCCATGGAGCCCGAACTCGGTGTTAAAATCAATGTGATCAACCGAACCGGAGCCCGTGGAGGCGCCGCACTCAACTACGTGTGGCGTCAAAAACGAGACGGCTACCACTGGGGTGGGTTTTCAGAATCGATCATACCCGCACCCGTCATGGGAGTACACACGACTTCTTCCAAAGACTGGACTTATTTCATGGTAGCAGGAGCCCCCGGTGTGATCTCTGTTCAAACCAACTCCAAATGGAAATCTCTCAATGATTTCATCGAGTATGCAAAAAATCATCCTGGAGAAATTAAAGTGGCTGCCTCCTCAACCGGTGGGATCTGGCACACCAAAATGCTGGCGCTTCAGAATGCAGCTGGTGTCAAATTTCAATACATGCCGTTTCAGGGGAGTCGCAAGAGCATCACCGCGACGCTAACAGGTGAAGTAGACGCAGTGCTAACATCGATTTCCGAGCAAAGCGAACTCATCCGCTCTCAAAAACTTCTACCTCTCGCAATGATCGAGCCGGAAGACTTTGAGTTCCCCGACTACGGCATGATCCAATCTGCAGCACACGAATTTCCGGGAATCAATGACGTTCCGATCAAACAATGGTTGGGGTTCGCGCTGCCGGCGGACACCCCCACCCCGATTTTGGAAAAGATCACCTCAGCATTTGAATCCGCAATCGAAAACGAATCGATTCAGGAATTTGCCCAAACACGCATGCTTGAGATCTACGGTTTCCACGGCCAGCGATCTCAAAACATCGCTAGCTATGGTGAACGAGTCTGGACATGGATGCTTGATGATCTCGGAGTTACCGTACGGAGTCCAAACGCCTTTGGAATCGCTCGTCCTGAATAACAATCTACAAGCCATGTTACCTGAAGAATCATTGCGTAAAGCAGATATTGTCACAGGAGTTATTCTCTTCCTCATCAGCGTTGGTGTCATCATAAACGCCTTGGGTATGCCAATGGGTGGCACCTACGGAGGGGTTGAAAACTCTTGGTATGTTTCCCCCGCTGCCTTTCCCCTCGCCATCGGCAGCTTGTTGATGATCGCGTCCATTTTGCTCGTCCTTCGAGCCGTCAAACTTGGTGGTCTTCGCGATTTCGCAGACTACTGGAGCTCACAGTTTACCGGATTTCTAAATTCGAACTCCAATATTCGTCTGTTGGGGATCATCGGGTGTCTCATTCTTTATGTGTTGCTCCTACGCTTACACCTGATGATCGCGGCTTGTTTGTTTTTCAGGCTTCTGGGAGCGTCGGAATCCACGCTCTTCTACTTCCTTTCTCAGCCGGAAGGAGCCAATTATTTCCTCTCCAGCGTCATTTTCCTGTTTGTTTTCACCCAGATTTTTTATCAGTCCAAGGACTTTTTCGCAGGCTGGAAAAGACAACTACTCATCGCGGGTATTTCGATCACCTTCCCGTTCTTCATCGGGTTCGTTTTCAGTCACTACCTTCGAGTGCCACTTCCCTGATCAATCATGGACCACATTTTTAATTTCGGCGCCAAACTGGCAGATATCGCAAGCGTTTCAAATCTGACTCTGCTCTTTTTCACGGTCATCATTGGCATCATTTTTGGAGCTTTGCCAGGATTGTCAGCGACTCTCGGAATTGCCCTGCTGACGACGGTCACCTACAGCCTCAATCTATCAACTGAAGCGAGCATGGTCGCGCTCATGGGAATCTACGTCGGTGCAATCTACGGAGGTTCCCACCCGGCAATCCTGCTGAATATCCCCGGGACAGGTGCTGGAGCTGCAACTGCGGTGGAAGGTTATCCGCTCAATCTGCAAGGCAGGGGTGGAGAGACTATTGGCACAGCGACAGTGATGTCGTTCATCGGCACCGTATTTGGTGTACTTGCGATGTTGCTCTTCATTCCCATTCTCACCAAAACGGCTCTGCTGTTTCAATCGGTCGAGTATTTCCTGCTCGCACTGTTTGGGGTCATGATATGCGGATCACTGACCTCTCCGGATACACCGATCAAAGGTTGGATCATGGGATTACTTGGTCTGCT
>JAKSBQ010000415.1 GCA_022361075.1 Opitutales bacterium | reverse complement strand
TCCCAAACTTCAAAATCAGGTTTTTCGAAAACTCCAGAATCTTAGTTTTTCGTTCTTTGATCGCGAGAGTAGTGGAGCGATTATTAATAAGGCTTCCGGAGACGTGAGCTCTGTGAGGTCCTTTGTAGACACTGTTTTGGTGGAGGGACTGACACTCATGATCACAACTGTGCTCTACGCGAGCAACATGTTGTTGATCCACCCGCGCCTCGCGATGGTTTGCATGGGAGCGATTCCACTGATGTTTGTGGCGGTATTCATCTTTTCGAGAATCGTTCGTCCACGCATGCTGTTGAGCCGCGAATTGTTTGATAAACTTGTCCTCGCACTCAGTGAGAATGTGGAAGGTATCAAAACGGTCAAAGGCCTCAGTCTTGAGAACCATCTCGCGGAAGATCTCCATAGGAAAAATGACGATGTCGAGCGCCAGCAGAGGAGAGTTTTTTGGTGCATCAGTTCGTTTTCCCCAACCTTCAATTTTTTGTCTCAGGTTGGGATTGTCGTGCTTCTGATTTATGGAGGTAAATTAGCGATCGACGGTGAGATCGCGATAGGAACCGGCCTGGTCGTCTTTGCAAGTTTGTTGCAGCAGTTTTCGAATCAGATCACCTCTTTCTCTCACCTTATCTCTGCGATTCAGGAAAGTTTTACCAGTGCGCAACGGATTTTTTCACTAATGGATACTCCCGTGCCGGTATCTCAGCCAGAGAAACCCAGGGAGGTTAAGCATATCGATGGAGATGTTTGCTTTGAGGATGTGTCCTTTGAATTTGTAGAAAACAAAACCGCGCTTCACGACATCAGCTTTGATGTTAAGAAAGGAACCTGTGTGGCCATTATGGGAGAAACGGGCTCAGGCAAGTCCGCGCTTTTGCATCTGATCGCCCGGTTTTATGACCCCCGCAGCGGAAAGGTGTGTATCGACGGCATCGACGCGAAGGAGCTCGATCTTGAGCTGGTTCGGCACAGTGTCGGAGTGCTTTTTCAGGAAAGCTTTCTCTTTGCAGACACGATTTTGAACAATCTTAAGTTTGGCAATCGGGATGCGACCATGGAGGAAGTGATTGAGGCTGCAAAAAAGGCACACGCGCACTCCTTTATCATGGCTTTGGAAAAAGGTTACGACTCGATGGTGCAGGAAGGGGCGAAGAATTTGTCTGGGGGACAACGCCAGAGATTGGGTTTGGCGAGGGTGTTGTTATCGAATCCATCTATTCTTATTTTGGATGATCCCTCGTCTGCTGTAGATTCCAAGACGGAAAAGGCGATTTTTGAAGCGATAGAGGATACCATCTCCACTCGAACGACCTTCATGGTCGCCCATCGGGTGACGACCTTGAGGCGTGCGGATCGAATACTTGTTTTGAAGAAAGGACGGGTGATTCAAGATGGAAGCCATGATGAGCTTCTCAATCAGGAAGGACCGTATCGTGACGCGGCGCTAATCCAGTTGGAATACAATGAAAAACCGAGAACCTCGGTTGCTGAGAGAGAGGAGCTTAAATCATGGTAGGACGTGGTGGAATGGGTGGAAACTGGGCCGCAATTCACGGTGATGCGATCACCAAAGAATTGCCTCCACTAAACTGGAAGATGCTGATTCGTCTTTTTCATTACATGCAACCCTATGCGTGGAAGCGTAATTTATTGTTTGTTCTGACCTTTGCCCGTGCGATTCAGAAGCCCGCAGGTGCGTGGATGATTCCGATGATCATTCGAGGCCCGATCGAACGAGGCGATTGGAGCCTTACGATCCAGTATGCGATTGCCTTTCTCGCGCTCGTGATTTTTACCGAGTTGACCTTCCATTTTCGGCAGCGATTGGCATTGGAGATCGGAGAAAGCGTGGTTCATGACCTTAGGAGAGATTTGTTCAAAAAAATCGAACAGCAGACCCTTGCTTACTTTGAAAAGATCAAACTTGGGAATGTGCTCAGCCGAATGATTTCGGATATCGAAAATGTAAGGCGCGGGGTACAGAACGTTTTCTTTTTTACGATTTTGTTGGTTGGACAGATGTTGTTCTCTGCGCTGTTCATGCTGTTCACCGACAAGATCCTGTTTTCGCTCCTCCTCTTGATTGCTCCAATCATCTACTTCGTTAACAAATTCTTCCACAAGCGTATGAGCTTTTGGTCTCGTAAAGTTCAGGCGAGCCAAAGCTCGATCACAGGTAAAGTGGCTGAGACCGTGAATGGTATCAAAGTGATCCAGAGTTACGGGATTGAGGATCATAATCATGGGGAGTTCAAAGGTCTTATCGATGACAACGCAGTCAATCACAGTTCGCTGGCTCGGAATACCGCCGTATTTTTGCCAGTGCTGGAGTTCAATACTTTCCTGTTTTCAGGTTTGGTTTTCCTGCTTGGTGCGACGAGTATCACTCTTGGATGGGATCAGATTGAGCTGGGTGACTTAGTCACATTCTTTTTCCTGTCGAATTTCTTCTTTTTTCCGATACAAAACATCGGGAGGCTTTACACCCTGGCGGTGATTTCGATGGCGGGTGCGGAGCGGGTTTTTGCCTTCATCGATTCGGAACTCAAGTGGAAGGACAAACCGAATGCTAAGAATTCATTCGAACTTGAAGGTCGTGTTGATGTTAGGAATTTGAGCTTCGAATATGTGCCAGACACACCTGTCTTAAAGGACATCAACTTTTCGATCGAAAAAGGCAAAAGCGTTGCTCTTGTCGGCCACACGGGAAGTGGCAAAACCACGATTTTCAATCTCCTCTGCAAATTCTACGAGGTCGACGATGGACAGATCGCGTTGGACGGTATGGACCTCAACGATCTGGATCAAATGGAACTGAGGCAAAAAATCAGCTTGGTACCACAGGCACCTTTTTTGTTTACCGGTAACATCTGGGAAAACATCAGAGTCGGCAATCCGGAAGCGACTAATCAGGAAATTCTTGATGCGATTGAAGCGCTGGATTGTAAGGATTTGTTTGAGCGTCTCCCACATGGTTTGAACACTGAGGTTGGTGAGCATGGGAAGAACATATCGAACGGACAGCGTCAGTTGATTTGCTTCGTTCGTGCGATGATTCGTAACCCGAGAATTGTGCTTCTTGACGAGGCGACGAGTTCCATCGACATTTTAACGGAAAAGCGGGTTCAGAACGCTTTGAACCTACTTCTAAAAGGCAGGACGAACATCATCATCGCTCACCGTTTGAGCACGATTGTTAATGTCGACCAAATCCTTGTCATGAACAAAGGCGAAATAGTCGAGCGAGGAACTCACCAAGAACTTTGCAAAGTTGAGGGTGGAGTCTACCAAGAGCTCAGCAGAGATTTTGGAATCTCGACGGAATCGGCGGCTTAGTTCAATCATATTGGCCAAACGGTTACCCGTTCGGCTACACAATCCACTCTCTACGCAGGAATACGTTCGGCTCGCCAGGAGAAACGATAACCTACGCCACGAACCGTTTGTATCAGTTTCGATTTCGGACCAAGCTTTTTGCGAATGCCTCTGATGTGAACGTCGATGTTGCGATCGATCACAAAGGCATTTTCCGAAATAGAATTGTTCAGCAGCTGATCTCGCGTGAACACTCGATTTGGATTCCGCGCGAGGCACTCAAGAAGGCGAAATTCGGTTGCTGTGAGGGTTACCGATGTGTTGCCTACGATCACTTCGTATCCGAGAGGATCGATTCGCAGATCGCCGAACTCAAGCATGCTTTCAGCAATGTCGTCCACCAACGGTCCTCGCTTGGAAACTGCCGAGATTCTTGCACGCAGTTCTTTTACTGAAAACGGCTTCGTGATGTAATCATCTGCACCCATGTTGAGCCCCAGAAGCACGTCGTGTTCGTCACTCTTGGCAGTAAGGAAAATGATAGGAATTTGCTCAAGAGTGCGGTCTGATTTAATCCGGCGGCACAGTTCGAATCCATTGATTTGGGACACCATCACGTCAAGTACGATGATATTGGGAGTGTGTTGGCGGATGAGTTTCAGACCGGTGTAACCGTCGTCTGCAAACATCACCCGATAATCAGAACGGGACAGTCCGTTCTCGATCAGCAACTGGATGTCGGGATCATCCTCAACAACTACAATTTTCTGGATCATGCGGGCCTGTAATCATCAATGATTTTTCGAAGGAATCAACACCTGCACTGTTACGATAGTGTTAAGGTTTTGCATCCCTGTTATTTCGAAAGTGACAGTTCGGAAAAATCTTATGAATATTCGTAATTCTTAGTCCCTATCATCCAAATTGGTACCAAAATGCACACTGTATTTCTGTTCTCTGAAGACAAAGATCTTTGTGATCAATTGTATGAGCAGATGCATCTTGAGGACATTCGATTGTCAACTGAAGATCGAATTCAGTCGTTAAAGAAATACCTTGAGCAATCGAATTTCGATCTGGCTATTATCGATCTTAGTGAACAGTTCGATGAGATGATCCCGCTTTGCAAAGAACTGAAGCAGGAGCATTTCATTCATCATGTGAGATTGATCGTGATCCTACCTAATCGATGTGAAGATAAAATCGTTAGAGCCTTTCAAAACGGTGCTGATGATTGTGTTTTTCAACCCGTTCGGGTTAAGGAACTTACGGCGCGTATCAAGGCAGTGCTTCGACGAGGATTTGTTCAGATGAATGGAGGTCGTAAAGGTAACGTGGTGCGAATCGCGGATCTCGAAATTCATAAAGAAGAGTACAAAGCCTATCACAGAGGAGTATCCCTGGAGCTCACCAAATCAGAATTCAAAATACTCTATGCGTTGGCTTCGAATCCGAAACGAGTATATACTAGGCAGCAGTTACTGGATCAGTGCGGAAATTTGCGAGACGACAGCAAGGGCCGTAGTATCGATGTGCATGTGCGCTCGCTCCGAAAAAAGATAGGCGACTCGGCAGATCATATCAAAACCGCGCGCGGAATCGGTTACTACATGGATCTGCCAGAGGAATCATGATGATTTCTTAATCAATTCCTAACAAAATGTTGGTAGTCTTCATTCTGTATGATGAGTGACTTCCGCAAACAATCAGAGGTTGAGACGATCGATCAAGCGATCGGGGAATCCAGTAAACTTAGCAGATGGATTGAGCACAAAGAGGGGAAGTCTCCAATGACTCGCCCTCAGATCGTGAGCCAAATGCGATTATTGGTCGATAAGGTTATGGGTGAAGCCGCTCTGTACGCGCCAGCGTTTGCAGCTGACGCAATTCAACTTTCCGGAGGTAGCGACCAGGAAGCGGTCGTGATGGTGCGAGCCTTTCGCGAAACTCTGGAGCGAAAATACGAGAGTGAGACAATCGACACTCGTGATATCTCTGTATTAAGAAGAATTTCTTCCGCTTTTCGCGAAATCCCAGGAGGGCAAATCCTCGGACCCACGAGAGATTACACCCAACGTTTGCTTGAAACCCACATCGCTTACGAGGAGGAGGTTGATATTGAGGCGTTCCTGAGTGAAGTCACAGAGATGATGGACTTACAGACCGATAATGATAAACCGCTAACGATCGGTAAAGTTTCCGACCTGTTGCGCAAAGAGGGCTTACTTCGTCCGGTCGAAGAGGAAGAAGACAGGAGTTTGTTCGATGTTACCCGAAAACCACTCGAATTTCCCGCTCCGAGGAGTGCAGCTCTGCAGACTTTGGCTTCCGGTGAGACAGGAGGAATCATGGCTCTGGCCTACAGTGCGATGAGAGGATACGGAGGGGATCACCCGACGATTGGCGAGCTTCGTTATGGTCGAACCAAAGTGGTTATCACCGATCGATTGGGAAGAAAAAGGACTTTTGGAAGGATCGAGTTCACAGAGTCGGAGAATATTTCGAAAATTAAGGTAAAGAAGAAGGATCCGGTTCCGTATATGTCGATGGGTTATGGTCTGTGTTTTGGTCACAACGAAACCAAGGCGATTTGCATGGGAATCCTCGACCGAAGCATGAGGATTCCGGGCGATCACGCTCCGGCCGTGAGTCAGGAATACGTCCTACATCATGTCGACGGAGCAGCAGCTTTCGGTAGTGTGAACTCGTCTGTCCTTCCTGGGCAGGTTGAGCTAGGGTCTGAACTCAATCTGATCCGTCAATCGATTGAGAGAAAAATGGAGAAGAAAGAAAAGGCTACTTCCTGAGTAGGAGTCTCGTCGTACCGAGTCTAGACCATCTTTCATGATGGGCATTTGGCAAAACGGCTATCCGTTCGGCTACTTATTCAGCCAACCTCAAACTCTTGAGAAAGCTCCACCCCTTGATGTAATCCTTCACCTCCAGAATCATGCGGGGCTCTATGTCTAAAGACTCAACAGTGTCGAACAGTGCTTGCCAATTAATGGTTCCTTTGCCGGGTTGCCAGTGACGATCGTGCCGACCGTCGGTGTCCTGAAGGTGGAGGTGCCCAAGGCGCCTACCGGCGACTTTTGCCCAGGTATCGACTGTGGGTGAGTTGGTTAGCACGTGATGGATGTGGGCATGTCCAGTGTCGATGCTCAACTTTACAAAATCGGATTCGAATGAGTCGACTAATGCAAGAAGGGCGTGAGTGTTTTTATCAAAAATGTTTTCGATCACGAGTGTGCAACCCAAAGACTCTGCTTCGTGTAAAATCGGTAAAATCGTTTCATGTACAGCCTCGATTTCGGTTCCGAGAGAATTTTCACTAATGTGAGGAATGAAAGCGTCACCAAAATAGATGAATGGACTGTGAATCACCATATGTGTCGCGTGGATCTGAGACACAACTTCCAACATCTGCTTAAACTGGTCGCGTGCAAGCTCCTGTACACATTTCTCAACGCAGCCGATGTTCAGTCCGATGTATGGAGCGTGAACTCCCATTCGACCGTTGTACCCGTCGAGCAGATCGTTTAACTTGCCGATTTTCTTTGTGGAGTTTTCTGAAAATGCGTTGGGTTGCACCCAATCCTGAATCTCGATGTCTCGTTGATCGTTGATAAACCACGATAAATTTTCTTCAAGACGGTCGATGGTGACGGCTGCTCCTATTTTCATTTTTTCTAAGTATGGGGTGTAAAAAGAAAACCCCGGGCTCCCCCGGGGCTTTGTTCATAGAACGAATCCTAACATGATTTTGGGTATGAAAAGTATTGGGAGCCTCCGATCAGTTTTTGTTTGGTTTGTAAGGTTTGAGATCACTTACTTTTACTTCAAACAAGGTCGCCGATTGTTCGCATGCAAGAACCAGCGTTTCTGGATCAATAAAACACGCGGCTTCTACTTGAGGTGCTTCGAATTTACCGACTGAAATCTCTCCATCGAAGAAAGACTGTCGTGTGTTTTCACGTTTAAAATGCCAGATCAAATCGTAAGTGGTGATGATTAGTTGAAGTCCATCGACTGTCGTGTCAGATGCAGTTGATTTGCCGTGAACATCAAACCTTCCGATGTATTTGAGTTTATTGATTTTTCCTTCTTTGGGATCCTTGAGTTTGTAAAGCTTTGCAAAGCTGTCGCTGCGGTTTTTGGAAAGGATGTAAATGGTGTCTCCTACCGTGAAAATCCCTTCACAATCGTAATTGAAATCGCCACTTGGCGCAGGAAAGTTGTATTGATCTGGATACTCAAAAAAGAGTTTTCTCAGATACGGCGTACGTCCAGCCTCGGGCCTTGGCTCGGGAACCACATAGATCACTAAATCCTTGCGGCAATTGCAGTTATTTCCCACGTCGGCAATGAGTATATTACCTGAATCATCGACTGCAATGTCCTCCCAGTCGACGTTGATCGCCCCTCCGATGTAGACCCCGGTTAGGTCTTCATAGCGTTCAGCACCGTAAACTTCACCCTTGCGATTTACCGCGTAGATCCGAGGCTCGTCACCGGAGTCGTTTTGCATCCAGTAGACGTCCTCGTGGTTGCGACTTTTAACGATGCCGGAATTTTCGCGATCTGGTCCTCTGCCCAGGGATGCGGTTGCCTCGAGCTTGATGGTCTCGAGTTCGGGCAGAGGATTCGATTTGAATTCGTCGGCGATTTCGTAAGAAAAAGTTGAGGAAACCAAGAATAGGTTAAGGAACAGTAGAGCGGGATCTTGCATGATCCCCATTATGCAAATCTTTGTTAAGATTCATTTAAGGGGGAATAAAACCCTAATAGAATCTCACTCAAGAGAGCACTACCTCATCCGAACAGGTGGAAAGGGCGTGCAGCAGACTGAGCAAACGTTCGCCAGCCAAATCGATTGGACCGCTGTTTTCGAAGGTGATGAGGTTTGGGTGAGAGATGTCGAATTGGTTGTTTCTCTCAATGATTTCTTCGATCCTTTCACTTGAGAACATCAACTCAGACATCATTCGCTGTCGTAGAACTTCCTCTTCGATCGTCACGAGTAAAGGCACGAATCGATCTCTCAAGATCTCAGAAGCCTCTGGTAGATACTCACGACTACCCTGAACCAGAACATAAAATCCTTTTTCCATCCAATCCAGGACTTCGTTCCCGACCGCAAATCGATAACCGTTCGCTTCCCACTTCATGAGAAAGAATCCGGATTCGTCTCTCAGATTGAATTCTTTGTCGGTGAGGTAGACGTAGTTTTCAGATCCGAGGTGATCCGGGCGGGTAATGTAACGGTGGGCAAAGATGATTTTGGCGTCATTGCTTAGGCGGGGGCGGATGTAACGAACAATGGAGTCTTTACCTGCTCCGGAGGAACCGATCATGTAGAAAAATTTAGCCATTGGTGGGTGGAGTTTGCGGATGTGAATATATGTGAATAACTTTAAATTTCGAATAAATTTTTTACATAATCTGCTGAAATTTTCATGCTTGCAACGGGATCGTGATCATCGCAGAAGTGAGTTTTTAAAAATTTGGATACGAATCGATCACCTGCCCCGGAAAAGGAACCGTTTATTGAAGGGTGAAAATAGGTTTGGCTCTGTTCTCCATTCTGGTAGACAACACCAATTTCGTGTTCTTCAGTGACACCAGTGACCATGAGGTGGGTTTCGGGAAATTGAGATTTCCACCAGTCCATCGCTTCTTTGAGTGTGGGTTTAGACGAAATTAGGAGAAGCTCGGTTTCGTTGGGAGTATGGTATTCTGCAAACCTCAGGAGTTTGCAGTAGTTTTGAATGATTTCCGTGTCCACGTAAGGAGCTCCGTTGTCGCCGCAGATGGGGTCGATCAAAATTTTGCTGAAACGCAGACGATTTTGGGAGAGATAATGGGTCAACTGTTCCAACTGCTCGAGATCAGCTAAATACCCTAGGACCAGAATCAATTCTTCTTCTTTGAGCAAGCATGTGTCTACTGTGGATTCGAGCATCGAAACCGAGTCGAAAGGAAAACGCTCGCAACCGGGCATATTGCCAGGTCCGTTGAGAAGTACTGATGGAATAGGTATCCAATGCTGGTGAAGCTCTTCTGCGTAGGCTTTCAGCCCCACCGTGCCAGATGCAGGGAGGCTTTGAAAGCAGATGAATTTCGGTTGTATCTGGTTCAAGAATCTAATTGTAGTTGAATTTCCACGAGCGCATGATCGCTAGGGTAGGCGTTGCAGTTTGGAGGAATTTCTTTTCCAAGAATTTGTGATTTGAGGAATTTGAAAGGTTGTTTTTGATCGTTCTTGGTGACCGAAAAGATTGTGTCGATGCGGCGACCTGGTCTATCGCTTCGGT
>JAKSBQ010000398.1 GCA_022361075.1 Opitutales bacterium | reverse complement strand
AATACCCGGGTCGGCGAGGGGGTTCCTCATTACGGCCTGTAATAAAGCTCCCGCAATCGCCAGATTCATTCCAACCACTATTGATATGATTGCCCTTGGAATCCTGGATTTGAAAATAATCGCACTTGCGGCACTGCTCCCCCTGCCCAGGATAGTTTCCCAAACCTCATTCAATTCGAACTTCACACTTCCAAAACCTACCGATACAACGGCAATTAAAATTAGAAGCAAAATGCTTATAATCAAAGTGAGTATTCTTGTTATGTAACGCTTGTCGTTTTTTTTGCAAACAATAATCTGCTTTGTATTCACGAATTAAAAAATTCCCCTTTCCCGGATTTTTCTATGGATACATAATACCGGCAAGATACTCCAGCGCATCTATTACCTTCATGCCCGGATTGGCGTGAAAAAGACCGGGATCAAGGTCATATACCCTTTTGTTTTTTACTGCGCTTACCGTATTCCAAAGGTCATTATCTTCAAATTCGCTTTTAAATGAATCCTTAACACTTTCCCAACTGCCATGTGTAATTCTGAGTATAATATCAGGATTTTGCAAGATAACATTTTCAACACTAAGCGGAAGATAAGAGTTTTCTGTACTTTTCACCATATCTGAAATATTGTCACCACCAAGCATTTTGACCATGGAACCCGAATAGGAATAGGATGTTGCCATTTGAAATGACTGGGTTGTTCCGAAAATTATCAGTACTTTGGGTGAAGATTTGCCTTTAATACCGTTAAGTATCTTTTCCTCTCTTTCCTTTATATCATCTATTAATTCTTCCGCTTTTTCAGATTTGTTAAAGAAATCTCCGAACATTCTTATATTATCAATGGTATCATTGTATCCCTGATTATTTATAAAATATGCTTTTAAACCATTATCCCGGAACATTTTTTCCTGGGCTCCCTTGAAAACATGGGACATGATAACAAGTTCAGGTTCAATTGTAAGGATTTTCTCTATATCAGGCCTCATTGGAATTCCCACCATTGGCAAAGCTTTCAGTGTTTCCGTCAATTGCCTCTTCGTGGACGATATTCCTGCCAGGTTGATTCCCAATGAATCCATGATTGTTGACGTAGCATAGGATATGACTACTATTTTTTCAGGCATTTTTTCAAAAACAACCTCCGTACCGTCAGCTTCTGTCAGGATCAATTGTTTCTCTTCTTCTTTTGTAACAGTCGGCTCAACAGTTGCAGAAGCCGTAATTTCTGTTGTTGTTTCCATCCGCTTTCCCGTTTCCCCGGCTTCCTTGGCCTTGCACCCGCTTAAAACCACCGTAATAAACATCAATATGCCGATTGATGCAATCAATATGTTGCTTCTCTTTTTTAATCTCATTATATTATCCTCCATAATTTTTTGTTCTGTGTCATTTTCAGCTTACTACCTTATCCAGGGTTTTTAATGTCTCTTCAAGAGAAAACCCGCTGCTTGTATGGCATCTTATCACCGGTATTTTACTTTTTTTTGCTTTTTTCAAAGCAGTACGAATCATTTTATGGGACACTGTATTTGTAAAAAGAATAATAGCATCAGGAGAACCTATTTTCTTTTCAAATCTGGTCTCCAGCTGTGTAAATATCTTCAATTTATATCCATATTTATCGCCGATATCCTTATACTCTACGTGCATCCTATCATGCCCGCCTACCAGTACAACACTCATCCTAAACCTCCTATACCAATTTATTGTATATTGATATTGATTATCATTATCATTTCAATATCAAAAATTTTTCCTCTTTTATTT
>JAKSBQ010000197.1 GCA_022361075.1 Opitutales bacterium | reverse complement strand
CCGGCTTCACAGTAACAGAAGTAGAAGTGCCACTTGCGTTCGAAGGCTTCGTCAAAGCCCAATTGCTGCCTTTGTTCGCTCGCTCTCATAAAAGTTTCATCCCACCGGCGGAGCGTTTCAGCATAGTGTTTACCAAAGGATTCAAAATGCTGCAGATCCCAATCGGAGTGTTTCCCTACCTGTTTCTGAATGCTGCTGATCGACGGGAGGTGGCCGCCAGGAAAAATGTGTTTGCGGATGTAATCCACCCGTCCGCGATAGTAGCGATAACGAGAATCTGGTGATAGAATCACCTGAATTCCGATGATTCCCTCCGGTTTGAGTAGATTTGAGCATTGTTTGAAGTAGCTGTGCAGGTGCTCGTGACCGACTGCTTCGAGCATCTCTACTGACGCAATACGATCGAATTTTCCTTTGATGTCCCGGTAGTCCTGAAAACGGATTTCGATACGGTCTTCGAGCCCTTCATCTGCGATTCGTTGTTTGGCGAAGGCGAATTGCTCCTCCGAGATGGTGACGGTAGTTACTCGGCAACCATACAATTTAGCTGCGTGGATAGAGAATCCACCCCAACCGGAACCGATTTCAAGCAGGTGATGTTGAGGTTTGAGGGATAGTTTCCGACAGAGTCGGTCGTTTTTTTCAAACTGTGCATCTTCCAGACTTTGGTTTGGATCACTGAAAAAGGCCGAGGAATAAGCCATTCCGCCGTCGAGGAATGTTTGGTAGAAATCGTTCCCTAAATCATAGTGTGCGTGAATATTTCGGATACTTTGGTTTTTGGAATTGCTGTTGGCAGCGTGCTTCAAGCGTTCGGTCAGAAGAAGAATGTTTTTCCCGATTTTGGCCAAAGGCCGGAGTTTTGAACTTCGAAGATGATCTCGATTCTCAATCAATAGTCGAAGGAATGCGGTGAGGTCATTGACCTCCCACATCCCCTCGATATAGCTTTCCCCAAGGCCGATATCCTCCGCTAGGATGATTCGCCTAAAGCAATTGCTGTCGTGGATGATCCACTCCACGCATTCGCTTTGGTTCCCTTCCCCAAAAAAGTGATAGCTCTGGTCGGGGAGTTTGATGACTAATCTCCCTTTCCTGATGTTTCTCAGTGTTTTCAGAAATAGCTGCTGATAGAATGATGACTTCATTTTTGACTTCAGATTTGTGATTGATGGTGTGGGAGGTTGCCTCTTTGGAGATAGGTGCGTGTGTGAGTCTGAAGATCAGGCCGATCTTTCTTCCGTCGGACCGGTATTTTCTTCAAAAAAAGGATCAATGCATGCCAGTGAATGGCGAAAATCACTTGAAAGGTGATGAATGGAAATCTGAGGGTTTGTACCGCTAGATTCCAGGTTGTGAGAGGAACCTGCCGACCGAGAATGCCGCTTTTGAAGTAGATCCCCTCACTGTCTGCTTGATCGATTGTTAGAGAGATCTTCTCCTCCGGGAATTTGGCCATAAAATGGAACTGCGTGTCCAGATCGCTGAAAGGAGAGATGTAAAATTCCTTTCGCTGCTCTGAACGAAAGACCCCTGGTTTGCTCTCCTGTTCAGGACCGAGTAAAAATAGTTTTTGCTCGTTGTAGGTGTTTGCGACTTCTGCGACGACTGCCAGGGCTCGTTCCTGCTGATCTTCCACAAAGTAGAAAGACACGGGGTTAAACTGGTGGCCGAACGTGCGGAGGTGAGTGAGTAAACGGACACGCCCCAACCGCTGGGTGATTCCTTGCGTTTTCAGGTAGTTGGCCAGGTTTTCCTTGATGCTTTCTGCTCCGAACTGAAGATGATCAGAGACTGAAAGTGTGTAGATGTTTCCCCGATCTCTACTGATGAGTGGGTTCCTGAGCAGGTTTTCCAAATCGTCGAGATCGAGACAGAACATAAATAAGCGATACGAAAATCGATGCACCTTGGGTCTGCTGCGATGGTGATGAATTTTGCAACTATACAGACATGATTTCATGACGCTTGTTTTTTTCGGTTTTGAGTTGGTGGACGACCTTCATTGCTGCAGCGTGGGCGTCTTCGTGAAACCCGTATCCAAAGTAGCTTCCGCAGAATAGAATCTTGGAGTCTTGGTTGAGTTTCGGAAGTTCTGGTTGAGCCTCCATGGCCATTCGATTGAAGCAGGGGTGCTCATAGTCTTTGGTCCAGCATACTAGGTCTGAATCTAGGTCTCCCTCGTAGTCAACACTGACAAAATAGTTTTTGTTGGTCGGGAGGGTTTGGAGATTATTCATCCAGTAGTGTGTTGAGGCCGAAGGGTTTCCGCCCTCGCTTGTATGAACTCGGTAGTTCCAACTTGCCCAAGCTCTGCGTTGCGGAGGCATGACCGATTCGTCCGTGTGTAGAATTGCTCGGTTTTTGGTATATTTGAAATGGGATAAGAGTTTCTTTTGGAGAGGGTTTGGCTTCGCCAGTAAAGCCAGGGCCTGATCGGCGTGTGTCGCGACGATGACCCTGTCAAATGATTTCAGATCACCAGCCGCAGTTTCTATTGAGACCTGATCCTTTTGCTCCACTACTGAAACCACGCCGTTGCTGATCTCTACCGGGTGATCCAGTTTGGCTAAGATCTTGTCGCGGTATTGCCGACTACCTCCTTTGAGCGTTTTCCATTTGAACTGAGTTCCGATTCCGAGCAGACCATGGTTGGACATGAAACGGAAAAGCGATAGTGCAGGAAATTGTTCGATACCGTCGTGGTGGGTAGACCAAATCGCGGATGCCATCGGGTAGAGGAAATCGCGAGCCAAACTTTGATCTAATTCGTAGATCTTAAAAAACTGCGCGATGCTGAGCTCCGGAAATTTGTTTTCTTCCAAAAACAGGTTGGCTACTTTGAAAAACTTCGAGATGCCAAGTCCCAATTTCCACTGGGAGGGATTCAGGATTTGCTTTCTCTGTGCGAAGAAAGTGTTGAGTCCGGAGCAGGAGTAGTAGCGATTTTGGTCTACTAAATTCACACCAAATGACATATCAGTTTCTTGGTATTGAACCTCGAGTTCAGCGAAGAGCTTATTTAAAAGCGGATATGTACGGTCGTTGTAGACCATGAATCCAGTGTCGATAGGAACATCACTTCCATTTTCGTTGACACTCACTGTATTCGTGTGTCCACCCACATAGTTTTCCTTCTCGAAAACGTACACGTCGTAGTCATGACGTAGGTGCCACGAGCAAGTCATTCCTGCGATTCCGCTTCCGATGATGGCTATTTTTTCTTTCACGAAGAGAGTCTATTTTAAATTTAGATCTAAATCTGTGCAAAAGTTATACAAAATCAAATTGTCTAAATAAAAAATTAGAAAATTTATGATTTTTCTCTAAGAATTACTCTGTTTAAGACAAAAATCTCTTGCGTGTGTTTCCTCAAGAACGTTAAGAAATTGACGGATGGAAGAATCAGAAAAGAGGGACTATGCCTGGCTGGGAGACGCTGTATTATCCCTCTTTGCGCGTGAGTGGCTGTTGAAAAAGACGGCTCTCAACTTCGCGGTCCGAACAGAGGAATTTGTGGCCATGACTTCGAATCAATTTCTCAAATCAATCGGAGAACCCACTGTGGTCGAAGCGAAGATCGGTAAGATTTATCATGAGGATGGATTGGAGTCTGCTTTCCATTGGATCGAGAAAGAGCTCATTCCCGTGTATGAGAAGCAACGAGCGAACAAGCTTAGAGGAAAGCAGGGAAAACGAGGCTAGTCATGCCAGACCAAGATCCCAATCTGAGCCGCAGGGCCTTTTTCAAGAGATTCATTCCCGGAAGTGACATCTCTAAAGAGACTGAGCCACCTGCACCTGAGGACAATCTTCCGAAGATTGCGGTGATTAAGGGACGACTGTGTTTGGCGTATGACGAGCAAAGTTGTCGGAACTGCCTCGATGTTTGTCCGGAAGAAGGAGCGATATTCCTGGAGGATGATCAGTACCCGATGGTGGAGCCTTCGATTTGCACGGGATGTGCGGATTGTTTGCCAGTTTGTCCGGCTGAGGAGTGCGCGATCGAACTCTATCCTAAAGCAGTTTGATGATGGACCTCATTTGAATTGTGTTGTTATCATTCGCATTGTGACAATTACGCAAAGTCGCCTTTGTTTGCTGGTAATAAACCCGGTTCCGTGTAATTCAAGATCCATCTTTACACTCCTATGAATAAACCCAATTCGATTTCCCGCCGCGGTTTTATAAAAACGCTCTCTTCCTCCGCATTAGGGGTTGGGGCTCTGGCTACACTCAATCAATCCAGTTTTGCTGGAACCGGAAAAACGAGCGTTGGCAAAGCGAAGAACCTCATCTTCATGGTGAGTGATGGAATGGACAACGGGACTCTGTCAGCGGCGAATCATTGGCTGAACCTGACTGAAAACAGAGACAGCAATTGGATTCAGCTCTACAAAGATCGACTTGCCGTTCGGCGCCTGGTGGAGACCAATTGTGCGGATAGTTTGGTGACCGATTCTGCAGCGGCTTCAAGTGCCTGGGGAATCGGCAAAAGAGTAAACATGCGCAGCGTGAACGTCACGCCAGACGGAGCGAGTCCGACTCCTCTGGGAATTTGCGCCAAGGAAAAAGGAAAGTCAGTTGGTATGGTCACCACCGCACGCATTACCCATGCGACGCCAGCAGGATTTGCAGCTAATGTACCTCATCGCGACATGGAAAGTGTCATTGCCGAGCAATACCTTGAACGGAAGATCGATGTTCTACTGGGAGGTGGCGACGAACATTTTAATCCTGAAAAGCGAGAGGACGGAAAGGATCTTTATTCGGCATTTTCCGCCAAAGGTTATCAGGTTCTGAAGTCCAAAGAGGGACTTCTCAACAAAGGAATGTCTGGTGAAGCGTTGCTTGGTGTTTTCAGTGAAGATCATATTCCCTATTGGATCGACCGCGAGAACATTGAAGCGATTGGATCAAAGACTCCTTCTCTTGAAGAAATGACTGAAGTCGCCCTAAAACGTCTGCAGAAGAATCCAACGGGTTTCTTTTTGCAGGTGGAAGCTGGACGAGTAGACCACGCGGGCCATGCAAACGATGCTGCAGCGATTGTTACCGAGCAGCTGGAATTTGACCGAACTATCAAGTTGGTTCGCAAATTTGCCGAAGCAAACCCTGACACGATGGTGATTGTAACGACTGATCATGGCACCGGTGGGTTTATGCTCAACGGAGCAGACGAAGGTTACCAATATACTGCGGAAAGGTTCCTGAAATTGGGAAATTGCAAAGGCTCTTACACGACGATCGAGAGTCATATGAATCCGAAAGATCCTCATGGCACGTGGGTGAGAGCAGTGGAATCTGTTTTGAATATCCAATTGGATGCTTCTGAAAAAGAAAGTCTCATGCATGCGCTGACATTGCCGGAAGATAAAGGTCTCTACAGCGCGAGTAAAAGAATCGCTGAGGCTATCAAACCGATCGCCTATAATCGGTTTTCTACCGAGTGGACAAGCTACAACCACACGGCGGATGTGGTGGAAATGGCCATGTGGGGACCCGGAGCAGAAGAATTGCCAGGTTACATTGAGAACTGGGAACTTCACCAGGTAATACGGGACTACCTGGCCATTTAGATATCATCCTACTTATTGACCCGTGTCCCGGGCATCACACGAGTGGAAGTCCAGAAGTCGTTGTTTGGACGAGTTCGTCAACCGTAATGGCGTTCACTGATGATTGCATGGATGGAAGAGTCCTGAGTCAGTTTGTCATTCCTAGAGTTCTCTCACACAAGGTATCTACTTCAAAACCTGCGTGATTTGATTTCTGCTCATCAAGCCAATCAAAAATGAGGCTTTTGAGTTAATGCAGGAGTTTTTTTACCGATTTCTAGGGTTGAGAGCTCGAGTGCAGGACTCTCAACGATGACTATTCTAAAGAGCGATGAAGATAGGACCTATACCCATTCTTAAACAGGAAACGATTCTCCGCTCTCTGGAAATCGGGGATTTTGGTGTGATCATTCTGGATTCGGACTCGCAGGTGGAGTGGATGAGCCCCGTAGCCTTGGAGTTGTTTGGTCTGGAGCCTTCGAATGAATCGGTTCATTTGAGTTGGGCGGATCTGATCCAGATTGATGGACAAAGCGTCTGGTCTGAAGAATTGGAGAAAAACTATCTAAAAGATGGCTACCTGAAGACTGAAGGATTTTTTGACGCTCCGGAAAAAGGCCGAATCGCTGTAGAACTGGTCATGTATCAAGACGAAGATTCACACGAGCGATTTGTCGTGTTGCGGGATATTTCAAAACAGAAGAATCACGAAATCGAACTGGAACAGGAGAAGCACAACACCGATCAACTGAATCAGGCCCTTGAGAGAGAAATTGCGAAAGCAAATGAATTGGCGGTGATGGCCGAACGAGCAAACATCGCGAAGAGTGTGTTCCTAACCAGTATGAGTCATGAGTTTCGCACTCCGCTCAACGGAGTGCTGGGATATGCTCAAGTGCTTGAGGCTGATGACGCACTGACCCCTGAAAATAAAAAGGCTGTGGCCACCATCCAAAAATGTGGCAAACACCTGCTGTCGTTGATCAACGATGTGCTTGATTTGTCAAAAATTGAAGCGGGTAAAATTGAGGTTTCCCACGAACCCGTAAATATCAAGACGTTGATTAGTGAAGTTGCTGATGTTTTCCGAGTCAGGGCACAAACCAAGGGTATCGATGTCGAGTGCAGATTCATTGAAAAGGGCAAACCTTGTGAATGGATTATGGGCGACTCCAAATTGGTGAGACAGGTTCTTATCAATTTAGTAGGCAACGCGGTGAAGTTTACTGAAAAAGGCCTGGTGACCGTGTCCGTCGAAAGTGGCCCGTCAGATAATCCCTCATTCGACCTCGATTTAAAAATCTCCGTCAGTGATACAGGACCCGGTATCGAAGAAGAGTACTTGCAACAGATTTTTGAAGAATTCTACCAAACCGAGGCGTTTTCTGGGCACAAAGGGGGAACGGGTCTCGGTTTAGCAATCAGTCGAAAGTTGTCCAAATCTCTTGGAGGTGAATTGCAGGTGACCAGTGAAGTTGGAAAGGGCAGTTGTTTTTGGTTTGATTTGTCTGTCGAACTGGCATCGCCAACGACAGTATCTGAATCGCGTGAAGCAGCGGTTTCCTGCAAACTGAAAAATGAGCAAAACGGTATCTTTATACAGCTTTATGAAGAGACTCTGGATCACGGGGTCCTTCAACGAGCGTTTAGTGATTGGGGGTTTTCGATCAAACAGTTGAACCCTGAAGATTTGGAGCATGCTCTTTTCGAAAATAGAAGCCAACCCGTGGTGTTGGGACTTTCGGCTGAGCAGTGGAATCCTTCGACCAATAAATGGGTTGAGCGATGCGTAGAAGCGTATCCAGATGTTGCCTGGCGAACGTTGGTTTTAGGTAATTTCGGAGAGCGTTTTGATGAGTTAAAGGAGAGCGAAAACACTATGATGCAATCATTTCCGTTGGATTTGGGAAGGATCCGCGAGCAACTCATGAGTTCGTTGGATGCCAGGTTTTTTGAAAAAGAGCAGTCTTCAGTTGCGTCTGATATTCCTTCAATCAGGGAAGAAACGAATGAATGGAGTGATGCGATTCCGCATAAGGAGATACTTATGCAGATGCTTACCAATGCCAATATCGGAGATATGCGGAGTATGGAAATCAGCCTGACGAAATGGGAGGATGAGCTAGGGCAAACTACTCAATTCGGGAGAACTGTCCTGGAATATGTCAGTAGTTTTAGAATCGAAGCGCTTTGTGAATATTTGGAGAAAATTTCTGAGCAGTCCTAGAATTCGTAGCTCAATTTGATCCTGCTACCTGAGGAGTAGGACTCTTCGGTTAGTCCGATTGCGATTGCGAATCCGATGACCAGGCCAGAGTCGTTTTCATACAAGACGCCTGGTGCAACGTAAAACTGTTGTGAGGTCTCTTCTTCGTCTTGGCTTTCTTCCTTTTCATTCATTCCGAATAGCTCAAATACGAACCAGGTAGAATCTGTTATTTCCTTATTAAAACCTAATCCGTAGCTGAATTCTCGTTCATCCACTTCGCCATCATCTTCTTCAATTCCGTTTGCAAATTCGTGACTCACGAAGGCGTGACCAAAGAACCCCTCCTGAAGTTGTTTGCTGAGCATAAGCCCCAGTTCCCATTCCTGAGTGCCAATACTAATGTCATCTGCTCCGGTTGATAGACTCATACCTGCCGAAATCGAGACGGCGGGGAGGTCATCTCGCTCTTTAGTGATATTAAATGCTACCTCTGCTTCGATGTCTCCCAACCCTTTGATTGTGTGTTCTTCATCGTCTTCTGTTTCTGTGAACCGGTGGTAGGGTAACTCGAAACCGATTGTGAGTCGTTCAGAAATGCCATATTCGACCTCCAGAGCTGTTGTCATCACATCGAGGTTAGGGCCTTCATCGTAGTCATTTTCGTAACTAAAAGTGAGATCCGTTTGCAACTCTGCTTCCTCCTGAAGATAGGCAACTTCACTATAGATGAGTTCAATATCATTTTCGGACTCATCTTCCTCCGAAAGAAGCGAAGCCGTTGATGCTAGAATTGTGGTTGAATAGAGGATAAGGGAAGATGCTAATTTCATTTTTGATGTTCCTTTTCAATGATTCTGCTCATCTCTTTGGAGAAGGCTTTTACCCTAATGGGTTTGGTGATGTAGCCGTTCATGTTGTTATCGACACATCGTTTTGCAAAACCAGAGGTCGCGTGGGCCGTGCACGCGATGATGATGACCTCAGGTAAGTTTTCGAGTTGCTCGATTTCTCTGATTTTCTTCGTGGCTTCAAAACCGTCCATCCCGGGCATCTGAATATCCATCAGAATGGCGTCAAAAGTGTTGTTACAGAAGAGTCCAATGGCGTCATATCCATTTTCGGCAAGTGTGACTTCATGACCTTGTTTTTTCAGGACTGTGGACGCTATTTTTCGGTTAATCGCGTCGTCATCTACAATTAGGATACTGTAGTTATTGTCAGTTCTATCTTGGGTATCTTGTTCGCTGCACGAATTGGTTGTCTTGTCAGATTGATCTTGCAGCTTTTCGTATATCTCTGATGGAAGAATGGGCTTTCTAACGATGAGAGTCTGCTGTGGGATGAAAAGTTCATCAGAATCAAGAATATCTCCGATTTTCATGAGGAGCAGTATTTTTAGATCACTACGTTCGGCTTTGCGTAAGAGGTTTGGATTTCGAAAAATGGCTTCTGCGTCAACACACAACAGCTCGTATCCATCAGTTTCCAGAGATTCGTTGAGCTTTTCATCAGCGATCAGTTCGGTGGTGTAGCCACATCTGTTCAAATTTTTTTCAATAACCGCCTCTTCATCATCGTTAGCTCCTGCAACGAGAGCGCTCCCTACCGAAACGGTTTCAATATCAGGTGTTTCTTCGCCTTCTATCGTACAATTCAGTTCAAAGTAGAATCGGCTGCCTTTTTTAACCTCGCTCTCCAGCTGGAGTTTGGAGTTCATCAAAGCAAGCAAATGGTTACTGATACTCAGTCCCAGTCCCGTTCCTGAGACTTTTCTTGTATATTCTTCTCTCGTCCTGGAGAAGGACTCGAATACTTTGCGGTGATCTTCTTTTTTAATCCCGATTCCGGTGTCGATAACCTCAAAGAGTAGATTGGCGGTGTTTTCCGTAGAGGAGATCACATTGACTCTGAGGGTGATTAATCCACGGTGAGTGAATTTGACGGCATTTCCCAACAGATTCGTGATGATCTGTCGCAATCTGACTGGATCAGCACTGATGACCTTGGGCACATTGTCTCCCACATCTAATAGGATTTCCAGTCCTTTGGCATAGGCCTGGGTTGAAAGTATTGAAACACACTCTTCCAGTAGCATCCAAAGCGAGAGGTTTTCATGATAGAGTTCCATCTTTCCCGCTTCAATTTTTGAGAAATCCAGAAGGTCATTTATGATGATGATCAAATTGTCGGCAGAACTCTTGAGTGTTTTGATGAAACTTCGCTGATAATCGGTAAGTTCTGTGTCGAGCAGTAGTTCAGAGGTAGCGACAACCCCATTCATAGGAGTTCGGATTTCATGACTGATGCTCGCTAGGAAATGAGATTTAAATTCGTTGGACTCCTCGGCTGCGTTTCTTGCTTCAACAAGGGATTGTTCGACTAGTTTGAAGGGTCTCAAATCCTGAAAAGTAATGGTATAGTATTTTTCGCCTGTGTAGGTTTTTAAACACCGGATCCCAATGTCACAAGGGATCTGCTTGCCCGCTTTGTTATTGAGCTGAACATCTCTGAATTCGAGCTCAGATTCCTGTTTATCATCAAATTCCAGATGAGAAAATACGTGGAAGACTGTACCCAGGAGCTCGTTAGACTCATAGCCAAATAACTCCTGAGCTTGTTTGTTGATTCGGGATATCTTCTTTTTTTTATCTAGCAGAAAAAGAGGTGAGGGAAGTGCTTCAATGACAAGATCGACGGACCTCTTTGACAAAGTTGACCGGTTCAGCTCAGCGGCCATGAGATTGAAACTGTCGGCTAATTTTCCAAATTCATTGGATTTCTTGTAATCGATCCGGGCGCGGAAGTCTCCTCTGGAAATCATCTCGTATGCGTTGAGTTGCTGTCTGATGGGAGCAGTTATGTTAGAAGCCAGTTTCAGAGCAATGGTAACAAGAATCACGAGACATATGATCAGTAGAATGACCGTCAGTTTGCTGATCCACACGATGGACTGGTGGATTTCTTCGAATTCTACTTCAAACTCTTCCAAAGCGTCTTCATATAGCATTTCTGCTATCGGGTGGATATCGACGATCATCAGTTTGTGAAAAGTTGCTTCACCCATATAGGATGCATCGCTTCGTATTCGAGTAAGTAATTGATTCACAGCTTCTTGCATTCTTGCAATTGCTTCCAGTTCTTCTTCCTCCTCCTCTTCCTCGTCTTCGTCTCCACGTTCTTCGGCCAGGGCTTCACCAGCTTCAGTTGCTTCACGTAGCTCTTCAACTAGATCCAGAACCTCTTCAAACACGTTTACCACATAATCTGAATTCATCGGTTGTTGTTCATGCTGTATCAAATCGATGACAGGCTCGATCTTGTTCAGGATTTTTTCCGTAATCTGTTGTTCAGCCCGGTTACTCACGGTGACTTTCTCGAAAGCGTAGTGGGTGGTGTTAGCTTGGCTGTATTGTATGTAGAAAGCTAAAATGATCAGTAAAATGGTAATACCGAAACTGAGCAGGATTTGATTCTTGATGGTCATGAAAAAGCTACCTAAGGATGATCGACTGATGCACACGACCAATCTCTGGATCACCCTGTTTTGTCTTTCTGACTATATCGGCTTTGTCTGTTTTTACTTTAATTAAGGTAATTAAAATCATGATTTCTTATTCTGTTCAGATAGCGAGATCATGAATTGGTTTTCTGGTATCTTGATTTTCCATCTTAACTTCGGGTATTGAAACGCAGATTATTCTTTCTATAAGGTGTATGCAGCTAACCTCATAAGTGTATGAAATCGATATCACAGATCATCATGACCGTTATCGCTCCCGATCGTCCGGGCTTGGTTGAGCGAATTGCCAGTTTGGTTGCTCATCACGGAGGAAACTGGGAAGAAAGCCGAATGTGTCACTTAGGGGGGCAATTTGCAGGCATCCTCAAGGTGCAAATCGATAATGAAAACCAGAACGCTTTTCTGAAGGAAATCGATGAACTTGAGAAGGAAGGCATTCGGGTGCACATCACTGAAGATGATCACTTTGGTTTGCCGGAAGAGGACTTGGTGCGCATGAGAGTGATGACTCAGGATGACAAGGGCATCATCAGGGAGATTTCGAGAGTGCTAGTGAAGCATCAGGCCAACGTTGAGGAGCTGCATACCGAACTGCAAAACGAACCCATGTCGGGGATGGCCATGCTGGTTTGCCAGGTTCAGTTTAAGCTTCCGAAAAGCGGTGATCTTCGCCAGCTACACGACGATCTTGAGGGGCTTTCTTTCGATTTGATGGTGGATTTCAATTAATTCGAACAACCTGAGCTTACGATTATTACTGAATCGGAGCCCCACTCGATTTTGTCTCCGGCAATGAGTTTTGCACGCACGCGCAATTCGCGTTCGCCGTTTCTCAAAACCTCGCCTTCCTGAATCAGAATTTTCGCCTGGCCTCCGGTTTGCACCCATCCCAAGAGCTTCATGAGTTTGTTCAGCTCGATGTAATTGCCGGTGAGTTCGAAAGTGGGCTCTGGTTGTGCTTTAGTCATCAGCCTTGAGTTTGTTCGAAAGGATACTTGCGAGCAACAATTGAAGTAGGTGATAAAAAAGTAAGGGAAGAATGATGACGCTCTGGTTCCCCAGCTCGGGATTCTCCGCAAAGAGTGCAGACGAATAGGGGATTCCCACGGCGAGCGATTTTTGACTGGCGATAAAGAACACGCTCACTCTCGAGTCACTTTTTTTGAAAAAGAGCAAACTGCTTCCGAAGACCGAAGAGTGAAAAATTGCGACCAACAGAACAGAGCTGGTTAACGCGATTATTGTGGCGGAGCTACCTGCTTCCTCCCAAATATTATCGTGGAAACTGTTAGCGAAAGCGCTGTAAATCATCATAGCGATAATTCCCTGATGAATCGGGGTTGAAGTGCGGTTCACCTTTTCTTT
This sequence comes from Opitutales bacterium, assembly GCA_022361075.1. Lineage (GTDB taxonomy): Bacteria > Verrucomicrobiota > Verrucomicrobiia > Opitutales > JAFGAQ01 > JAKSBQ01. The sequence goes on along the minus strand of JAKSBQ010000197.1, from coordinate 21,996 downwards.
GAAAGCGCTGAGCCATCGTTGCGACAAGTGACCGACTGCGAACGGAAGAAGAATGAGCCAAGTGAGTTTCCAAAGAACCGGAAGGAGCTCAAATGAATGAGAAGCGGTTGTTTTTTGATAAAGGAGAATCCACGTTGGTAGAATGAAAACTGCTACCAGGTTTGCCAGGATGGTGTTGAAGATTGCGCCCGCTACGTTACCTCCGGTTCGAGTCACAAAAATGACTGCCGAAGTGATCGTTGTAGGAAGTGAGGAGAGAAAGAAGATTCCTGTTTGCAGGTCTGAATTCCAGTTGGATCCGATGGTGAAAATGATCGCCAGTGACAAAAGGGGAGTTCCAAGGAAAATCCAAAATTGGCAAAACATGTGAAGTTGCCAAAACCGGATTCCCTGAGCGATGGCTGAGGAGGATAATTTGAATCCCTGAGTAAAGAAAATGAAGATGATACCGATCTTTGTCAGGACAGGAGTGCGTAACCATCCGTCTCTGGAGCCAGCTTCTGGGGTGAGCCAAGCAAAGAAAACTGCCAAAAGGATACTTAGCCAAAGATAGTTTTGTTTAATCCATTTATTCATGAATCTGACTGACCATCATGATCGCAAAAGCGAGGCTGGCAATCTGCAATCCAATCGACTGAAATTGGTTTGCCAACAGCTCTTGGCTCGAAGAGCATTCGTACAACCTGTTAAATGCATGCAGTTCCTCGATTTCGCAAAAACCTGTAGTTTCATTTTATTTCTGGGAGCCGTTATTCACCTCCAAGCCGATGTCATCTATCTCAAGAACGGGCGTAAGATTGAAGGAACGGTGATTAGCGAAACTGATGATCAGGTGGTTTTTAAGATGGCGATGGGTGAGGTGACTTATTCGCGATCCAAAATTGAGCGAATTGAGCGAAATGCGGAGGGCGATGCGGAGAGATTGATTGCTTCACAGTCTGCAAAATTTGCGCAGGAAATTCAGGATCTCAAAAGGTCAGTGGCGAGTGTTTACAGCAAAAAAGGAACGGTTTCGATGTGGGCGAGGCGATGCAAGGAGAAGCAGAGCTCGATTGGCCGTATGGAGGAATCGCGATTGCGAAAGCACAGGGAACGAGTGGAGGTGCTCAAGGATCTAGAGCGTTTCGCAAAGTATGAAGGTAGAGGTATTCCCTCGAGGCTTTATGGGGAGTATTCCACACTGTTTTCAAGACAGGAGACGTTGTTCCTGGAAATTCAGGGACTGGAATCGGACATCGAATACAGTCGCGGAGAATTGCAGGGTTTCACAGACAAACTGGTAGAGGTTGAGGGGCAGTTCATGACTCACGTCGCAGGATTGAAGTCGAAGTATCAGCAGTTGATCGCTCAAGGTTGCCCTCCGGAAGCTCTGGAAAGTGTGCAACGATCCTTGGGAGAGGAAGTTGATGTGCTCAGTCGTCAGGAAATCCCCCTTCGGAAAGACGGAAACGCTTATTGGATTACGGTGACGATCAACGATCGGCATTCGCGCGAGTTCATTTTGGACACAGGCTGTTCGGAGATTGCGCTGTCGCGAGGGCTTTATCAGGAGCTTCGGTTACCTAGTGATAAGTTTCTCGGAAAAACACAGGGATTTATTGCGGATGGTTCCAGTCATGAGATTGATGTGTTTGTACTCGATTCCGTAAAAGTGGGCTCATTCGAAGTGAAAAATGCGATGGCGAATGCGCCTTCGGTTCCAGGTCCAAACGAGGCCCCGCTTTTGCTAGGCATGGGTTTCCTCAAGCACTTTCACTTCACGATCGATACCAGACGGTCGAAATTGATCCTCGAACGGTTGTCTGAGTAGGCGATTCAGGTGGGTGTGGTGGTGGATCCGGCTGATCAGCCCTACCCTAAAGCTTTCCGTATGCCTCGAGAATGAGAGACTCGGTTTCTTCCCATCCTATGCAAGCGTCGGTAATAGAGACGCCGTATTTCAAGTCCTCAACTTGGCTGGTCAGGGATTGACTCCCTTCGAACAGGTTGCTTTCCAGCATGAGCCCACGGATGCTCGCATTTCCTTCTAAAATCTGATCCAACAAATCTCTGAAAACGATCCCTTGCCTTTCCGGTTTTTTCAGGCTGTTGCCGTGACTGCAGTCGACGACTATGGATGGCAAAAGATTGTTTTTGCGGAGCTTTTCAATGCACTCCTGAATATCCTTTCTGGAGTAGTTGGGTTGTTTGCCTCCTCTAAGAATCATGTGCCCGTAGTCGTTTCCCTTGGTCCGAATGACTGAAGCGTGACCTTCGGGATTGATACTTACGAAATTGTGAGGGTTACGGGCGGACGCGATCGCGTGAACTGCGATGTCCAGATCGCCCCAGGTTGCATTTTTGAACCCAACTGCCGAGGTTAAACCACTCGCCATTTTGCGGTGACTTTGGGATTCCACGGTTCGCGCTCCGATTGCAGTGTAAGAAATCAAATCCTGAATGTAGGGAGGTGTCACGATGTCCAACGCCTCACCAGCGACGGGTAGGTCCATTCGTGTGATTTCCAACAGGAGTCTTCTCGCGATTTTCAGACCTTCTTCGATGTGAAAAGAGTGGTCCAAGTGAGGATCATTGATCAACCCTTGCCATCCCACAGCGGTCCTTGGTTTCTCGAAATAGACCCTCATGATCAACTGAATTTTGTCCTGAACCCGCTCGCTGAGTGATTTCAGTTTTTGTGCGTATTCAATAGCAGCTTTGGGATCGTGGATGGAGCATGGGCCGACTACGATCATTAACCTCGGATCCGTTCCATCCAAAATGAATTTTACCGTTCTTTGCCAGTTCATGATCTTCACAATGTCGTTTTCGGCTAGCCGAAATTGAGATTTCAGAGCGTCTGGAGAAAGAATTTCCGACTCTTCAGCAATGTTCAGGTTTTCGATGCGTCTGTGAATCATGGCAAAAACACCATCGTCCTGAAGTAGCGCTTGGACTCAACAAGAAAAGTCGTTTTGATTTTGGGTAAAATGAAATCGGTAGAGCAGCTTTTTTGTGAGCCATTTGAAGGGATCGACCTTTTTGTCCCGGATGCTGTTCCAATCGATGAAGGAATCGTCCGAACCACTCATCTCGGGATCGGCGCACATGCGGATGATCTGGAGATATTTGCTTATCCGGGGATCGAGGAGGTTTACGGACGAGAGGACCGATGGTTTGGAGGAGTAACAGTTACGAACGGTTCGGGTAGCCCGCGCGTGGGGAAGTTTGCAGGCGTGAGCGACAAAGAGATGATGTCTGTTCGTTTGAGAGAACAGCGAACAGCCGCTGTAGCGGGAGGATATGGTTTCCAGGCTCAACTCAAGCTGGCAAGTTCACAACTCGTGGATCGGGACATCCGGGAAAGATGGTCTGATTGGTTGGCTTACTTATTCAGTGTATGCAAACCCGAAGTGCTCTTCATGCATCAGCCTTTTGATCACCACCCAACTCATCGACTGGTAGCGGAGTTAACGTGGCAGGCTGTTTTAAAACTTGAGACTGAGCAACGCCCGAAAACGATCTTAGCGGGCGAAGTTTGGGGAGGTTTGGATTCCTGGCCTCCTGAGATGAGAAAAACCGTTTCTGCTGATCGTTATCCTGATCTCGCGCAGGAGCTGATCGAGATTTATGAATCGCAGGTGGAAGGTGGTAAAAATTACGTGGAAGCATGTCTTGGCAGGCGCTCAGCGAATGCAACCTTTTTGAATCCTCACGAGATCGACTCCTGTCGTTTCGCATGTCATTATCTGGATTTGAGCGGGTATGCTGCCAGTGGAACTCTATCGCTTTCTGAGGTCGTTAGCGATCTCATGGTTAGAGCGAAACAGATCTTCGAAAACCGCTGATCAGATCAGGCTTCACTTGAAGGATCTTTCTTCGGTGCATTTTCAACGAACGTACCGAAATTGCGGAAACGCTCGTAGCGCTGATTCTGCAGATGCTCCCGACCCCACCGCTGCATGGATTTTAGGTCCTTTTTAACCTGTTTTTTCAGTTGAGTTGCTGAAAAATCCCAATCACGGTGAGCGCCACCGATTGGTTCGTCGAGAATAGCGTCGACAATATCGAATTTGATGAGTTCTTGCGCTCCGAGCTTGAGAGCACTTGCGGCTTCAGCAGCTGCAGCACGATCTTTCCAAAGAATGGCGGCGCATCCTTCGGGCGAAATTACAGAGTAGTAGGCGTTTTCAAAAATACTCACCTGGTTTGCGACGGCGATGCCGAGCGCACCACCAGAACCGCCTTCACCTATAATCACACTCACGATTGGAACCGTTAACGAACTCATTTCTCTGATGTTGAGCGCAATCGCTTCAGCAACGTGGCGTTCTTCGGCTCCAATACCGGGGTAGGCACCTGGTGTGTCGATCAAGGTGACAATTGGAAGGCCAAACTTCTCGGCTTGTTTCATGAGCCGGAGCGCTTTTCGGTAGCCTTCCGGATGAGGGCAGCCGAAATTCCGAGCGAGGTTTTCTTTTGTGTTTCGACCTTTTTGGTGACCAATCACCATAACCGGACTTCCTTCAAAAAATGCGGGCCCACCGATGAGGGCTTGGTCGTCCTTGAATGAACGATCTCCGTGCAGTTCCTGAAAGTCCGTAAAGATTCTCTCAACGTAATCGAGTGTGGTTGGGCGTTGCGGATGTCGGGCGATCTGAACTCTTTGCCATGGAGTTAGATGTGAATAGACTTCACGTTGAGTGTCTTCCAGCTTTTTACGAATCGCGCCCAATTCGTCTTCCACGTCTACCTTCGAACTATTCGAAGTTTTACCGAGAGATTCGATTTGCTCTTCGAGAGTTCGTATTGGTTTTTCAAAATCGAGTATAAACTCACTGCTGCTCATAGATGATGGGACAGATTTTTGGTTTTCCGACAGGAATTGCAAGAAAGTGTTTTTAACTTATCAATCACTGAACAGAGCTTTTTTAGACAGTTTCTCAACTGAATTGCTCATTTTTGACGTCGGAATGGGTGGGTGTTGAAATTTGTTTTCGTTGCTTTCGTGTATAATTCGATTTCTACTTTCGCTCGTGGTAAGCGATACGATAAGAGGACTGCTGATCCTACAAGATCGGTTTGATAAAGTAGCAGGTCTGGAGGCTGAAATAAGCCGTTTGCCTCAGGAAATCCAAAAACTGGAGCAAAAGATAACAGATGAGGAAGCCCATCTTGATGGCACCATCAAAGAGTTGAAGGAACTGGAAGTTCGCCGCAAAGATTTGGAACTCGAAGTGGAGTCTGCAGAGGCTCAAATTGGTCGCTACAAAAATCAGCAACTTGAGGTTAAAAAGAACGAAGAGTATCGCGCACTGACTCATGAAATCGAGCTGACCGAGGAGAAAATCAGTGATCTTGAAACCCGTGAACTCGAGATCATGGAGGCGATGGATGAGAAAAACGCCGAACTCGATGAGCTCAAAGTGGAGGTTCAGAAGCAGGTGGACTACCAGCGAAAGTTGATCGGAGAGTGCGAACACAAATTGGAGAATCTGAAAGCTGAACTTTCAAGTGCGAATTCAGCTTTTGATGAACAGAAATCAACGGTGGGTGAAGCCGATTTTCGATTATTCGAAGGTCTGAGCCGAAGGGTAAAACGCCCTCCTTACATTGTCGAATTAACTGGGCAAAACTGTGGTGGATGCCATATGAGAGTTTCCAACGACGTCTTGAAGAAGGCTAAGATGGGTGAAATAACCTACTGCGATCAGTGTTCGCGACTCGTTTATTTCGACTCCTGACGCGTTTCTACGCTCAAGTTATTGCGCTTGATACCGCCCTGAATTAGGGCATGATGCTCTTCAGATCGCTTCGTAGAAAGTCGTTCGCTGTTCTTTTAAAGTAGGATAGAGGAAAGTCCGGACACCTCAGGGCAGGATGCCTTGTGAAAGCAAGGGCACCGGAAGTAATGCTCCGGTGACGGATAGTGTCACAGAAAATATACCGCCCCAAGTTTATCGAAGGGTAAGGGTGAAATGGCGGGTTAAGAGCCCACCGCATGGCAAGTGATTGTCATGGCAGGATAAACCCCATCCGGTGCAAGGCAAAATAGGAAACTGAGTGGCCCGCTCTTAAGTTTCGGGTATGCCGCGCCTCATTTCGGTGAGGGATTCCCGCTTCTGCGGGATCAGATAAATGAACGGCACCCATCGGGTACAGAATCCGGCTTATTTCTGCGAAGCGATCGGTCCATCGCCTCTCGGATCAACTAGTCGTCGATGCGAATATCCTGCCCAGTAATGAAAAAGATGAGAATTTCGGCGATGTTTTGCGCGTGGTCTCCGATTCGTTCGATTGCTCTACTGCAAGCGACTAATTCAAATCCCGTTTTGATCACGAGCTCTGATTGTTCGACCTTCTCCATCAGAAGAGGGTAGTTCTCCTTATTTAAAAGGTCGATTTCGATGTCCCGTTTGATGATATCTACCGCTATGGATTCGGAAGCGTTGTTGATGGCTTTGTGAAGGTCCTCAAGCATGCTGTCGGCGACGCGGTGCATTTCCCTGAACCGATTCACAAAACCTTCTGGAAAGGAGCCTGGATTGCGAACTGCGCGTTTGGCGATTTTTTTCGCTTCGTCTCCGATACGTTCAAACTCGTGACTCATACGGGAGCCAGCCATGATTAAGCGGAGTTCACTGGCGATTGGCGCTCTCAATCCTAAAAATCGTATCGCTTCTTGATCGATCTCGATTTCAAGTCGATCCACCTCCTCTTCGATCTCCAGCACTTTGTTTGCTTTACTCGTGTCGTGTTCAAGGAGCGCTTCAGACGCTAAATTAAGTTGTTGGTGCGTGAGGAGCAGCATCCTCACGATTTGTGATCGGTAGGATTCTAGCTCTGGGTCAAAAAATCTTCTCATCTATACTCAACCGAATCGTCCCGAGATGTAGGCTTCGGTTTGTGGGTTTCCGGGATTCATAAATAGCTTGGACGTATCCCCGAATTCTTCAAGTTTACCCAGGTAGAAAAACGCAGTGTGATCCGAAAGTCGAGCCGCTTGTTGCATGCTGTGTGTAACGATGACAATCGTGTAGTTTTCTTTTAGGTTAAACAAGAGCTCTTCGACGCGCGCGGTCGCGATTGGATCCAGTGCGGAGCAGGGCTCATCCATTAGCATGATCGTTGGTTCGATGGCGAGTGCACGAGCGATACAGAGGCGTTGCTGTTGACCTCCACTGAGGCCAAGGGCGTTTGAATGCAGGCGATCTTTTACCTCGTTCCACAGCGCGGCATTGCGCAGGCTTCGCTCAACGGCTTCGTCAATGATCGTTTTTTTACGAATGCTCTGCATGCGGAGTCCATAGGCGATGTTTTCGTAAATCGACATTGGAAAAGGGTTAGATTTCTGGAAAACCATCCCCACTTTTTTCCTGAGCTCAATAACGTCAACGCGTTTATCGTAAATGTCTACCCCGGAAATCCTGATGGTTCCGCGTGTAAGTTGTGCGCCCTCGATGAGGTCGTTCATTCGGTTGAGGCAACGAATAAAGGTGGTCTTTCCACAACCTGAAGGTCCGATCAGGGAAGTGATTTGATTTTTGGGGATATCGAGCGTGATGTCATCCAAAGCTTTGGTCTTTCCGTAGTAGAAATCGATGCTACTGACCTCCACTGCGGTTTCCGGTATAGGACGATTTGGATTTGGATCAGTCATTTGAGACCGTAATTGTACGTTTGTAATGGGTTACCAAGTGTTTCTCTTGCGAATATGTCCGCGTAACAACATGGAAACAAGAGCAATCGCGAACACGACGACCAACAGCACCAATGCTGCTCCATACTGCATACGTTCGGTGTATTCGTTTTGAGGAATTTTGGAACTAACGATGTAAATGTGGTAGGGCAGGGCCATGACACCTTGGAAAGAAAATCACTCCATCGCTCGATTTCCCAGGGAAGGCTGTCTCTCACTGCGTAGGCAGCGGTGAACATGATGGGCGCCGTCTCTCCGGCAACTCTTGCAACCCCCAAAATGGATGAAGTGAGAATACCTGGAAGCGCGTAGGGCAAAACCACCCGTCGAATGGTTTTCCATTTGCTTCCGCCGAGGGCTAAACTGCCCTCTCTAAATCCTTGCGGAACCGATTTTAATGACTCTTCACTAGCAGTGATGATGATGGGCAATACCATAAACGCTAGAGTAAACCATCCTGAAAGCAGCGAAACGTTCCAGTTGAGCCCAATCACAAATAGACCGAATCCGAACAATCCAAACACAATCGATGGAACGCCAGCAAGGTTTAGGATCGATAATCGAATGAAATCAATGAGTTTCCCTGGTTTGCTGTATTCGCTTAGGTAGATGGCACTCAGGACTCCAAACACGAGCGCGATGAACATGGAGCCGATCACCAGCAGGAGTGTGCCGATAATCGCCGGAAATAGACCTCCACCCGAGTGAGCGTAGGTTGCTGAAGGGATCGTCTTTCCCGTCTTCTCTTGGAACGCCCTGAAATCAGAGTCTGCTAGTTCGTAGGATATTCCTTTGTGTTCGAATACGTGGAGGGTTTCGGGAGATTGGGTAAGGAAATCAGTATTGATGAAAGGAAACTGCGAGGAAATGATGATCGGAAGGCCCTTGATGAGGATCGTTAAAAAAACAGCTGCAGCTGCGATTAGGATACTCCATGTGCACAGACGAAACAGCAGCAGAACCGCAGATTCTATTTTGCGAATCGGATTTTTCTCCGCAGCAAAAAAGGTCGGAGCTTCTTGTGGTTCGGTGGTCATAGATTGGTGGTTTTTACTCGTTTCACGATCCTTTGGGCAATTCCGTTGATCGTCAGTGAGATCACAAACAGGAACATTCCCAGTACGAATAAAGCTCGGTAATGGATAGAGCCCCGCTCGACTTCACCCATCTCTTGGGCGATGATTCCGGTCATGGTGTGAACGGGCTCCACCATGACTCCCAAGCCTTCTGAAATATCTGGTATGATGATGCGATTCCCTGCACAGAGTAGAACCACCATAGTTTCACCAATCACTCTTCCGAATCCAAGAAGAATAGCGGAAATGATGCCTGATAATGCAGAAGGCAATACGATGTGAATGATGGTTTGCAGTCTTGTCGCGCCCATGGAGTAGGAAGCCTCAATGTGTGCTCGGGGAACCATGTCCAAAGCGTCTTCCGCGAGAGTGAATATCGTAGGAATCGCCATCAGGGCGAGGAGACAACCCGCAGTGAACGCATTTAGTCTTTCTGTGATCGGGAAGAATGGCAGCCAGTCCAAACCCGGCCACCCAGAGATGGTTTTTAATAATTCACTGAGGACTGCTATTCCAAAGAACCCTAAAACTACGGAAGGAACTGCGGAGATGAATTCGATGCAGGGTTTGACAATCTTTTGTTCCCGACTGGGGGCAACCTGATTGACGTAGATTGCTGCAAAGACACCAACAGGAATCGCGATGGTTAGTGCGATAGCGGAAACCAACAGAGAACCTGTTAACAAAGGGAGAAATCCATACCAGTCCTGCCAGAAACTGTTGGTGACCCAATTACGTCCAAAAAGAAAAGAGGTGAACGAACTGGACCAACCAATTGGCTTATCGGGGTCCCATTCCTGCAGTCGTTTGGCATGCTCAGGGATAGATGCAATAAATGCGTCGGTTTCTTGGATGAATCGACTGTGGATTGTTTGGGTTTCCCCGCTTGGGAGTTCGGGAAAAGTTTTTCGGAAAGATGAGATATCCTCAACTAGTGCAGTCGTAGTCTCGTTGTATACTTCCCTTTGCTCAATCAACAGTGTGCGGATGAGTTCAAAGTCTACGGGATCGATCTGAACTGCTTCTGCTTCCTCAACTTTACCCGCTTCGACCAGCGTTTGTTGATAATCTCTTAAGTTTTCATTCGAGAGAAACTGATCCCTGAAGGTCGTTACAAAGTCGGAAAGCTCCGAAGTTAATTCGCCAAGTCTGACGGATAAATCGTAGAATGAATACGCATAATCTTCAATTTCCACGCACTTCTCTTGAGCTTCCTGGAAGGACATCCCTTTTTCACGCAGAATATTGATTTGATTGGTTCGGACTTCGTTGAGGTATCGATAAATTGAGGTGAAGTGTTCTTGGGTGAGTTTAAATTCCTCGACAAACTCAAGCCCTGCTCTTCGATACAATTGGTGACTGCCATTCCGGAGGGAGAAGAAACTGGCCCCTTCTCTAAAAAGAAAAACTGCAATTAGGAAGAGAATGAGGATGGACATCCAAGCGTTGCCGAAAAAAAACACCTTGATCCACTGTTCCGTCCGTATTCCCCAGAATTTAGGGGAGGGCGACAAAATGTCTTTAATGCTAGATTCTTTGTTGGAGTTGGATTCCATCTGATGCGTATTCCGATAGGATTATTCTTCGGATTTCAAACGGAATATCCGTTCTTTACAAGAAAACTAAAGATTCAAGGCATCCTGAGGGATGGTGACGAATCCCACTCTCTCGATAATGGTTTGTCCCTTTTCTGAAAGCACAAATTCGATGAAGGACTTCGTGATGCCGGACGTCGATCCGTTGGTGTAAAAGTAGTTGGGTCTTGTGAGGGAATAGGACTGGTTAACAATGGTTTCGGCGTTCGGAAGTACATGGTCGACAGGAAGTGCTTTTATTCCCTCTGACTTAAGATAGGAAAGTCCGACGTATCCGATGCCATTTATGTTTTTACCGACTTCCTGGACAATTTGTTCATTCCCGGCCATTTTTTGGGATTTGTGAGCGTAATCTCTTCGCCTCATTGCGAGTTTCTTAAAGTCCTGATAAGTTCCCGAGGCAGTGTTTCGTGTGTAAAGCGAAATTGGGCCGGACATTGGTGCGATGGCAGACCAGTCGACAACATCTCCCGTAAAGATTCTTTCGAGGTCGCGATATCGAATGTTGTCCAGGACATTCGATTCGTTTACCACTACGGCAATTCCATCATAAGCGACTACTATTTCATTGAGTGTGACTCCCTTTGCACGTGCCGCAGTTCGTTCTCTAATGCTCGCCTTGCGACTTGAGGTTGCGATATCTGCAGTCCCATCGATGATGGCGGATATTCCGGTGGTTGAGCCCTCAGCCTGTATTTCGAAAATGATATCGGGATGCTGGGCACGGAACTCCTCTGCAAGTTGAGGAATGAGTTTTGCGCCGAGTGTATCGGACCCCTTGATCACCAGTTTCTCAATCGCATGTCCGTTCGTCGCTGCCAGTAGCAGTAAAGACATGGTTCCAAGAAATTTATGTATCCTATTCATCGCGCGCCACTAGCTCTCGCGAATAGCCTGTCCAGGAGGCCCGCATTGTCTAGCCAATCTGAAACCTCTCTGTCATTTGCTGGCAGACACAACTCAAAAATAAGGATGTTACGAATATTTAACCCCATGAATGAGCAAAGGAGAGTTGGATGATTAGAGAAACGGATTTTAGTAATGCGATCGATTAGTGAAATTGATTGATCATCTCTCTAAAATGACCATTTTGAATATTTTCTGTTTCGTTAAATCGGACACAAAAACAACACAATTAGGAAGCTGAAGACTTATGGGAACTCCTACATTTAAATATCAAGATCCATTTCCACTCAGTGCGGATGACACCGAGTATCGATTGTTGACTGACGACTACGTATCAACAGCCGAATTTGAAGGGAAAGAGATCCTCAAAGTTCAACCGGAAGCGTTAACGGCCTTGGCGCAGACTGCGATGAGAGACATTTCGTTTTTCCTCAGGCCCAGACACCTGGAGCAGGTGGCTGCGATCCTCGAGGATCCTGAGGCTTCTCAAAACGACAAAAACGTCGCGCTCACGATGCTGAAAAATGCAGAAGTGTCGGCTCACGGGATCCTGCCGTTCTGTCAAGATACCGGGACCGCAACCATTGTAGGTAAGAAAGGCCAGAACGTTTGGACTGGCGGTGGTGACGAAGAAGCACTCTCCAAAGGTGTCTACAACACTTACACTCAGGAAAATCTTCGCTATTCGCAGACCATCCCTCTGGACATGTATACCGAGAAGAACAGTGGAACGAACCTTCCTGCGCAGATCGATCTCTACGCAACTTCTGCTGACGATTACAAATTTCTGTTCGTAGCGAAAGGTGGTGGATCCGCGAATAAGACTTTCCTCTACCAGGAAACCAAAGCACTGCTTACTCCCGAGAAGCTGTTGCAATTCATGGTCCGCAAAATGGGTACCCTCGGTACGGCAGCATGCCCTCCTTATCACATCGCATTTGTGATCGGCGGAACCAGCGCGGAGGCAAATCTCAAGACTGTCAAACTCGCGAGCACCAAGTATCTCGACAACCTTCCGACCGAAGGGAATGATGGAGGTCAGGCTTTCCGTGATGTAGAACTTGAGAAGAAGGTTTTGGAGTTGAGCCGTAAAATTGGATTCGGAGCGCAGTTTGGAGGTAAATACTTTGCCCTCGACGTGCGCATCATCCGTCTTCCTCGTCACGGTGCTTCGTGTCCTGTTGGACTGGGTGTTTCCTGCTCAGCAGACCGTAATATCAAAGCGAAAATCAACAAAGACGGTGTGTGGATCGAAAAGCTTGAAACAAAACCAGGTCGTTTCATTCCTGATCACATGCGTGAGGCTGACTATCAGGGTGTCGTCAAAATCGATCTGAACCGGCCGATGAAGGATATTCTTGCTGAACTTACTCAGTATCCAATCAAGACAGAGCTCAGCCTCTCGGGAACCATCGTAGTGGCACGTGACATCGCTCATGCGAAGTTGTTGGAGCGATTGGAAAAGGAAGGTGATTTGCCTGACTATTTCAAAAACCATCCGATCTACTACGCGGGTCCTGCAAAGACTCCAGAGGGGATGCCATCGGGGTCGTTCGGTCCTACTACGGCGGGTCGTATGGACTCCTACGTGAAGCCTTTCCAGGCAGTCGGTGGCTCCATGATTATGATTGCTAAGGGTAATCGCTCTAAGGACGTGACTGAAGGTTGTGACACCTACGGTGGATTTTACCTAGGATCCACTGGTGGACCTGCTGCGCTGCTTGCTCAGGACAATATTAAAAAGGTGGAAGTGCTCGAGTATCCCGAGTTAGGCATGGAGGCGATTTGGAAAATCGAAGTTGAGGACTTCCCCGCCTACATCCTAGTCGACGATAAGGGGAATGACTTCTTTTCCGAAATCAGTGAAGCTTGCGAACAGTGTGCACTGTCCGTAGCGGAGCAAATCTAGAAGAGTTATTCGGAATTTTGAGGGGTATCCGGTGTGGCAAGCTCTGAGTATCCCTTATTTTTTTAGGTGCTTCTTCTTAAACTCCTGCCAGAGAGCGAAGAATGCTTTTGAAGAGCGGCAATTCGGGTGGCGAGCGGTGACGGGTGCACGATAGATCCCCATTTTTTCGATTTCGGATGAGAAAGGGATCGTACTTTTTAAAAACGGTTCATCTTTAATCGTGTGGTTAAAAACGGTGTCTTTATGCATCTTTTTCCGACCATCCACTTGTGCAAAGAAACCGACAGTCTTCTTCTTTTGATGTCCAAGTTCTTTGAGGAAAGCCAACACTCGATTAAGAGTTTCGATGGATAGGATGGTTGGAATTACAGGTATCAGCAACACGTCAGCTGCGTAAAAGACGTTTTCTGCGTCTACTCCAATACTCGCTGGGCAGTCCATGATTACGAGATCGTAGGAGCTTTGGAAGCTGGACAGAATTTTGTTCAATGTGCGTTCGCGTTTCTTCTCCTCATCAAAGATCAGGTCCAGGGAGCGAAAACTGAAATCGGACGGCAGGAGATCGAGGTTGCGATAATCGGTCTCTTTGAGGTTTTTGAAAATCTTCTTTCCGTGAGCGAATTTCTCGGCAGAGAATTTTTTTGACGGCTTTACTTTAAAATAGAAAGAGGAAGCTCCCTGGGGATCCAAGTCCAGTAGGAGCGTTTTCAGGCCGCTGTTTGCTGCACAGTAAGCCAAGTTGACCGCAGTTGCGGTTTTTCCGACTCCTCCTTTGAGATTGTAGATAGCGACTTTTTTCATTTTTGCGGAATGTTGGGCGGTTGTTGACGGCTGGATTTTTGAAATTCGACTATACCATTAATCGCTACGCATGCCAATTCTGATCACCTAGGATTTGTCTCAATAAAGTTGTGATCGTTTAGAAATTGAACAAAATTTAATGATATGCCTAGGAATCAAATCAAAACGACCTTACAGGAAATCAAAGATGAAATCGCAGGTATCTCTGACAGCGAGAAGAAGACTGAACTGGAGTCGCTCGAGAAAAAGTTAGATGTGGTCATGGCGCAAATGGATGCAACTGAAGACAGTTCGTTGAAGGAGTTGTTTAACGATATTGAAGATTCGGTGTCCGAACTCGAGGTTTCTCATCCGCGAATCACTTCTGCTCTCAATCAAGTGATGTCTCTTTTGAGTAGCCTAGGGATCTAGCTGAAATATCCATCATTTTAGACGAACTCATTTTGAACAAGGATCCTGAGGATTTGTCCAATTGATGAATCCTTATGAAAACTCTCCTGCGATTGTTATGTCTCCTCGGGCCTGCCTGCTGCTTGCTTGCCGATGTTATTGAGGGCGTGCCAGATGTTGAAATTAAGCTGGAGGACCTCTCTGCTCCATCCGATCTTTCGCCAATTATTTCCGAGGGCATGGAGTTCGACCTGACGGTGGAGAGAAAAATTGATGAGCCTGAAGGGCCGATCATCGACCTGGATCCTTTCTTTGTCACGCCTTACCAAACCAGTGAAGAGCGTGCAGCCGAGGATTTTGATAAAGATATCGAGCGCTTCATGACGGCAAAAGGTTTTGAGTCGGAGATAGACGATTATTGGACTACACTTGATTCGGTTTTGAACCCTATTAGCTTACCACTCTTTGGTAAATCCAGGGCAGAAATAGCTCGTATGTATGCGATGGATCGCTATTACGAGAAAAAGCTGAGAATGTTTAATCGAATCTACGAAAACATCGATTTTAACGATAATGCAACCAAGAGAACTTTTGCCAGAGAGCGTTATTACCTAATGAGAATGAAGCGTGGCGCGATTAAGTTTAGCGATGTAAGTTTCTAACCTCTACAAAGCTTGCTTCGAGGGCAGTGTGTAAGGCTTTAACCCGGTCTTTCATTGGAAATGCGCTGGGAGATTCCACTGTAAACTGGAGTTTGGCCATTTTTCGATAATAGATGTAAAACGCTTCAGGCCAGTTACCCTCCAGCTTGGGGTCCACTGTGAGATCATTGGGGTTGGGTTGGATGATCCCACCCGTGGCCGGCATGCCGTCGATATCTTCTTGAAGGTCAATCGGAATCACTTCAGCCACTCTCCTGATCATGTATTTCGCTACCTCGTTGGCATTTTCCAATGGAATCTGATAAAGATAAAAACCCTGTGATTCCCAGTCTTCGTGAAGAAGCATGCTCAACCCAAATGGATCTTCACGATCGAGAAATTCGATGAGGGCTCGGGTTTCCTTGGCTTTCGAGTTTCTAAAATCCCTATTCAGATCAATTCCGTCTGCATTTTCCCTTGTGTTGTTTTTAAATCCCGTCGGATTCAACATCGGCACGATGGTCCAGTCTACATCTGGTTGCAACGCATTCTCCTCCAGCATTTTCAAAATTGTCAAAGGTGGGGCGGGTTCATCTCCGTGAACACCTGCTGACAGGTAAACTCTTTTGGAGTTTTTTGAGCCTCCAGCCCTTTTCAAAATGTAAATCGGGTAACCTCCGACTCTTGCGATCCGGATGGTTTGAAAGCCCCGTTTGGCGGATTCTTCGCGGATTTTGTCCAGCAGTTGGCCTGGATCGATTGTTTCGCCCGTGTAACTCATCTCTGTTTCCAGGCTGGGAGTTACCCGAACAATTTGTGCATCGCCTGAGTTGGAAAATATCTGCCCGGACAGAGTGTGGCGTTGATTTCTTTGTGGACGTAAAATTTGTACCGCTCCCTTAGCAGGTTGTCGCCCAAGTAGGTCACTAGTGATTTGAACGAGGCGAGTTGTTTGGAAGTCGGGCGTGTTTTTTCGAAGTTTCCAACGAGGCAAATTCCGATGCCGTGGTCGTTAAATTCCCATTTGCTGACGTGACCTCCATGCAACTGTTTCTTCCACCGAGAGCCCATTTCGATCACTCCATCGGGAGTTCCTTTGCCGTTCCCAATGACAAAGTGATAGGCGAGTCCGTTTTTCATTCCATGTCGGCGATCCACTTTGTCGAAACTAGCTGCGCTACCCTGGCTGGTTGCGCTGTGGTGGGCGACGATGTATTTCCATTTGGAACGATTAACCTTGATACGCGAGGTGGCGGAAATGATTGGTTGGATCATGCTTGCAGATGAGGGGATTCTCAGTCGTTGCCCGACTTTGATTAAGCTACCTCTTAATCCATTCGTTCGCTGGAGATCTTTTACCGTAACACCGTATCTTTTTGCGATGTGAGTCAGGGTATCACCTTTGCGCACCACGTAAATCCTATCATCAGCCGCCAAGATTAAGGGAGTCGCACATAGCACCCCTGCGAGCTGGAACAGAAATTTTCGACGATCAACCGGATTCATAAATCAGTGGATATGTTGGGTAGTTAAACGGTTGAGTGAGTGAAATTCAAGCAATTGAACATAACCTCTTCTGCGAAAGTTGAATAGATGAAAGCGAAATTATGATGGATTTTCTCCTCAGAACCCAAGTTTAGAGATTTTAATCGACGGTTGTAATTCGTGAAAAATTCGTTAAGTCCTTACGCACTATGAGTATCCTTACTATCATTCTATGCATCTTGATCCCACCGGTTGCAGTTCTATTGAAAAAAGGACTTGGTGTGGATTTCATCATCAATCTGATTCTTACCCTGATCTTTTGGCTTCCAGGAGTGATCCACGGATTTTGGGTTTGCTCTAAGAAATAACCTGAGATCCTATCTTATTGGTTTTTTGAAGGCCACTCGTTGCTCGAGTGGTCTTTTTTGTTTCTATTTCGAATGATTTGAACTAATCAAAGTTTAATACTCCAGTGACATCCAACTTTCTTAGCATGCTTTCATTTGCAAACATTAGCACTTTTCGAAGAGTTTTTGGAGGTATTGTTCTTCTCCTTATTGTTTTCAGCTCAGTCCTCATCGGTAAGGAGTATTGGGAAACCCTCCCACATGACGAAACTCGTGCAGTTCACGACTTCGGCGGTGTTATTACAGCACAAGAGGAAACTGTTCTTGAACGATTTTTGGTAGATGCTGAGCGGAGTCTCGATACTGCCGTGGTTGTGGTAACGATTCCTTCTATGAGGGGTGGCCAGATCGATGATTTTACGAATCGGCTATACGAGAAATGGGGAATCGGGACAAAACCCGACAACAAAGGAGTCCTGTTTCTTGTGGCTCTCGAAGACCGAAAAATGCGTATCGAAACGGGATACGGAACTGAGCCGATCCTTACGGATGTCATCGCGAGTTCGCTCATCAGAGATGTGGCGACACCCAGATTCAGGCAGGGTCAGTTCAGTGCGGGCATTGTTGAGGTGACGAGATCGATCGTGGGGATTATTGCCGAAGCGGAAGGAAAGACCGTTCAGGGCTCAAGGTCTTACACTCCTGGCAAGAGAAAATCCTCTGGTTCTTCAAATTTTGGAGAGCTTATTTTCATCATCATTTTCATTGTTGTATCAATGATTGGCGGAGGTCGCCGTGGCAGAAGAGGCAGACGACTTTCCAGAGCTGCGCCTTTCATTTTGATGAGTGGTGGTTTTGGTAGCGGTTCTCGTGGTGGTTTTGGCGGTTCTTCGGGAGGTGGTTTCGGCGGATTCGGAGGCGGATTCTCGGGTGGCGGAGGTGCCAGTGGAGGCTGGTAAGCATTTTTGGAATAATTATGAAAAAAGAATCTTTAGAAGCATTTGTTGAAAAACTGAAAGCCACAGCGGGCGAAAATCTAAAAGCGGTCATTCTTTACGGTGCTGCTTGCCGAAGATCCGACAATGTTCGACCCGAGGAGCTGCAGCTACTTGTCCTCTTCAATGAGTTGAAGTCCACGCATTTGGATCAAATCCAGGGGGCGATCAAAAACTGGAGAAAGAAGAGTCATCCACTCCCTAAAATTTTCACGGTGGAGCGGTTTTTACAGTCCAGTGATATTTTTCCGATCGAGTGTATTGATGTCCTTGAGCACCATGAAGTTTTGTTCGGTGAAGATGTTACCGAGAGATTGGAGGTCTCCAAAGATAACTTACGCTTGCAGCTTGAAACCGAGTTTAAGGGCAAACTGCTGCAGCTTCGTGAAGCGTATCTCTCGGTTGAAGGGAATGCTAAAGGACTTGGGAGGATTTTAGATTATTCTGTCGTATCGATGGAGCCTTTGTTTCGGGCACTGAATCTCTTGCTGGGTGGGAATAAGGATTCGTCAGATGAGGAAATTCTATCCGTATTGAATGAAAAGATTTCTTTCGAAACGGGTGTGCTTTCATCGATCAGCCAACTTCGCAGCGGTTCCTTGAAGCCGAATAAGGAGGAGCTCAAGAAATTATTCGATCAATATTTAGGCATTCTTGAGCAGATCTCAGATTTCATCGATCAACACTAATTTAAAACCCTAATTTTAAGCGTATGAACATTTGGACCAATCGATCTCATGGTAAAAAGGGCTCTGCTCTTTGGGTGCTACTTGCTGTCCTCGGAGTAATGCTGCTAATCGGAATCATCGTCTTCAGCGTATTTGTAGGAAAGTACAACAAAGTTCAGGTTTTGGATGAAAACGTGAATACAGCGTGGGCTCAGGTAGAGACTGGACTGCAGCGTCGCTACGACTTGATCCCCAATTTGGTAAATACGGTGAAAGGATTTGCTGAACAGGAGAAAGAAATTCTAACAGAGGTGACCCGATTGAGGTCGCAGTGGGGTGAAGCAAGGACCACGTCTCAAAAGGCTGCTGCCGCATCCCAAATGGAGGGTGCGTTGGGTCGATTGATGCTTGTTGCTGAAAATTATCCTCAGCTAAAGAGCAATACGAATTTTCTATCCTTGCAGTCGCAACTTGAGGGTACAGAGAACCGTCTTTCGGTTGAACGACGCCGTTACAATGAAGCGCTTCGGGGTTACAACTCCTTCGTCAGGCAGTTCCCTCAGAATATAATGGGGTTTTCGGTGAGAGATGAGTATTTTGAAGCCGCATCAGCCGCTGCAGAAGCTCCTACGGTTGAATTTTAGTGAGCTGAGTTCTGACCTGCCAGGTAGCCAGTTGTCCAGGCTGCCTGGAAGTTGAAACCTCCCGTGATTCCGTCGATATCGAGCACTTCGCCGGCAAAATGCAATCCGGGGACGATTTTGCTTTCCATCGTTCGGAGGTCGACCTCGTGCAAAGGCACTCCACCACAGGTCACAAATTCGTCCTTGTTGGTACTTTTCCCTGTGACCTGGTAGTTGCCATGGATCAGTTCATTCACGAGACGCATAGTCGCTACTCGTGACAACTGGGACCATTGTATTTGTTTTTCGATCCCGCAGTAAACAAGCAGACTTTCCCAAAGCCGTTTGGGTAGTTCGAAAGGAGAAGAGGCAAACAGTGATTTCTTTCCAGCGGTTTGCCTTAGAAAATCGATTTTTTTGATCACCCAGTCTTGGTTCTTGTCACCGAGCCAGTTAATCGTGATTTCGAATCGGTAACCGCACGCAGCGAGTTCTTTTGCGCCCCAGGCTGATAGTTTGAGAATGCCCGGGCCACTTAGCCCCCAGTGGGTGATCAGGACGGGGCCGGTTTGTGAGTCGCGAATCTTTCCACATGTTATTGTCGCTGCAGGAACGGAAAGCCCCTGTAGACCTTCAATTCTTGAATCATTAATGCAGAAAGTGAAGAGAGAGGGAACTAATTCGGTGATTTGATGACCAAGTTCTTTTGCAAACTTTAGTCCGCCGGAAGCTGAACCTCCGCCGGAGGTGATGATCACTTTATCAAAGTGAAGAACCTCTGCGTTTTTGAGTAACAGTTGAAATCCACCGCTTTGAGTCACCCGAAGTTCGTTTACTTCATGCCCGGTTTTTATTTTCACACCGAGCCCTGAAGCCGTGTCCAAAAGAGTATCGATGATGGTTTGGGAATTATCGGTGATTGGGAACATTCTGCCATCGACCTCTGTTTTTAAGACCACACCTCGTCCTTTAAACCACTGGATTGTATCTTCAGGTTGCCAGGTATAAAAGGCACCTAGCAGTTCCCTGGATCCTCTGGGATAATTTTGGACGAGCTCCCTCGGGTCGAAGCAGGCGTGGGTGACATTGCAACGTCCTCCTCCGGAGATTTTGACTTTGGACAGACAGCGTCGTGTTTTCTCAAATACGACGACGGTATTTTTGGGGTTGGAATCAGCAGCGTGGATTGCCGCAAAAACTCCTGCCGCGCCGGCACCCACTACGGCTATTTTGAGATCTGTGTCGGACCGGGCCATGGTGTCATGAAGTTACACGATTCTTCATCGAACGATTGGATTCGTTTTCTATCCAAAGAATGCACAAAGAGCATTGAAATAAAAAATTTGTTATCCATGAATATCTGAAGCCTGCCAATGTTCATTTTGTCATCATGAAAAAGTGTTTATTCTCAGTATTCTCTCTGATCTTGTTCTTTTTGGGAACTCCCTTCTCAAATCTTGTTGCAGGAGACAGTTTTGATCAAAAGCGACTCGATGACTACCTGAATCACCTGTTTAAAAACGATAAGTTTATGGGTAGTGTGAGTGTCTCCAAAAATGGCGAGGCGATTTATCAGAAGTCGGTGGGGTTCTCCTCGATTGAACATCGCATACCGAACCATGAGCAAACGGTGATGCGCATCGGTTCGATCACAAAAACTTACACGGCGGTTATGATTTTGCAGTTGGTCGAAGAAGGGTTGCTATCCATGGATTCGAAGTTGATGGAGTTCTACCCTGAGATCAAAAATGCCGACAAAATCGAAATTGAGCATTTACTCTCCCACACAAGCGGGCTGGAAAACTTGACCAACAAGAGTGACTACCAAAGTTACTATCAGGACGAGCAAACCCGAGAATCGATGCTAAAGCGGCTTCGAAAGCTAGGTTCCGATTTCGAACCTGGGGAGCGCACCGCGTATTCCAACACCAACTATGTCTTGCTTGGTTACATCTTGGAATCGATCACCGACGAACCCTACGAACAGATTTTGTATGATCGCATCGTCACTCCTTTGAAAACGATCATCACCTATGTCGGCAAACCGATCGACCCTCGAGACAACGAAGCTTCATCCTACCGTTGGGTGGATGGAGAATGGGTGGAAATGCCGGAAACTCATCTCAGCGTTCCCCATGGCGCGGGTAGCGTGGTTTCCTGTCCAAATGATGTAAATGAGTTTTTGGAAGCGCTCTTCAATACGGAGACCCTTCTCAAGAAGGAGACCGTGGATTTAATGATACCAAAAAATGCTCAGATCGGGAAAGGATTGATCGCATTCCCTTTCTACAAGCAGTTTGGGTTTGGGCATAATGGTGGGATCGACGGCTTCTTGTCCAATTCTGCATACTTTCCAAAAACAGGATACGTGGTGTCCGTGTTTACGAATGGAGTCGCGATGAATTTCAACGATGTGCTCATTGGGGTGTTGAGTATTGTAAACAGCAAGTCTTACGAATTTCCTGATTTTACTGTGAAAGCAGTGGAAATGGAGGATGTTGACTATGCTTCATATTGCGGTGTTTTTGCTTCTCAGCAGCTACCACTCAAGATTAAGATTTTTGAAGGGAAAAACGGACTAAAAGCTCAGGCGACAGGTCAAAGTGCATTTCCACTGACTAGTTTTTCGAAAACTGAGTTCAGGTTCGAGCAAGGAGGAATCACAATCAAGTTCAAAGAGGCTGATTCGGGCATCAATTACGATCAATTCACGCTACTGCAAGGAGGAGGATCATTCCTCTTCAAAAAGGAAAAAAATGAATAAGCATGTCGTTATCTCCGGAGTGAGTAAAGGAATAGGGCGCGCCCTGACCCTTGAGTTGCTAAAACTTGGCCACTGCATCACAGGGTGTGCGCGAAACGTTGCGTCGATTGAAGAGTTG
>JAKSBQ010000326.1 GCA_022361075.1 Opitutales bacterium | reverse complement strand
TGTCAGGCGTTTCGCTCTCTCAATTGCGATTTCCGAAATTCGCAAATGGCTCTCGATCGGTTCGTCGTTCGACGAAGCAAACACCTCAGCGGGGACTGATCTTTTGAAATCGGTTACCTCTTCGGGCCTTTCGTCCACGAGTAATACCATCACGTGGACCTCAGGGTTGTTTTCCAGAACACCTGCAGCGATGTCGTGAAGAAGAGTCGTTTTTCCAGTTCGAGGGGGAGCCACGATCAATCCGCGTTGGCCTTTGCCGATTGGGCAGAAAAGATCCATCACGCGGTTGGTCATACGGCCGTCTTTTGTTTCAAGACGTAGCTGCTCGTCGGGAGTGAGAGTAGTGAGCTCTTGGAACCTGAACTTCCGTTTCCGTTCTTCAACAGTTAATCCATCAATCTTTTCAATGAAGCGAACCTTCGGGTTGCGGAATCTGTCGTCTTGCAACGCGATCCCTTCGATGAAGTTTCCTGTTTTGAGCTTAAATCTTCTGATCAGTTCCTTGGAAATGAAAGGATCTGTCGAGCGGGCCTTGCCATTGCGTTCGGGTTGAAGAAGCTGGCCGGTCTTGTTGTTAGAGAGTTCCAATATTCCGCTTACAGGAACTTTGTTGGACTCATCATTTTCTTTGTTCTGTTCAGGTTTGGATTCCTGTTCGCTCATAAATTCAATTGATTCAAATCAATCTCATTGGAGATTGACACTAGTTTTCAGTATTCTCGAGATACTTACGCTTGGGCGTGAGAGAAGTGATTCCGGGGAAATTAGCCTGTGTGTGATCCCTCTTTAGTAACCTGTTGGTTGGGAGAGAGTTTCTTTGATCGTCTTTTTTAAGCCCATTTGGCTGACAGACGCGTAACCCCAGGGTTACTTGAGTTAAGCGATATGTATGCTGAAAATCAAGTCATCTTTTCGATTTGTGAATTGTAATCCGGACGTAACTGAAATACCACTCGGTTCTGGTGAAAACGAATGATCAATTCGGCGGGTGGAATTTGCTACCAAAAGGATTTAGCTTACTGGAGATTGTGGTCGTAGTTGCCATTATTGCTCTGCTTTCCGCAGTTACCTTCGGAGTCATTGACGGCGTGAAGAGGAAAAATCAACAAGCACGGGTGATTGCTGATCTGCATCTGATTCGCAATGCGCTTGGAGACTACAAGGTTCAGTTTGGTAATTATCCGCTCGCCAAAACGGGCGATTCAATACAAAGGCAGCGGATCCTTCTCC
>JAKSBQ010000002.1 GCA_022361075.1 Opitutales bacterium | reverse complement strand
TCTTGTGAATGGAAAGCAAGCAACACGATCAGGAGATCTTTTTCATAAGCAACTGGTGGTGGATAACACCAGTGATGCGCAGTGGTTTCCGCTCGATGTGATCGCCCATGATTCGGTGGCTGGAACCTATCGGAAGGAAAGCGGTCATCAATTCCTCCCTCTGAATCCGGTTGAGCCTAAGTATGATGAGGATGGGAATTTAACCCAGGATGCTCGTTGGGACTACACTTGGGACGGAGAAAATCGTTTGATCGCAATGGAGACACTTTCAACGGTTGTAACAGCAGGTGTGCCACAGCAGAAGCTGGAGTTTGCTTATGACGGACAATCACGAAGGATTCAGAAAAAAGTGTCCATTTGGACGGGTAGTTCGTGGATGCCGGATCAAGACACACGATTCATTTGGGATGGATGGAATTTGATTGTTGAACTGGATGGCTTGAATACCTATTCAGCTGTAAACACCTACGTCTGGGGGCTTGATTTATCAGGCTCAATGCAGGGTGCCGGTGGTGTTGGCGGTTTGCTCTTTGCAGAAACAGCTACTGGTAGTTCCATACCCGCCTACGATGGCAACGGCAATGTGTTGGCTTATGTGGATGCTTCAAACGGTGTAATTGAAGCTGAGTATGAATATGGGGTGTTTGGAGAAACCACAAAAACAGAGAGTGAAACTGCGGATGACTTTAATTTCCAGTTTTCCACCAAATACGTAGATGCCGAAACACGCTTATATTATTATGGCTATCGCTTCTATGACCCTGAAGTCGGTAGGTGGATCTCGCGTGACCCGATTGGAGAAATGGGAGGATTAAATCTGTATGGGTTTGTGAGAAATGGGCCAATTGATATGATCGATTTCTTTGGATTGAAAGATTATAGCCCAGGCGATACTGATCCTCCTTTAGCCAGCGATCCTGGCTCTGGCATATATAATTCGGTAACTCCAACTTTCAGATATAGAGTAATGGAGCAAACTGTGCGTGCTGCAGGTTTATTTAGCGGAATGCCTAATGCAAGAAAGCACTTATACCATTATCTTGGAAACTCTGGAGCTGACCTGACAATCGATTTCGAAGATATGCTGGATACTGTTCCTGATGAGAGAAGACTTATGATGAGGGAAGCTGACTTGGCTCGTGTTTATGTTGAAACACTCGCGGATGGGAAACATACCTTCACATCGCGTTCTAAGTCTATCGGGAATGTAAGAAAAGATGAAAGCGAAGATTGGCACTATGCAACTGCTGGGTATGAGTATTGGGGGCAAGGCACAGTTGAGATTTCTGGGGAAGGTAAGTGTTTTTCGATGAGTTTCACTTACAAAATGAGTGATACTTACAATTGGGATGCTGGTAAGGCGGTTCGTTTCAAGATTCCGAAAGGATCGGGATGGCTGGTTCAGTCAGCTGTTGGAACAAGTGGTCCTGTTCGTCGTGCACCAAACAATGTTCTCGTAGTAGAAGACAAAGCAATGGCACAGTTACATTTGATGGGCCTAGCAAAAGAGTTTGTCCAATATGGAGAAGTTCAGAAAAAGTATACTTGGACTAAAGGTGATGCTAGAATGACTGAAGTTAAGGATAATATTGGAACTAAGAATAAATAAATCTATTATCGATGAGCTTTAAATATACGCATTGGAGTTTTTTGTTCCTATTAGTTTTTTTGTCTGGTTGCTCGAGGGCTGTCTCTGATGCTAATGATGTTGAATTTAGAGAAAGAGTTATTTCTTACGATGAGTTTGTGGAGTTTGAGAGAATTGGCATAACAGAAGATAGTAAACTGATTTTTTTAAGCTCACCAGATCAACGTGAGCCTAAGCATCTGGAATGGATCTTCTCTGTTCCTATAATGATTGAAAAGCCTATTATTGCAGACAAATATAGCGTATCTGAGGAACTCCAATTAGAAGTATTTGAATCTAGAGGTTTATCGTTCGAGAAAAAAAAGATTTTGAATACATGGTCTGCCTCATGGAATTCTGAAGAGTTTAGTTATGAATGTAATGTCCTAGTTTTTATTGATAAAACAATTGTTCAAATACAAAGGTTTTAAAGAAATGAACCTACAGGCCAACCATAAGCGTGGATGATGCCAAATATTGACTATGCATCTGAAACAGCTTCTCGACAGTGAACCCTCCATGCTTGCAGGAGCGAAGTGAGCCTACCTCTAATCAGTCTTCGCTGACAGGCTGAACATCTAAACACCAAGCCCGCCACGTAGTGCTATCCGGTTAACCCGATAACGTATGGTTCTTGTGAACAAAACCAAGGGAATCTCTAATTCGTAATAGATGCGATCACTCAGATTATGTAATATGAGATAATCATTGATGATATGCATAGTGCAATGTCATACTACAGTTGTGCCTCTTCCAACTTCAACCCCAGCGCGTCACTTGCGATCTCGGTACTCTATGAGTTTAATGATCTCAACCAACGCACGAAGATGACTCGTGAGGACAACAGTTACTGGAGCTATGACTACGATGACTTGGGGCAAGTGACCGATGCGACCAAACGGGATGAATCTGGTAGTGAGATTCCGAGTTTTGATTTTGAATTTAAGTATGACGATATTGGGAATCGTAAATCGGCCACCAGGCGAAATACGGGAAATGATGAGGACGTTGTGAAGAGTTACACTCCGAATCTATTGAATCAATACTCGGAACGAAGCGTTCCCAATCTGATCGACGTAGTAGGTAGTGCGAATGCAAATGCTCAGGTTCTAGTCAATGGAAAGCAAGCGACAAGATCGGGTGATCTATTCCATCAGCAGCTAGTGGTGGATAACACCGATGCATCCCAATGGCTGGATGTGGATGTGATTGCGCATGATTCGGTCGCGGGAACCTATCGAAAGGAAAGTGGAAATCAATTCCTTCCAAAGAGTCCTGTTGAACCTCAGCATGATGAGGACGGCAACCTGACTCAGGATGGTCGCTGGAGCTACACCTGGGATGGAGAGAATCGCTTGATTGTAATGGAAACATTAGCGACAGCTGTGATAGCTGGTGTCCTTCAGCAAAAGCTAGAATTCGCCTACGATGGACAGTCGCGGAGAATTCAAAAGAAAGTATTAGGTTGGACAGGTAGCTCGTGGATGCCGGATCAAGACACACGATTCATTTGGGATGGATGGAATCTAATTGCCGAATTGGATGCTTTAGATACTTACAACGCTACCCATACCTATGTGTGGGGACTGGATTTATCAGGCTCGATGCAAGGTGCTGGTGGTGTCGGCGGACTACTCTTCGCAGAAACAGCTACTGGTAGTTCCATACCCGCCTACGATGGCAACGACAATGTGCTGGCTTATGTGGATGCTTCGAGTGGTGTTACGCAGGCTGAGTATGAATATGGGGTGTTTGGGGAATCTCTAAGAACCGAGGGAAAAACTGCGGATGACTTTAATTTTCAGTTTTCTACCAAATATGTAGATGCCGAAACACGCTTATATTATTATGGATATAGATTCTACGACGCCGAATTAGGACGTTGGTTAAATAGAGATCCTCTGGGTGAAGAGGGCGGTGTAAACCTGTATGGCTTCGTTGGAAATGATGCGGTGAAACATGTTGATGTTTTAGGCAGGCAATCTATGTATGCGATGATTGCAGACCTATTACAGAAAACACTGGCAGAATATGACAGAATGCTTCAATTTGTATCCGCTCAGAAGCCAACTGTAAATAGTATGCTTGTTCCTCTGGATTGGCTAAAAAAGCTGTGCCAAGACAAAGATGGAGAAGCATTCGTTGAGCATTTTGCAGCGGGTAAGAATATTGCAGTAATGACTGACTTAGTGGCTGCTGGATTTCCTCCATATGTAGGTGGGTTCAACTTCAAAGGAGATATGGCAGTCAGCAACAATTTAGGTTGGTTGCATAATGCGTTTGTCAACAAATTCGGTTACAAAGGAACTGCCGATCAGTTACAATTTGCTATTCTCTATGAAGAAGGAATTGAATCTATAAATGTTTCTAAAGATTGGGTGATTAATAACTCTCCTCAAAACTCCTCGGGGTATCCTGGGAGTGCAGTAAATCAAGCAGCCTCGGAAATGTTAACCGACATTTTCCTTACTTCGGTTGGCGAACCAGCTCGTTTACCAACACTGGTTTCTAAGGGATTTAATGGGTATTTAACTTGGAGGGGACCTCCAAAGGCAAGGAAAGTGAGTCAAACTAAAGCAGCAAAACAGGCCAAGAAAAACAAGGGACAATCAGGACAGAAATCTGGATATGGGCTTCAAGCTACTGGGAAAAATCTGCGTGATGCCCTTAATAATGGCTCATTGCTTTGGGGGTGGGATTGTGATCGCGTTTGTAATAAAACTTTGAATCAAGCTTATGAGATTCATAAATAATGACTTCAAGAATTTTGTTACTTATGCAGTAGCCTTGTTGCTAGTTTTATCGTCTTGTTCTCAGGTTGTGAAAGTAAAGGAACCATATGATAAAAATCTAGAAAACAAAAAACTGGCAATTGTTTCTGGTTCTATAGCTAAGCTCCTAAATTCTATGGAGTCATATCCTGACATGTATGTTTCGGTTTACGAAAAAAAGGAGTCATCACCTAAACCAATCAAATTAGAAGATGATTTTTTTGAAGGAATCAATGAAGACCGTGTTTATGCATTGAGTAACCTTGAGCAATTAGAAATTGGTCAGTCTCATTTAGCTGTATATTTGAGTAATATTGAATACAAAGAGCATGGATTTATTCGTTTCGTAATGACAGAAGTTTATAGTTTTTCGATGAAGTATATTCATGAATTTGTAGTTCATATAGAAAATGGAAATGTGAGAAAAATTGATTATGTGGGGAGTTTAGAAATTTAGAACCAACAAATGAACCTACAGGCCAACCATAAGCGTGGATGATGCCAAATATTGACGATGCATCTGAAACAGCTTCTCGACTGTAAAACCTCCACATTCAAGGTAGTTATGATGGGAAGGTTATTGATCGTATTATTTTGTTTTTGTTTAGTTGGATGCGTTACATCTTCGACCGTGTTTATCTGGTTTTTTGAAACACAGCCAAGAAATACTATTTCCGAGGGTTATCGGAATGGATATCTATATGACCTGTTTGCACTGAATCTTGATGATGCTTCAAAAGGTCGTTTGACCTTTACTTCTGGTGCTTTTGTTGAGCATTTGGATTGGAGGATAAAAGAGGCAAAAGTCATTTTTATTAGTGAGGATGGAAAGACATATGTTGGAAAATGTGAGGTAAATAGTTATCAATACAATCAAGGATCTTTAGGTTATCATTTGCAGATACTAAATCCATTACCTTGGGGTAAATACACACTACGAATGACTGTAGTAAATGAAAAGGAAGGCTTAGAGAAGGCACTCAGTGCTAATTAGAACCGTACAGGGCCAACCAATAGTCATATTTTGTGCCAACTAATGTGGTCTATGCAATTTAGTCAGCTTCTTCAGTTACAACCCTTTTTATTGCTAAAAGATTTTGAAGAGCAATCAAAGGTGCAGGGTGTTCGTGCCTGAAATCACCTCAACGGCAACCCATGATTCGATAGTTTCTTGAAAATGCTTTTGCTTTTGATCTAGTAAACTCACT
>JAKSBQ010000143.1 GCA_022361075.1 Opitutales bacterium | reverse complement strand
TATCCGCGGGCTGACTTGGGAGTATCCCATCAGGTGGCATCCACAACTTCGTCAGTACCGACTACAGCGCAGCGCTGGCTGGTGCAGACAACGTGCAAGACCTCTGGCACATGCACAACGCCATAGTCGCTGGACAAAAGCTCAACAACAACAACGCTGCAGCTGTGCTCATCGGTGGAAGAGCCAACGCCTTCGCAGGCAGGCGTCACGACCCCGGTATCGTGGCCATCGCAGGCCACAAGCTCCAAGACGACAAGGAAAGAGAGTATCGTGGTCTCGTGGTCAGGCAGTGCATCGTCAGCGACCCTCTTGTCATCAACATCTACGGCAAGGAGGTGTATCTCTATGCCTGCTGAGGAACAAGCAACGACGATGCCGACTCTGGGCGCGCAAAATCCAACGAGGTTCAATCCACGTCATACCCATCATGGTACCATGATAATTGAACATCGTTGACAGCATTTGCTTTTCTCGCCTCTGCAAGCTCAGTCCGAGAGCACGCAGTGCATTTCTTTTGCGTGGTCACTCTAACGTATCGAATGTGGATTTTGAAGATTGACTTCCGAGCTTTCTCGTTGGCAAGTCACACAATTGACGTTGGCGAATGCGTGAGCCAGGCACACTCGGCCTCGCTCCAGGCAAGACAACAACAAGGCAACTCGGTTAATAACGGGAAACTTCTATTAAGGTTATAATTTATCGAGTGCTTTTCTGGCAGTGCTCTTCTTGACGGAGGGAAGCACAGTCGTCTGGATGCTTTTCCACGGGGGTTTTCAACAGCCAATGAAAGGTACATAACACGACTGTCCCACAGTGCCGTTATGACGTGCTCTGCACTCCTTGTGAACAACGGCTTCGTACTAGCTTCCGCCAGTGTCGAACTAAGCTAGCGCGAGTGTTCCGTCTTGGCTTTGCCTTGACGATCTCCTCCTGCTGCTCTCCAAACCACACCGTCTTGAAGCCAGGTTCACTCTTCCACCGCACTAGAGGACCTACAGCACGCGTCAGGACTACGATACTCCGCACATGATACGTACCTTGTGCGATCAATGTGCGGACATCACTCAAGGGCCTTGTGAACATGTTCTCCATAGTGGCAATCAATTTAGC
>JAKSBQ010000056.1 GCA_022361075.1 Opitutales bacterium | reverse complement strand
GGTGACGTTTCCGTTGTCTGGACAGACATCGGAAAGTTTTGCTCCATCGCCTCTCACACCCGAATGAATCCTGGAAATCACCCGACATGGAGGGTGACCACAAGTCATAGCACCTACCGAAGAGTACAATATGGATTCGACGAAGTGGACGATGAGGAATTTTTCGCCTGGAGAAAGGCCCACCGCTGCATCGTTGAGCACGATGTGTGGATGGGGCATGGAACCCTTCTCACCGCAGGTTGTAAGGTTGGAATCGGCGCTTGTACAGCAGCTGGGAGTGTCATCACCAAAGATATTCCGCCCTACGCAATCGTCGGCGGAGTGCCGGCGAAAGTAATCAAATTTCGCTTCGACGACAAAACCATCGAAAAACTCATGCGCATCGCTTACTGGGAGTGGGATCACGAAACAGTGAAAGAAAGATTTAAGGATCTTTTTAATGTTCACAGCTTCATCGAAAAATACGAAGTCTAAAAAGTTAAACGATGCCTCTTGTCCACCAGCCAGCTGAAGTATCCGAAGAGTTAGATCGAATACTTCCTCTTATACGGACGAAGCTCGCAGAATCCAGTGAACCTGTGGTGGTCAGCATCTGCGGTGGCACTTCGACCGGAAAAACAACGGTCGTAACCGAGTTGATCAAATCCGAATTTCCCGGACAATTTACGTTGATCGCACAGGATCATTTTCAGTTTCTTAAAAAATCAGGAGATCAACTAGACCCGCGTTACGGGCTCGATCACCCCGAACACTACGGGATAGGCGAATGTGTGCGCCTAATTGGCGAACTGAAAAAAGGGAATTCAATGCAAATGCCCGAGTTCGACTTCAAAACTCGAACCCACCTTGAGCCACAAACCATCAGGTCAAATTCAATCCTAATCGTTGAAGGTCTGTATGCCGGAACCGAGGAGCTACGGGCGATCGCCGATGTCGTTATTTACATCCAGTCCTGCTCTTACGAGAGAATGATTCGTCGTTTGTTTCGAAATCAATACGAGAGGTATTCTGGGCTGCTCATTGATGGAAACCGCTCCATACATAGTTACCTCACTAAAGTGATTTCAGCGCACAACGATTTTCTGGTTTCCCAAGCCCATCAAGCCGATTTTGTAATCGATAATCCGATACGATTTGGGTTTTTGGTAGATAAACATCACATCTCAGAACTGAATCCCTCTCTTCATCCTCAACTCACCATTTGGCAGAAAGAATTCCTGGACACACAGTGTTGTTTTCTCATCGAAACCTTGAACTATCAAAAAATATTCTCGATCTGCTGGGCTGAAGTTCGCTACTGGCAATCTCCTATCGATCATGCAACTTCATCGCTTATTACTAACCACAATTGGCTCTCAAAATAGATTTTATGAAAAAATCAATCATTCCTATCCTCTTTGCTTTGCTTAGTTTTGAACATCATGTCTTCGGTCATGATGACCATTTGCACCATTGGGAAATTCCCAGCGCAGATCCTGATCGCATCGTTTTAACGCTTCCAGGGAATCCAAGCACGAGCTTCGGGGTGACCTGGCGGACCAACACCGAAATTGATGGTGGTGTAATCGAGATCGCAAAAGAAACAGGTGCTCCCAGATTCGATTTAACCAAACGAGTGCTCCCAGCCAGCACCGAAAACATCACATTCGGTAAAAATGAGTGGAAAGATGAACTCTCCATCAACTACCATTCGGTCACCGTAGACGGATTGGAGCCAGACAGACTTTACTGTTATCGGGTGGGAGATGGAGATGTCTACATGACCGAGTGGATCCAATATCGAACCGCTCCAGCCGACGATTCACCTATCACCTTTCTCTACTTTGGTGATGCACAAAATTCGGTGTTTTCGCACTGGTCAAGGGTCATCAGAGCTGCTTATCAAAAGGCTCCTCACGCAAATTTTGCACTCCATGCAGGAGACCTCATCAACCGCGCCAATCGAGACACCGAGTGGGCGGAATGGTTCAAGGCAGGAAGTTTCATCCACCACAGCATCGCCACCGTTCCGGTCGCTGGAAATCACGAGTTTTACAGTAACGAATCTCTAATCAATCGTGAAAAATTCCTGTCCGAACACTGGGCTCCTCAGTTCAATCTGCCAGTGGAAGATCGTTTTCCCGAAGAAATTCAAGAGAGCGTGTATTCGATTGATTTCAACCACATGCGAGTCATCGTTTTAAACTCCAACAAGTTTCAGCAAGAACAGGTCGCGTGGTTCCGGGAACAACTCAAGTCAAACGACAAGAAATGGACTGTGCTTAGCTTTCATCATCCAATCTTTTCTTCGGGAAAAGACCGTAACAATGACGACCTCAGGGAGCTGTGGAAACCGATTATCGACGAATTTGGCTGCGACCTCATTCTGCAAGGGCACGATCATACCTACGCTAGAGGTCAAACTCTACAGGTACCCGTCTACTCAGCGGATTCCGAAGGAACAGAATCCATTCAGACGGTTTACGTAAACTCCGTCAGCGGGCCAAAACAGTATGAATTTCAAAAGAACGGCTGGGATGATTTCACCGCTGATAACGTGAACTTGATCCAAAAAGCTGAAAACACCCAATTCTTTCAGGTCATCACGATCGACGGAGAAAAAATCGACTATAAGGCTTACACAGCTGCGGGAGAACTCTATGACTCTTTTGTTCTCAAGAAAGACGATACCGGGAGTAAAACTATCATTCAGGGAGAAGCGATTGCGAACACACGCATGTTTAAAAACACCGAACCCTATCACCGCGAAGGGATGGACTACTAATCGGTTACCACAAACGAAGCAAGATCCGGCCCGCTTTTATATCTTTCAAAGTTCCTTTTACGTAAACTCAGTCCCATTCTTTTTCATCGAATTCCACCGAAGTTCACCACAACCATCACAAAAAAAGTCCAATTTCTTGGCGAACACCCGGTGTTGACAACTCCGACATCAAAATGGTGCTCAGAGAGGGACTCGAACCCTTTTTCCAAGAACCGCTACCAGTTGATAATAAGTCAGTTAATGATAAAAACCTCCCCAAGGGACAGTAAAAAGGACACTGAAATTAGTCCTTTGCAGGCTTTCTCAAGCATATTTTGGCGGATAATGATCAAAGCATTGCGGATCTCCGCTTCAAAATCCAACCCAAGTCCAGAAACTTGGGTTTCATAAAAATCAACCGATTCCCAAAGCTCGATTTCAGACTCTTTGAGTAGCTTAATCGGTTTTGCCATACTTTATTAGCCTTACTTCATCAAGAACATCAAATGCATCGCGTTCTGTGGTTTCGCCACGTTCGACAAGATCCAAGCGTTTATCAATTTCCTGATCCCAGGCTTCTTCGATGTTTGCATCAACTTTATCATCCAAACTGTGGATGAGCGCATGAGCTAAAGCCGCTCGTTCTTTGGTCGGTAAACTCAATACCGCCTGAGAAGCTTGTTCTAAATTGAACATCATGCAGCTAAGATAAATCATTTCTATTTTTCTTCAAGATCGCTTTCGTTCTCGCCTTCGAAGTCTTCCAGTTCTTCGCATAGTTCGGTGGCTGCTTCCCCCGACGCTGAAGCTATGGAGGACAGGTCTCTGTGCATTTTTGCGGGGTGAGTCATTGGAAGATGTCGTTACACTCGGTGCATGGACAATCTTCAACTTGCAGATTGCAACATGCGTGCAGATCTCCGTTGTCTGCAAGTTCGCGTGTCCAAGAATCGCCTGGATAAAGCGAACGTCAGCACCGTTTTCGAGCGTGGCTTGACAAGAAGAAACAGCTTCAAAACACTAAAGCTTACATCGCTTGAACAGTCGCAGCATTACCGAATTCTAAACGTGTTTCACATGTATTCACAGAGGTCAACCGGAACAGCGCCACGAGGTGGGCTAGGCGTTTCATTTTTTAGGAACTTTGGTATGAAAAGTGCCAATGGTTGGCCTGTTGGGTTCAAATCTAACCCCGTCAATTCCTCTTAAGATTTATTCTGTGGAGAAACATTCTGAGACATCCAAGGCCAAGGATAGAAGTCTAATCTCTCCTCAATGTCTATTGATGGGATTAATAAATCATAGTTTCCACACATCAAATTAGTAATCCACAAACGAGATCCATCATCAAAATCGATTGCCCAATACTTGTATCCACTCCAAGGCAACATATGAAATGCATTGTATTTTAAAAAAGGAGACAAAAACAGTCTTACGCTTTTAATATTCTCCACATCAAAATCATACTTACTTCCGTCCTTGAACTTATAGGTAAGGCTTTTTTTTCTCACCAGTTTCAATTCTTCATTTCGATTCAATAAATAATACTTCAGATGCAATAGAAGATGCGGGATGAAAAAAATCAAAAAGGCGAAAAAAATCAAAAACAATAGCCATTTGAAATTTTCTTCACTGATCCTACTACGGTAGAAAAATAGACAACAAATAAAAGTGATTCCATATACAGGTATGCCCCATAAAAGATTTATGTGATTTGATTTTGTAATCTTGGCTTTTTTCATAATCGCAATCTTCTCTGTTAGGGTCTTCCTCCACAAAGGAAATTTCTCAATTTCCACACGAAATTGGGGTCATTCACTGTATAATCCATAAGAGGATCTGCTAATGCGTCGTATCCAAACTCATATGCAAACATTGCACTTGCAACCGCTGTTCCTGGAGGTCCAGCAAAACTAATGAGATTTCCTGCCATATGGTAGCTATACCGCGCACCAGACATATCACCTTCCACATAAGACATTGTATCACCAACCATACCAGACAAAGTCAGAGCACCACCGACATAACCAGCCCCTTTATTGATATTAAGCAATACCAACTGCTTATTTTTTGCCAATTGAACCATCGACGATGGATCATACTGATTGCCTTGATAACCCATTTTTACGACACGTCCATCGCCTAATCTGACCTGTCCACCATCCTGAAGAATTTTTGATTCCGCCGTAGTTAGAGCAACATAGGCCATCGTCTGATTAGCTCCAGGTTGAAAATTATTACAGTCACTCTGTCTCTCTTGTTGCAACGCTCTAATTCTTTCATTGAATGCATCTGAAGCAGCGTCACCGGATTCTTGTAAGTATTCTTTAACAGCCTCCATGGTGATTCGCCATGCTTCACTGAAAGCATGCGCTGTATTGCTAAATCCATTATACATGCTCTCAAGCATGTCTCTTACATGACTTTGATAATCAAATGTACCAGGACTCACTATATACGGATCTAACTCAACTATTTCTCCATTATTTCCCCATTCTTCATCGTCGGATTCGCTATCATCATCTCCTCCCCCAGCAGATCCACCGCCAGAACCTTCTTCACCTTCCACTGAAGCACTATAGTCGGTAGGATCAATATCAGGAACAGAAGGAGGTGGAGTTGGTATTTCAGAGGCTTTTATTG
>JAKSBQ010000020.1 GCA_022361075.1 Opitutales bacterium | reverse complement strand
GCAGCATCCACCACATCCCATGTCAAAGAGAGAGAAGAGTCAGATCGAGAAGGGTTACTCTACTAACTAAATATTTGACATTGCAGATAAGTCAAAGGGAAGGATTAGAGACAAGAAAAAAAATATTTTGCTGTGGTTCAAGGACTGTATAGTCTATAACCATCACGACCAGGACTGGAAAGAGTGTTATACAGAAGAAGTGAAAGAAAAGAAGAGAGCTTTCATCAGGTCTGCACAAGGAGTACCAGCGATTTTACAAGTGTCTGAAGACATACCAGAGACGCCCCTGAGACAGCCAGTGGACTACCTAGGAAATTTCCAAGGTAATATCCCGGATTTTCCTTGCTATTTCCCTGTCAACGAGACAGAAGAAGACAATTTCCCATTTGAGAAAGAAGACCCTTTCGTTTTGGGACTAGACGAGGTGGAAACTGTGGTCGATTTCGACTTTTCAACTGAATTAGAAGGTGTCGATTCGGAGTCTACTGCCAATCAGGACAATTCGACCATCCAGCCAGAAGAGTCTATCCTGGAAGAAGAGGACAACTTGATACCAGGATCGCCTACACCCTGCAATATCCCTCCACCCAACTACCCTGATCCCGAGCCAGTCTACCAGAACGATCCAGACGATCAAGACGAGCCTGAGGATCAAGACAACATCAGCATCCAGGACGAGCAAGAGTCAGGATCCCCTGATCAAGAATTCGAGGTGCCAGAAGACGCCAGTGCTACTCTGGACTATACTCCTGACGAGCCAGAGTGGATTCCTGATCAAGACAATCAGTGGAACCCACAGCCAGTGGTACCAACGTGGTCAGAACAGTACCTACAGTATACTGTGCAGCACTTCGATTTGAGGGACATAGTCACTGCCTACCTCAATCAACACAATCAACTTGGTTTGGAAGCTGAATACGCTGAGTGTATCAACACTAGCATTCAAGAAGGGGTTCAGTTTGAGTACGCCATCTATAGAAGGATCACCAGGATCAATCAAAATCCATAAAGGATTACTAGCTTGTCTTAGTGTGAAATCACGTCTCGATTGTCAGCAATCAACCAAACTCGGCCAATCAACCGTAATTGACCCCTACTGTAATCAACCAATCAATCAATTTGTGACAATCAATCATTATGGAGAAAACGCTGAAACGAGGTGGAAAGCCAGAAAAACACAGTACTAGACTGAGGCCAAGATCAGGATCGTTTCCAACAACCACTACCAGTATGGAGGAGTCTCATGAGTCAACTGCTGCTGAAGAGAAACCTCACTTCGACCCACAAGGTGAACCAATCAGAAAGCCTGTGCAAGTCAGAGAAGATCTTGGGAAGAAATCAAGAGCAGCAAGACAACTGACTGCAG
The DNA here is from genome assembly GCA_022361075.1 of Opitutales bacterium. Classification (GTDB taxonomy): domain Bacteria; phylum Verrucomicrobiota; class Verrucomicrobiia; order Opitutales; family JAFGAQ01; genus JAKSBQ01. The sequence goes on along the minus strand of JAKSBQ010000020.1, from coordinate 622 downwards.
ACATGGAACTAGCGGCTAATGTCGATTATAACGAGCCTACTCCTATGCCTCAAAGAGTGGAAACACAATGGAGTAAGTTCACACGACCTGCTACACCTGTTCCAGAACCAGGAGCATATACCATAGTGCCTGAAGAACTGACCTACATGGAATATGAAATGCAAGGTCAGAAATACAACATACTCACTCCACCTACAAGTCAACAACAAAGAGAAGAGTTTGTCAAAATCGCCGAGATGCAAGGAGGAAAGGAATTGCTCATGAACTCCATTGCAGCTTGGACAGACGAAGCCTACAAACTAAAAGCCAACAGAGACGAACTTGAGGCTAAATTAGGAGAGATGACTTCGTCTTCTGTTCTACAAAAAAGAGAGCAGTTGAGCACATACAACAGAGGTTTTGATGAAGGATCAAAGCGAGGATATAATGAAGGACAACAACATGGATACAACAAAGGCTATAATAGAGGTTGGAATCAAGCGAGAGAGAGGTATCAAGGAGATCCAGACCCTGGAGACAGTGGAGATGATTCTGACGATGGGGGAGAACACAACAACCCAAGAAACCCATGGAGAGCTCAAACACCACCACCTGGACCACCTGCTTCGGCTAGACGACATGG
>JAKSBQ010000363.1 GCA_022361075.1 Opitutales bacterium | reverse complement strand
GGTGGCCGATGTACCGATCGGCAAACGCATCCGGAGGAAGGACGGAAGGCCGTGCCGAGGCGGCGGGATCACGAAGCACCGCGCGCTTTGCGTAATCGTCGACGAAGGACTCGAGCAGACCGCGTTCGGCGAGCCACGTCGTGTACGGGCCGTTCGGAGGGTTTCCGCGCCCGGCGTGGAGCTTCCCCTCGACCTCATGGGGGTCGGTGAAGCCCCATGAGTAGGTGATCGGCCGCCTTCCATCGCGACCGTTGAACCCGTCCGGCTTTGCAAGATCCAGCTTGCCGATCCCCGCAACGCGATATCCGTGGTCGCGCATCCGTTGGTAAAGGGTCGGGCGAGAAAGCGGTAGCCACGCGTGGTTGTCAAGCGCTCCGAGGCGGTGCGGGAGGAGCCCGGCCGCCAAAGAGATGCGGGAGGGGGCGCAGATAGGAGCGGTGCACGTCGCCTGGGTATAGCGCACTCCTCTACCCGCAAGTGTATCGATCGCCGGTGTGTCGACGTGACCTCCTCCATTACATCCGATCCAATCGTGACGCAGCTGATCGGCCATAATCAGGAGGACGTTGGGTCTTCGTGACATGTCGGTATCATGGTAGATTGGAGCGGGCGACCGGTAAACGACACGTTTCCGTTTCAACGAGTCAATATTTTGCATATACGATCGATACACGGGAGGACGGTATGCTCGAGACGACGTTGAGAGACAGCATCACGATCAGGATGCTTGATCCGAGACAATCAGCCGCGATGTACGATTTTGTCGTCCGGAACAGAGAGTTCTTTATCAAATGGATCCCGTTTGTAAGCAAGACGAAAAGTGTAGACGATATCGAGGCGCTCATCACCGGCAACCTCGAGCGATATGTGGCCGGCCAGGGACTCTTCTACACGTTGTGGGACGCGACAATCATGATCGGATACGTGCTGGCGCGAGAGATCGAGCAGGATGCAAAGTGGGCTGAGATCGGATACATGATCGACGAGAAGTACACGGGAAGGGGCATCATCAAAGAATCGTGCGGCAGATTGATACGTCACTTGTTTGACGAACTCAACATGGAAAAAATCGTGATCTGTTGCACCGACGATAATACGAGAAGCGTGTCGCTGGCGATGAAACTGGGGTTCACGCTCGAAGGAAATATCAGAAATCACTTCGTCGTCAACGGAACCGTGAGGAATATGCTCTACTACGGATTGTTGAGATCGGAGCGAACCTCGTCCTGACACGAGGCGTTTGCTCCGACCTCCAAAAAGTGGGAACTCGCCCGGATCACATCGCAAAACCGAGCGTGAAGTTGTAAAAGATCTCGTCCGCCTCGAGATTGTACGTTGCGTCGAATCGCAACGCCGGGATCGCAACGTAGCGCAGGTAGACGCGCAGCGCGCCGCCGAACCCGTAAAACGGCTGCGTATCGATCGCCTCGGTGTCGTACATACCCCCTTCCCAATAGTGCGCAAGCGTGATCACCCCCCACCGTTGATCGAG
>JAKSBQ010000136.1 GCA_022361075.1 Opitutales bacterium | reverse complement strand
GTCTGTTGCGAGACCAATGGATAGCAACTTGTAAGAGGCTTGTGAAAGTGTTGACATCTACTCCTCGTGAAACAAGGTATTTCATGAGTGAGAACTGAGATTGGGAACAAGCAGTTTCAAGAGGTGTGAGTGACGAGCGACCACCAGTGAACGAGCCATCATCATTGATGAGAGCGGGATACTTATCAAGAATGAGCTCCACTGCTTTCTGGCATCCAACTGAGCAAGCATCAAGCAGCAGGTCGAATGCACGTTGATAGTCGACGATCTGAAGAATCTTCTCAACCACCTTGACTATGCTATCACCTCGATTGCACACACATGCAATGTTGAAGGCCATTACTTGCTGATCAAAAGGATGTAAGATTGAGAAGTGATTTTTTTGTACTCACCCCCCAGGATGTTGTATCAAGTGCTGGAGATCTTCAATTGAAATGAGATCCCCCCTCCCGAGTTGAATGAAATAAAGGTGTTGCAGCCCTTCAGACAAATAGGCAAGGATCTTGGAAATCTCAAAGAATGATGGCCTGTCTCGAGGATCAGTTTGCCAGCAGTTGTCAAGAAGTGATCTGAGCCATGATGGCCATGATGAGTCCATCACAAGTCGTTGTCCTCTCGAAAGTGATCTCTCAATCTCTCCGATGCTCCCTTTGTAGAGTGGATCAGAGCGAGGATGTTGACAAGTGAATATCTCCCACAAGAGAGTTCCGGATGAGAAGACATCTCCTCGTTGTCGTTCTTCGAGTGGTCGAGTGAGATTAGGTTGGATGATAGCTTCAGGAGGAAGATAAGGAAGATGAGTCTGGAAATATCGTCCTGTGTTGGTGATATCTTTTGTCAATCCGAAATCATTGAGCTGTGATGAAGATGTAATCAGTTATAGTTGTGATGATACACTGTACCAAAGCCTGAAAAGATGGATCTCCTGTCTTAAAGCCCCACATATCCAGCATGATATTGTCTGGCTTCAAGTCTCGATGTGCAAAACCAAGTGAGTGGAGATAATCGAGAGCAAGTGAAATGTCAAGGGCAATCTTGAAGGCGAATCTCTCATTGTTTCAGTTCGCTGTTGATGGAATCCATTCATGAACTTGATTGAAAGGTGGAGAGGAATGAATCGCCGATT
>JAKSBQ010000228.1 GCA_022361075.1 Opitutales bacterium | reverse complement strand
GCGGGGATGTTCACGCGATCGCCGGACGAGTTGGTTGAAGATCTCCGTTCGATCTCGCAAGCGGAGGAAGATGAGAAGGACGCAGGCCCGGTGATCTCTCTCATCGTCGACGGGAGCAATTTGGCGTTTTCTCAGGATGAGGCGGAATCGGCGATCCGATGGTACGATCACTTCCTCGAGCTCGTATCGCAAAACACGGATTGGCTTCACGTGCAGATTCCCGGGCGGATCATGCGAACACACGCGCCGCGTCGCCGCGTCTACGCCCCCACGACCAAGCTCGACGACCTGATGCGTTGGACCATCCCATACGCCGCCGATGCGGCGGGCGACGCCGACGACAGATCTCCGTTGCGGAGCTTTCGTTCGGTGATGGAGACGTACCCCGAGAGCGCGCGGCTGTACGCCAAGATGCAACACACTCACGTTCTCGTAAATCAGGTGCGCGGCGACAAGTACCGTAAGATGACCGCTCGCGAAGAGTTGTGGCGCGGTCAGAGCCATTTTGCGTACTGGCACAACCGTTTTGGTGGGATCTATCGCTCAAGTCTCCGCAAGGCGGCGTATGCCGCGCTCATCGAGGCGGAGAAAACCACGCGGGAGCGCGGAATCTTCATCCCCGCGGTCTCGCGCGTCGATGTCGACCTCGACGGCGACGATGAGATCCTCTATCAGGGAAACGAGATCAACGCCTACATTCACCGCACCGGCGGACGGTTGTTTGAGCTCGACTACATCTCTCGCAATTGGAACTATCTCGACACGTTTCAGCGACGCCCCGAGATCTTCCACGACGACACGACGATCGCCGCGGGGTACGACCGATGGCCGCGGCAGGCATTTGTCGATCATCTACTCGTTCCCGGGCAGGATCAGGAAGCGTTTGCCCGCGGGGTGCGGGAGCAAGTGGTCGACCTTACCGATCTCGTCTACGAGCTGGACAGCCTCGATAAAGACCACAACTCGGCGGTGTTGGTCGCCACCGGACGCGACGAGCGCGATTTCGCGCAAATCGTCGTTCGAAAGACGTATCGGTTCGTCAAGAGTCGGATCGACGTCGAATACCACCTCTCCAATACCGGCATGGGCGGGATCGAAGCGGAGTTTGCGGTTGAAATGAACCTCTCGTTTCGATCGCTCAACCCGGGCGACCTCCGCTTACACATGCGGCAAGGCCGCCAACGGACGGAGATCTCGCCCGACAACGTCGCCTCTGAGGCGGTCTCGGATCTCCAGTTTCTCGACCTCGCAAACAACACCGTCGTCACGCTCAATCCTTCGGATCGGCCGGACGTTTGGAGCTTTCCGGTTGAGGCGGTCGGGATCCTTTGGAATCGACCCAACTGGTTTTACCAGTCGAACTGCGCGGTGCTGCGCTGGCCGCTTACGTTGGACCCCAGCGAGGAGCGCACGATCGCGGTTTCGCTCAAGATCGAGCGGAAACGGTAACGCGTCGCCTCACAAACGCTCCGC
>JAKSBQ010000216.1 GCA_022361075.1 Opitutales bacterium | reverse complement strand
TGCTCTGAGTTTCCACCCAACCGTCACAAAAGGACCGGAGAATATCGGGCATTTCATCGGATTTTTCGTTTTCACAAAAAACGGTTATCTCAAGTTTTTGACGATCAAAATGTTCCAACAAACCAAGAAGAAAAAACGCAACTGAATGCCACCGAAGATCGCCCGATACAAGCCCAACATGAATTCTTTTGTCAGGGACTGGAGAATTTCTGAGTCTTGGATTTCCAGGCGGCACGATTCCGGAGTTTCCCCAGTCAACGTGGACCCGCACAATTTCCTCCAACGAACAGGCTGGATTGTAATTGAGCGTCATCAAACGGTTGCTCTCGATCCAGCCTAATTCAGGTGCAGCAGCATACGCTTTCCGATAATATCGATCCGCGACTTCGGGTTCGCCTCGATCACGATGAAGCGTCCCCAGAGAGCTCAATAAGAGAGGGTGATCTGAATGAAGAGAAAGCAAGCGTTCGAACTCCACCTTAGCGGACGAAAGCTTGCCCGAATTCAGAAGTTCCAACGCTGAGTCCAATTCGGTTTTCATGAATTCGATACTCTTCTAAAACCAGTCCCCCATCGGAAGGGTGCCCGCATCCAAAGACATGACTTTTTCAAACTCCATTTGATTTCGAAACCACTTCAATTGCTTTTTCACCAGTTTCAACGTGTTCTGGTTAATATCCTGTTCCAAAGTTTTGCGGTCAATCTCCCCTCTTAAATAGCTCAACGTTTCCCGATATCCGATAGATCCGCAAGCACTCGGGTTACGTTCGATGCCTTTTTCTTTGAGGATTTTCACTTCTTCGATGAGCCCCTCGGAAAGCATTTGCTGGGTCCGAATTCCGATTCGTTCAGTAAGCTCATCAATCGAACGTTCCAATAAAAGTGACTTTTTCTTGTATTCACCGAACGGTTGATCTCCTTCAGTCATACGTGTTCTCAATTCTGATAGGCTCAATCCTGATGCTAAGCATCTTTTCAGGGCCGGAATAACTCGCCTGGAATTCTGGAGATCGATCATGTCGTAATCTGTCGGTGAGACTTCACGGAGCCGATCAACCACGGCTTCCAGTCCCGACTTCCGATAAATCTGATCTACCTCAGTATTAATATTCTGAGGGATATGAATCTCATCAACCACTGGTGCCACATAGCTCTTGAGATAAAATCCACTTCCACCCGTAATGAGCACGTTTTTCCCACGACTCATGATGTCATCCACCCATTTTTTGGATTCGATCACGTATTTGCCGATGTTATAAGGTTGGTCACACTCTACCAAATCGATGCCAAAATGCTTGATTCCCTCCCGTTCCTCAGGTCTGGGTTTGGCGGTTCCAATATCCATTCCCCGATAGAAGAGGAGAGAATCACAAGACACGATCTCGGCATTATTCGCCTTCGCCCACTGAATCGATAAGCTAGTCTTTCCAACAGCCGTTGGTCCGGTGATGATGTAGAGGGTTTCCAAGATAGACGGATGATAACTCCTCCTTGTCGGCCAACTCAACTACAACTTGCCGTTCATCGAACCCACAGCGAGGAAATCGACAACGAACTCACTTCCTCCACCGTCCAAATTTTTGCAAACAATATCACCCTCAAGAGACTTCACCAATTTGCGACACACTGTTAAACCAAGTCCTGCGCCGCCGAACTTCCGAGTTGAGGAAGAATCCCCCTGAACAAACGGCTCAAAAATCCTTTCTTTCCGTTCTTCAGGTATACCGATTCCCGAATCCGACACAACAATCTGCACCCTACAAAGTATCGCCTCTTCGGGATACTCAAACTCCTGGCTTATGACCCTCGTGACCTCATTTTTCAAAAGTGGATTGCTTCGATCGAGATGTCCGAACCAATCATCTCCGAGATGCTCGACTTTAGCACCGATGTTAATTTTTCCCTCGTCCGTGAATTTCAATGAGTTATCCACCAGATTGGTGAGCACATGATGGATCTTAGGCTGATCACAAAAAAGGAACCCCGAAGAACCGTTCGGGCATGAAACAAAATATTGTAGGTCCAGATTTTTATTAGCAGCCACGTCCTTGTAAGGATGCAGGAAATCACCCACGAACTCTTCAATTCCGAACAGGCTAAAATTCAGATGTTCTTTTTCGATATCCATGTGGGTTAATTCGAGAATATCCTTCACGATCCCCAACAAATGCCTCCCTGAGTCTTTGATAAGCTTCAAAGGTTCACGATATTCGTCAGACTTAACCGTTCCTTCCATCAGTTCACTGAAGCCAATAATCGCGTTCAAAGGAGTCTTAAGTTCGTGGCTCATATTTGCCAAAAAGGTGGATTTAAAGTGATTTGCCTCCTCGGCGATGTCCTTCGCTTTGATCAAAGCCTCGTGCTCTTTACGCTGTTCGGTCACATCCTGAATGGATATCACGATGCTCTCCTCCTTGAAATTGTGACTCAGCACCGCAAAATCCACCATCGCACGAATTTTAGAACCGTGAACTGGAATCACGTTGCATTCAAAATTAGAGAGTCTTCTTTCTCTGGCCAAAAGCCTCACCAATGCCAGCTTGAAGGTGGCATCCACACACTCCATCAGCCATCCGCAATCGCCATCATCTACCTTTTTACGAGTGACTCCCAGTAGACCCATCGCAGCATCGTTCAAGCTGTGGATTCGCCCTTTTCTTAAGTTCTTTTCAAAGTTACCACTTGTCAGGGCTTCTCCGGCGTCAATTTCATCAATCTGTCCGAGAAGCTTAGAGAATCCTTCTCGTAGCTCGTGATCGACGTCTGCAGCAAAATCCATCCAAATCATCGGGATGGGAGATCCGTTAAAAAGATTTCGGAATAATGACTCCTGCTGAAGCACTTTTTTTCTCTCGTTCGTGTTCTCCTCTTCGAGTTGGCCCAACTTGTCTTCCGCTTGCTTCAACTGGGTGGAGTTATGCCTCTGTCCAAAATAAATGGCCGAAATCATGCCCATCAATCCAAGTAAACCCACCGAAGAAAGTGTGATCACGTGAAATCGACCCGCATGCTCAATCGTAAAAGCCCAAATGCAAAAGACTATCGAACTACACAGTGCCAAAATACTGAATAGCCATTGGAGAAGGAGGATCTTGCGATCAGGATGCATGAGCGGTTAGGTGGCGGATGGCAAAAATTGTAAAAAGGATACTAAAAATTTATAAAAAATCCAGCTCTCTGCGCAGGTTTTCGAGCGAAGATTTTTCATAGTTTCTTGTCGACAATGCATTTACAAAATAGAGAATCTGAGCAACGTTGACTGTTTGACTGAAAAATGAGAATCTCACTGGTAACAGAGACATTTCCCCCAGAGGTCAATGGTGTCGCAAGAACCCTCTTCAACCTTGTGAAGGGATTGAAGGAAAAGGGTCATGAGATGCAGGTGATTCGACCTAAGCAACAGGATGTGGAGCATTTAGCTGAGGAGCCCAACATCGAGCATGTTTCCGTTCTCAGCTTGCCATTGCCTGGTTACCGGGGACTTCGCATCGGTCTTCCCAGTCGTAACCGATGTGTGCGTATTTGGAAAAAAACGCGCCCGGATGTGATCTACATCGCCACTGAAGGACCACTGGGTTACTCAGCTCTGCAAGCCGCCAAAAGACTGAAAATCCCGGTCACTTCGGGATTCCACACCAATTTCCAGCATTACATGATGCACTACAACCTCGGGCTCCTAAAAGATCCCGCAGAATTATATCTCAAGGATTTTCACAATCGAACCCTTGCCACCTTTGCCCCGACTGAAGATACGAGAGACAGGCTGTTTGAGTTGGGTTTCAAAAATCTCAAACTCATGGGTCGAGGAGTCGACACTCATCTTTTTACTCCATCCAATCGAAACGAAGAGCTCAGAAAATCTTGGGGTGCTGGACCTCATGATCCTGTTTGTCTTTACGTGGGAAGAATCGCTTCGGAGAAAAACATGAAGTTGTTCTTTCGAACGATCCACAGCTTGCGTAAAAATCACGATAACGTCGTCGCTGTAGTGGTTGGGGATGGCCCTGAACGCAAAACCTACGAGGCAGATAACTCACACGTGATCTTCGCAGGAATGAAAAAAGGAGAAGATCTCGCGGAGTATTACGCTTCGGCCGACTATTTTCTGTTCCCTAGCCTCACCGAAACCTTTGGCAATGTCGTCACCGAAGCCCTTGCGAGTGGATTGATTATCGTGGCCTTCAACTACGCCGCTCCGAGACTTTATATCACATCCGGACAAAATGGATTTCTGGCCGACATGGATGACAGTGAAGATTTCATTCAGAAGACCCAAGCTGCTGTCAAACTCGGTGAACTCAGAGACAATATCAAAAAAGAAGCCCGCCGCACCGCACAATCCATTTCCTGGGATCGCGTTGTTGAAAATTTTGAGCACGACATTAACGAAATCCTCAGCGAACAACCTGACCTTTGATTTGATTGCCAAAGACAAGGACGGTAATGAAAAGTCATCCATCATCACTCGCATCGACTCAAGTGTCCGCAACTTCAGCTCGGAGGTTTCTTCAGCTGGCTGCGAGTATGACCAGAAAGCTGCGTTAAAAAAGTAGAGAGCGGACAAGACAGCTACAGAACACTCTAAAGTTGTGATTCATGGTGTCTATTGAGTCGCTCCTTTGCCGATAAGATACTCCCTAATTTCAACATTCGCGGCCATATTCAACGGACTGCGATACATGATCGACATCACTCCGCGTCTTAGAGTCTCGGTATGAACCCCCAGATTTACGTCGGCACCGTTCTCTACAAGAAATCGTACCATTGATAGATTCCCTCTTCGCGAAGCGTTGATCAAAGCAGTTTCATCTCCCTTCACCACATCATCAACGTTCGCTCCATTCTCTATTAGGAACTTCGCAATCTCAAGACGGTCGAACATAGCGGCAGCGATCAATGGATTTCCATCGCCACGGCAGCTCTGATTCACATCAGCACCCAAACGATGCAGCCTCTTCACCATTTCCAAATCTCCACGTTTCACTGCCACGATTAACGCAGTGCCGTCTCCCGCGATTGGAGTATTGATTTCCAGGCCCTTCTCTATCATCAAATCCAGCAACGCATAGTCGCCTTTTTCAATCGCATCCAACAGCAGTTCACCTTTAGCTCGGGACAATTGTGAAAAGTGATTCGCCTCCCGCTTTACTGACTCCAAATTGACCTGGGGTGATAACCCTTCCGCGATCAATAGCGTTCCTACCGATATGGCCAAACACGCCACGATCCCCCTTAGTTTCATTTTTCCGTTTTTCATATTCATCTTCAATACTTCGTTTAATCGATAGTTTAATTCTTTCTTCTTACTAAAAAGTCCCATCGCCAGCACGTTGCAGTTCTGGTCGATCATCATGCGCGCACTATCTAGCAGCGACTGAGCATAGCGTTTTCGGTCGGACAATTGACCAGCCGCCCACAGGTCACAGGCCACCTCCCTTGATACGTGTATTTTTCTGTTTAAAATTCTCATCGCCGGGCTCCACCAAAAAACAATAGCAAGGGTTTCCTGGATCACCCCAATCCAAAGATCCAAACGCCTGACGTGAGCGTATTCATGCAGAACAATCGGCAGCAGCGCTTCTCGATCAAAGCGTTTCAAAAACGATTCAGGGATCAATATCACTGGGTGAAGCAAACCGGTCGCCATCGGACTTTCCACGCCGAAGGATAGTCGAATATCAACCGTTCCTGTAGTTTCAGATATGCTGCGATAATGTTCCCCGATTTCTGAACTCCCAGCCACCAAGGCTTTCGTTCGGAATAAACTTCGACCCACCGATACAAAACGCCAACAACTTCCCAAAAACCAAATCACCAAAAACGAGTAAATCATTGGTAGTAACCATAAAACCGTCTCGCTTGGAACGTTCCACTGAGCACGAACACCCATTTCCTTAGCAACCCAATTGTTCTGCGCCCCTAATTCACCCGACGACTCAAACGAACTTTCAAATGGGCCCAAATCATCTTCCACCGCTTGCCTGGACCCGGTAGGTTGTGATACAAAAGTGGAAAATGGCGCCAAGGTAGAAACGAGGAAAGCCGTTACCCACAACCAACTTTGCAGCGACACATCCAACCTGAACGCACGAATTGCGATGATCAAAAGAAAGATCAGGCAGCAACCAATCACTAGGTGCTGAATCGCAAAGGTCACCAGTAATGTAAGTTCGAACAACATGCGGTTTGGGGGTCGCCTTTATTGGTTCTCCGTCTCGTCTACTCGCTTCTGCAACGATTCAAGTTCCTTCAAATCAATGTCAGTCTCCTGAATGAGGTGCTGAGCCAAGAGCTCTGGAGAACTACCGAAAAAGCGGTTCATTAAGGCGCTCAATGCTCCTTGCCGAGCCTCCTTCCGAGTCATTTTCGGACTATAAACAAACGCACGGCCTTCCTTTCGGAAATCCGCGTAATCCTTGTCTGCAAGAATCTTACACATTGTCTGAACTGTTGTGTAGGCAACCTGTTTTTCCTTCGAGAGCGATTCGGTGATCTCCCTTACGGAAGCCTCACCTTTTTCCCAAAGAATCTCCATTATGTCTTGTTCCCCATCCGTGAGGTGCCCTGATTTCTTTCGTGCCATATCTTTATCTACTAAATAATTAGTTTTTACAGAAATCAAAAACCAAAGTTCGTCAACTAATTAATTAGTTTTTACAGAAATTTTTGGACTACCTAAAATTGATTCGAAATTATTCAATGTCCCAAAAACACTTACCGGTAGGGAGTATCCTCAAGCTTCTTGCTTCACACGGCTAAGATGAGCCTGAATCGCTTGATACGGACCGTCGCCAATGTGTTTGCGAAGGATTGATGGATCTGACTGCTCCAGATCGACCAAGATCAGACCATCCACGACGTCACTAAACTTCGGATCTTTATTGAAACTCAAAAGCACTCCGTTGAGTCTCAAATAGTGTTTCAGCAAGACCGGGATGCCTTTGTGATCCGACTCCACCTCAGAAATCAACGCCGAAACATCCTCGATACCCATGCCCGTTTCACTGACCGATTCGTGGAGCAGTTTCCTGAGCTTCTGCGTTCGGTGAGGTTTACGAGCCTTAACCCATCTGGCGAGATTCGGATGGGAACGATTTTCCCGAAGAAATTGAATCATGAGATCCTTGGAGATTGAACTGTATTCCGCAGTGATGCTTACTGGACCAAACAACTTCGTATAGTGGGGATTTCTTCCTAGAAACTCCCCGATTCCTCGCCAGAGCAGGATGAGCGTTGCCCGCTTACGCTGGTATTCGATTCTTACAAAAGATCGCCCCAGTTCCAAAGCAGGATTCAATTCTTCAAGTAATTCATCTTTTAAGCGAAACAAAGTAGATGTGTAGAGGCCCTTTTTCCCTTTCACATCTAAAATCCAATCGGTGAGTCCCATCCGATAACTGCCAACGACTTCTTTTTGTTCTGAATTCCAAATAAAAAGGTGTAGGTAGTAAGAATCAAACTCGTCAATGTCCGTTGGTCTTCCGGTTCCTTCTCCTATCGCTCTGAATGTGATTTCCCGCAATCGCCCGATCTCCTGTAAAAGATTGGGGATGTCTTCTGATTTTGATACGTAAATTTTTAACGCTCCATGATCCAACAACAACGCACCCTCAGGAAGAGAATTGATGTCGGCAACAAGAAGTTCCGGCGACACTGGCCCAACAACAGGATCTTCGTGCTTTGGCTTCTTGATGAGTTTCAATGGGAAATGGTGAACTTTCGCTGAGCCAGGAGATCTTTCTCGAAGTAAGTATGATTTTAGCCTTAAGAACCGTGTACATTCTTTAGAGTTTTCAAATTTCGACAACGCTTTGACCGACACCGGTTGGCCAATTCGAACCGTAACCGATTTTCCTCTGGTCCTCAGTAATTCCCTCCCCAACATCACAGTTCGCAGCATCGGATGCGCCAGTCCAGCGAGATGAAACAACCATGAGTTTCTGCCATCAAAATAAAATGGCACCACAACCGCCTTTGATCGAAGGGCAATCATGGTGAGATGATCGTTCCATAACGGATCTTCCACTCGAAGATTCCTCAAATGAAGATGGGAAACCACACCAGAAGGAAACGAGGCCACACAACCGCCACTTCTTACCCATTCAAGGGCTTGCCGAATGGATCTTCGATTCTGATTAGCTGCTGCAGAGCCCCCGAAGACGTTCACCTCAAGCAGATACGTTTTCAGCGCATGAATTCTCCCCAAGAGCTCATTCGCCAGAATTCTGACATCAGGACGCCGTTGAGAAAGAATCGCTCCCATAATCACACCGTCCACCGCACCAAACGGATGATTGGACACCACCACCAACGGGGCGTGTTCCGGAATGTGTTCGAGATCTTCCAAAGTCACCTCGTACTTCACTCCGGCGTAGTGAAGCACCGCCAAGAACGGGTTTTGCCCCAAATCACCTCTTTGGAATTGTTCGGAGAATCGAATGTATTCTCGATTGATCTGCTCGATTCCAAGAAAACGACTGATGGGCTTTTCAAGAATTCGCAAAAATCTCCATCCAGGATTCTTTTTAAAAACTCGGTTGAGATCGATGAGCGGAGCTTCAGGCATGATGAGCTGCGACGAAGAGTCGCTTGCAGAGATAACGAATGAACTGATATAAGTTATGCGAATTTATCAGCGCCATCAATGACACAATCGGAATCAGCTTATGCAATCCTGCAAAACCTCCCACCCTCTGAGGTTTCTGATTCTGTCAATCAGCATATCAGTGGCTTGCTTGAATCACACAAACCATTGGCAGTGGCTGTTTCCGGAGGAGCCGACTCCGTTGCTCTGCTGCTGTGGTTACTCTCCTACTCTCCGCCAATGAAGGATCAGCTGACGGTAATGCATTTCAACCATGCGACAAGAGGTGCAAGGTCCGATGAGGATGAAGCATTTGTGAAGGATCTTTGCAACAAGTTGGGTGTCCGATGCGTTACTAAAAAGAGAGCAAAAATAAGTGGAGGTGACCTTTCCGAATCCGCACTTCGAGAAGCTAGGTTCGCCTTCATCAAACCAGCTATGATTGAAATTGGGGCAACAACACTATTCACAGGTCATCACCTGTCGGATCGAGTCGAGACGCTGCTTATGCGAATCAGCCGGGGCAGTGGGCTGAATGGACTGATCGCGCCCCAACCTTTGCAGAAGTTTCGCGACGGCACGTTCATCGCGCGACCGCTGATAAAATTTTCTAAGCAAAAGATCGTTTCCGCACTAAAATCCGCAGGGCAGAATTGGAAGGAAGACGCCTCAAACCAAGAAAATACGCCCTACCGGAACTACATTCGTAACATCCTGCTTCCCGGCTGGAAGCAGCGTTGTTCACAAGATTTGGAGCACGCGCTGGAAACCACGATCAATCAACTGGAAGAAGACTCGATCGCTCTCGAAAAATGGGCTGAGAATATCTGTAAGGACATCGACCTTCGTAAAAGGGAATTTCCACTCGATAACATTCAAAATGCTCCTCGGGCGGTTCAACAACGAGTGATTCTGAGTTGGTTGAATCAGCAAAAAGTGACTGAGGAGATTTCATTTCAAAAGATTCGAGAAGTCTTGGACTTGCAGGGAGGTGGAAGTGTCAATTTGAATCCAAAACACCGTCTTTCGAGAGTAAAAAAAGACTACCTCAAACTCGAAAACCTCGTTTCTGACAATGAGGATTTCTTGGGTACACAATTCGTTTTTAAAAACACAGGCACCCTATTCTTCCCAAATGGCAAAAAACTGTCCGTTGAGATTATTGAATCAACACCTCAATTGATCGTGTCGGTCCAGGCTGGCAAGGATGACCCATCCCAACGAGTACACCTGAGCCTTCATACCCCCGACGATGAACTTCGAATCACTTTTCGTTCACCGGGTTTGTCTTATCAACCTCTCGGAATGAGCGGGACGAAATCCGTTCGAGATGCCATGATGGATCGAAAAGTACCTTCCATTGAACGAAATCGACTTCCAACTGTTCTGAATAACAAAGGAGAGTTGTTATGGATTCCTGGCTTGATACCTGCTGAGGTAGGTAGGGTGAAAACCGGGATGAAATGGCTTCTTAGGTTGACTTACATCGCATCTTAAAATTCTTTCACCCTTTGACAATTTGAATGAATAACCGCTTACCAAATAATTCAGGCAACAATAATCGTCGCCCTAACGACCGCATGATCGAGCCAAAAGTTCTTATCATATGGCTGGTCGTCTTCACAATCATTCTAGCGCTCGCAACCATCGGAAACTCAGTAGGCGCAAACGTCACTCAAATGAAAGTGGCCGAGGTCGTAAAAAGCGCTTCCAAAGGTGAGATTCAATCAGGAACCATCGTCAATGACCCGCGAGGTGGAGAGTCATGGTACAAAATGGAGGGGGTTTTTCTATCACCGACAGATGGAGATCTCCAATCTGCAAGCCAAAGATTTGCGGCTGAAGGACGTGTAACTGCAGAAGATTTTGAAGTTCTCCGTCAAATTTTTATCGAAAAGCGGGCTACTAACTGGATGACCGACTTGGTGGGAAGTCTACTTCCGATCATTCTCATCGTAGCGATTCTTTATTTCGTATTTGTTCGCCAGCTCCGCAACGCGGGCAAAGGTGCTTTAAGCTTCGGAAAAAGCAAAGCAAAAATGCTTACTCGCGAAAAGGACCGCCTGACTTTTAAAGATGTGGCAGGTTGTGAAGAAGCCAAAGAAGAGGTTGCTGAGGTTGTAGAATTTCTGAAAGACCCCAAAAAGTTCCAGAAGATTGGGGGTAGAATTCCCAAGGGAATCTTGATGGTGGGGCCTCCAGGCACTGGTAAAACCCTTCTTGCCAAGGCAGTAGCTGGAGAGGCTGATGTTCCTTTCTTTTCGATCTCAGGTTCCGATTTCGTAGAGATGTTCGTTGGCGTGGGCGCTGCTCGTGTTCGCGACATGTTCGAACAAGGGCGTAAAAATGCACCTTGCATCGTTTTCATTGACGAAATCGACGCTGTAGGCCGCCAACGTGGCGCAGGGCTTGGAGGAGGAAATGACGAACGTGAACAAACGTTGAATTCCCTGCTCGTGGAAATGGATGGTTTTGACGGTCATGAAGGGGTAATCATCATCGCGGCTACCAACCGTCCTGATGTTCTCGACCAAGCTTTACTACGTCCCGGACGTTTTGACCGCCAGGTCACCATCGATATTCCAGATCTGAACGGTCGTGAGCAGATCCTCAAGGTCCACGCGAAGAAGATTAAGATCTCCAAGGAGGTCGATCTCCGCAGAGTTGCTCGTTCGTCAGTAGGTTTTTCGGGAGCCGATCTTGCAAACCTCCTCAACGAAGGAGCACTTCTTGCCGCTCGTTACGGTCGCAAAGAAGTAACAATGTATGAGATCGAAGAAGCTCACGACAAGCTTCGGTTCGGTCGCGAACGTCGTCAGCTGATGGATGATGAGGATAAGAGGATGACTGCTTATCACGAAGCGGGTCACGCGCTTCTTCAGGTCATTTTGAAGCCTCGAAAAGTAGTCCTTCACAAGGTGACTATTCTCCCACGCGGACGAGCTCTCGGACTCACTATGTATACGCCGCTTAAAGACATTTTAGGCGAATCTAAGAAAGAACTGCTAGACCGCATCTGCATGATCATGGGAGGCAGAATCGGTGAGGAAATCGTAACAGGAGATTTCAGTAACGGAGCGTCAATGGACCTCAAACAAGCCACTAAGATCGCCAGACATATGGTCTGTGACTGGGGAATGAGTGAACTCGGACCCATCGCTTTCGGTGAAAATCAGGATCAGGTTTTCCTGGGCAAAGAAATCAATCGCACACAGAATTTCTCTGAAGACACTGCTCGATTGATTGATCAGGCGATAGCCGGTATCAATAAAGGGCAATATGAGCGTGCTGAAAAATTGATTATGGAGCACAAGGATGCTTTGATCAAAACTGCTGAAGCACTTCTCGAATACGAAACCCTCGAAGGAGTTCACGTTGAGGAGATCCTGGAGTTCGGCGAAATTCGCACTCCCGTGGAGCAACGTCCTGAGCCGGAAGCGGAGAAGGAAGAAGAGGAAAAAGACGAAGAAACTCCGGAAGCTGAAAAATCATCCGATGAAGAGCTAGGATCAGACACCGCTCCTGTTCCTGCCTAAATCAAGTTCTCCTCATAGACCCCGTAAAACGGTCATCATGCCAACGGTAGGAATGATTTCATTGGGTTGTGCCAAGAATCTGATCGATTCCGAGATCATGATGGGCCACCTTGAAAAATCAGGCATCACGGTAGTCGAAGAAACCAACGAAGCTGATGCTCTGATCATCAATACTTGCTCTTTCATCGATAACGCAAAAAAGGAGAGCATCGATACAATTTTTGAAGCCATTCAGTCGCGAACAGATTCCAAGAGAGAAGTTCCTCAGCGATTGGTAGTGGCGGGCTGTCTTTCTCAAAGATTTAAAGACGACCTCCCAAAGCTTATGCCGGAAATCGATGCATTCGTGGGACTTGATCAACTTGAGGAAATTCCTGGGATTCTTCAGAAGACTTTTAAAAAGGTAAATTTAGAAGACCGAGACTTCGTGAGCCGAAAGCCCAAATACGTTCCTGACTGGAACACACCTCGGCGCCGAATGACCCCTCACCACACTGCTTATATCAAGATCGCTGAAGGCTGCAATCACCCCTGCTCGTTCTGTATTATTCCTAAGATTCGTGGTCAACATCGTAGCCGCACCCTCAAATCAGTCGTTCAAGAGGCCAAAATTCTTGTCCGGCAAGGCGTGAAGGAGCTCAATCTGATTTCACAGGACACCACTTTTTTTGGAATGGACCGCTGGCAGGAGGGTAGACCCAAGCCTACAAGCCCTGTTGATTCTTCAAAGGGGGAGTCTCTCGCGATGTTGTTGAGAGAACTGAACAAAATCGAAGGGGATTTTTGGGTGCGATTGCTTTACACTCATCCTGCCCACTGGAGCGATGAGCTCATCCAAACAATCGCAGAGAGTGACAAAGTTGTGAAATACGTGGATATTCCGCTTCAGCACATCTCCGACCACATGCTCAAGCTCATGAAGCGTGAAACGTCAGGAGACTACATTCGCGACTTGATCAAGCGCATGCGCAATGGAATCCCTGACATCGCGATCCGCACAACGTTTATCGTCGGCTTTCCCGGTGAAACCGATGACGATTTTGAAGAACTTCTGGATTTCCTTCAGGAAGCAAAGTTTGAGCGAATGGGAGTCTTCCAGTATTCCAAAGAAGAGGGCACGCGGGCATTCAAACTAGAGGGACACATCCATCACATGCGCAAAAAGAAGCGATGGAATCGTGCAATGCAGGTTCAGGAACCCATTTCTGCTGAGTTCCACGATGATCAGATCGGGAAGACATTGAAAGTTCTGGTCGAGACAACCGGAATCGCTCGTTCTTACAGAGACGCACCCGAAATCGATGGAGTGGTGTTTGTGGACGAAAACCTACCGGTCGGATCCTTCGCTGATGTGAAGATTGTGGATGGCTTTGGCTATGACTTAATTGCGGAAAACGGGAAAGTCAGGGAAATCTTGCAATAAATTATTGCGTAAACGGCGCGAACTGAGTTACTAAATTTGTTCTTATTTTTCTGATAAGAAATAGTAGCTTAACTTATTTAATTCATAACTGCCGCCATGAGTAATACCTCTCCCGTCATTTTCAATAACAACGTACTGCGAGACGGTCACCAGTCCCTCGCAGCGACTCGCATGAGCACCGAGCAAATGCTTCCCGTTTGTAAAATTCTAGATGACTGGGGATTCGGTTCTCTTGAAACATGGGGTGGTGCAACCATCGACGCTGGTCTTCGCTTCCTTAAGGAATGGCCTTTTGAAAGACTTGATAAGCTCAAAAAAGCATGCCCAAAAACCAAACACATGATGCTGCTACGCGGTCAAAACATCGTAGCTTACGCTCACCAACCCGATGATGTGGTTGAGGCATTTATCACCATGTCCGCAAAGCATGGAATGGACATTTTCCGAATCTTCGACGCATTGAACGACCCACGTAACATGCGTTGCGCAATCGAAGCGGCAAACAAAGCTGGTACCGAAGCTCACGGTGTGATTTGTTACACAACCAGTCCGGTTCACAGCATCGAAGGTTTTGTAAAAATGGGTTGTGAGCTAGAAGAAATGGGAGCGAGCACAATCGTCATCAAGGACATGGCGGGATTGATCCCTCCCCAACAGGCTTACGACATGGTCAAAGGTCTAAAAGCTAATGTTAAAATCCCTGTTTGGATTCACACTCACGAAACTGCAGGTTTGGGAGCGACGACCTACTATGCTGCTGTCGAAGCAGGAGTGGACGCAATTGATCTCTCCGTCATCCCGTTTGCAAATGGAACCGGCCAACCTGACACGCTCCGTATGTATAACATCTTGAAAGGCCACCCACGTTGTCCTGAGCTTTCTGAAGATCAAATCAACGGCCTTGCAGAAGTTCGCAACCACATGGAAAAAGTATATGCGGAGCTCGGCGATTTTACTGCTCACAAAAATGAAGTGGTGGATACTGAAGCTCTCGTTTACCAAGTTCCCGGCGGAATGCTTTCCAACTTCCGCAAACAGCTGAAAGACCAAAAAATGGAGGACAAGTTCGATGAGGTCTTTGCCGAAGTTCCAGTAGTCCGCAAAGCACTTGGCTGGATGCCACTCGTGACCCCAACTTCTCAAATCGCAGGAAACCAAGCCTTCATGAATGTGAAGTTTGGTCGTTGGAAAAATCTAACGCCTCAGGCGCAAGACATCGCACTCGGTTACTATGGAACAACCCCTGCACCGGTGGATCATGAAGTTCAGAAAATCGCTGC
>JAKSBQ010000275.1 GCA_022361075.1 Opitutales bacterium | reverse complement strand
TCCTCAGGCACCAGCAGAGGTTGCCTGAAGCGGATGTTCATCATCGAGCGCGTGCAAGAGTATGAATGCTGTAGAACTATAATGACAGCCCCCCTTTGGGTTACTTTACCCGGCTCACACAGTTATTTCCAGTAACGACTCTATTCTTGTTTTACTGGATGACCAGTACCTTCTTATAACTTCGTTTCCACAGTCTGGTCTGTAGAGGGCCAGTAGTACTCTGTAGACCAGTCCGTAAGCCCCAGTCGTTCTCTGTAGTCGAGCCGGGTCGTTGCATCTCCCGTCGTTACTGGATTGATCGATACTTTAGGTGGATTGGGGGAATGCGTCACGTGTGGAGAAACCTGGATATGGTGGCATGTTGGCCCATGCCATGTATTCCGAAACGAGCAACAAGCGGGAAGAGGCCACAAGAAAGAGGAACCGACAGCACCAGCGCCCACAGCAGCAAAGAAAGAGGAGCCGACAGCACCACTGGCAGCTGATCAAGCTGCAGCACCAGCAAACAAGCTCGAGCTGCCCACAACTCCAGGGCAGCTTCTATGGAAGCGACTCAACCTGGCAGGCTTGAGCAGCTTGAGTGGCTCACCCATTGTGGGGAGCCCACGGCTGAGTAGCCCACGAGACTACGAAGCCATTGAACGGTGGCGAGCGCTGCTAGAGCACGTCAACCACAGCCTGGCTGATCTGGGTGGTGTGTCGAAGGAAGCACAGGAATTGGCAAAGTCTCCGAGCACTGAGGTGAGTGTACATGGCATTGAGAGGGCTTGACGGTTGCTGCTAGAGTGCCGCAGAAGCAGCCGAGCGAAGACGACAGCTGCTTCGACGTGTGAATAGCGAACCGGACGTGGCAATGATCATGGAAGGCAGCAGCAAGGAGAGCAGTGGTGGCGCTAGCAGTGCACCAACACCCAAGCGGACAAAGGTTCGGGAACGATCACTCTCGGTGTCGGCCGTGCCGGTTTCATCCAGCAAGTCCACCACAACTTCCAACACGAAGAAGAAGCCGGCGCTCGAGAGGAGGTCGCCGTTTTCAGGGACGACCTCCAAGAAAAGCTCAAAGTGATGCGCCACGTGAGGCACGCGGAAGGGAGGTTTGGCTCCTGGTGTTTGTGTGCTGGGTGACACCGAGGTTTGTCCGCACACCCGCGCACACTCTGGGCACGAGCTGTTGCCGCGGTGGGGGTTGCTTGTTGGGTGGCTGCCGCAGCGCTGGCGCCGTTGCTTGTGCAGGACGAGGTGAACACTGCAGAGGGGAGCACAGTGGGCAGGTATATTGCCGGACTCGCCCGTGCAATACCGCAATGACAGAACACCGCACACATCGCTGTGCGGTTGATGCTACCTTGTGCGCACTCACGCGAGGCCGAGCCACTTGCGGATGAGCTTGATCTCTTGGGCTCGTGCAGCGGTCACCGACAGCGGATCCTGCTCGTTGGGCGCCCTCAAGTCCAGGTGATGCGCACCGTCTGCCAGAATGCAAGCCATCAGCAGGGCAGCCGGCTGCTGGTGCCGATGGCACGCCGCACGCACCCTCGATTACAATGGCCACCAGCCCGTCGCTCAGCGATGCCTGGATGCCACCCCCCTCGCCATGGGTCCAGCCTGCCGTTGCTGAAGATGATCTTGGACGCGTCTGCAATGCGCTCACCACCGAACTGCAGCGTGGCCCAGTCCAAACGCGACCGCACCCCGTACTTGTGCTGGCAGTACTGTGCCCGCGTGCCAAAGTCCCACTTGGCAGGCAGGAAGAAGTCGGACTTGCCGTTGGACGAGATCGGCATCAGTATTTCGGTGCATGCTTGGTAGTCCCAGCCGTCC
>JAKSBQ010000070.1 GCA_022361075.1 Opitutales bacterium | reverse complement strand
TCGTTGTCATCTTTGCGATGATTTCTTCCAGTTTGTCTACCGAGGCATGGTCGGTAAACTGTAACGCGTGTTGTTGTCCTCGAGCAGAAAGTTGGGCAAATTCATCAGGGTGATCCACCAGATGCCGGAGTTTATTGGCGAGTTGACGATCATTTTCCTTTTCAATCACCAGTCCGGTTTCACCATTCTGTATGACTTCAGCGGCACCCCCCATAGCTGTTGAGATCACGACCATTCCTGAAGCCATCGCCTCGATTTGGGACTTCCCAAAAGTCTCGGGAATACTGGTGGGAAAGGCTAGGATGTTACAACGGTCGAAAATTCTGGCGGCAGCTTTGCGCGATTGAAACCCGTAGAAGTGGATGTTGTTTAGAATCGATTCTTCGGTGCAGAATCGGGTGATTTTTTCGAAATAGGTTTGATGAGACGTGTTGCCTAGCACATGGCACTCGAAAGGTATCCCAAATTGTTTCAACCGGACCAGCGCGTTGATCAGTGTGTGCAGACCTTTGAAGGGGGCAACTATTCCAGCAAAAGCGATTCGTAGAGTTGAAAAATCAGGGGGAATTAAGCGATAGTATTGTTCCAGGGGTGCGCCCGGGTAGAGAACTTCAAAATTTTGAATCGGGTATCCGTCATCAAGCAAAGATTTTTGCAACCATTGGCTGGCTGTTGCCATGCAATAATTGGGATTCTTTGGTGTGTCCGACGCTGGATAACCGGGGATTTGGTTTCCTAACCGGTGAATGACTGGAATTTGTTTGTCGAGGATTTCCCTGATGAAAGGGTATCCTATCAGGTCGATGTTTCCGACGATGCAGACCTCAGGTTGAAACTCTTCAATCTGATTCCGGATGATCAGATGGTTTTTGATGATGATCTCGTTGATCTTTTTGTCGTCGGTTTCACATTCTAGGATCCCTTTTTTCCAATTGCCGTGAAGTGCGAGATTGCGATGAACATGTTGTTCGATAGAGGGGGAGCCTTTCGCGGGTTCTTTGTGGAGGTAGGAGGAGTCCGAGGTGAGAATAACGACATCGTGATTTCGGTTAATGAGTCCCAAGCAGAGCTCCCACATCGTTTTTCCGAAACCACCCATTTCCTGCGGCGGAAAAAGGTTAGTAATGACGAGAATTTTTTTCTTTTGAGGTAAGATTGATTCGTATGCGTTCAGTAGACGAATCGTTTGTGTGTAGTCTGATTCGTCGTCTTCTAGTTTTGAGGTCTCTCCTCTCAAGCGAGCGAGTTCGTGGCGGATGACCTTATAAGACACCAACTCATTGTTTTCCTGATAAAGCTTTGAAAGTGCTTCGTAAGCTTGTTGGTTGGAGCGATCGAATTGGATCGCTTGAATCCAGCATCGATTTGCGAGATCAAAGTCTCCGGCCTCATAAACTTTACGCCCTTTTCTAAAATATCTTTTCGAATCCAGCGTAGGTTCAAAATCAACTTTTTCGAAAAACATGGGAACTGTGTTGAGCGAACCCTCTTTGGGTTCTCTCATGAAAGTGAATGAGTGAGTATTCAGTTGCTTGAATCCCGCTACCTCAATGATGGATTTTTGTGAGTGGACCGCACTTTCACCATGCACCACTACTGAATACCAGGGTTGGTCTTTTAACCATTCGCTATCTAATTGTTGCCCATCGAGCAAAAGGATTGGTGGTGCCTCCGACTTGGGAATCTTTTTTTCTGATCGAAGAGCATGAAAAGTGAGCCTTGGCAGATCGCGAATGTCTCTTATCACGTGTGGGGATTCAGCTGGATAATAAACTTCTACCTTTGTGTTATTGAGATGAATATCCTGAAAATATTCATAAAGTGCGATCCTGAGGTCGAGGTTAGGCGGCACTGAGCCTTGGCATCGATCGTCAAAATCTAGCTGAAACGTTGGCTCCACTTTATCTTTAAAAATGAGATCGTGGAGTTGCCATGCTTTTTGATGAGGGGCGTGATTATTGAAAATTTGCTGTTGGCCAGCTTTTCGAATGCGGAAGATTTCGTCTGGATGTCCAAGGTAGTAATCGATCTTTTCACGCAGGTCTTCATAACTGCTGTAGGTGACAAAGTGCTTATCCTCCTCAAAGAGCTGATACAGTCCGGACTCCGCCGACAATCGGTCCGTCATTAAAAAACCACCTGCCCCCATCACTTCGAATACACGTAGATTAAGATCACCGTTGAGGCTGATATTCAGAGTGATTTGAGAATCCGCGTAGTAGTTGATCGTGGTCTGCCGATCATGCCTATTGACGTAAATCGGACACTTGTTTTTTGCGAGTTGGGTGATCAGCCATTTGCGGTAGGGATGAAAATCTCCTACCTGACCGATAAAGGATACGGGGATCCGGGGTTTGGGATTCAACTCTCGTGTGATGAGATTGTAATTTAATCCTGGGATCCAATGGACATGTTTTAAACCCGCTTCGACAAAAAAGTGGAGGTGATGGGCTTTGTGATCGGTGAGGTAGTAATTAAATCTTTCCTTTTTTGCATATTCAACGAGGGTCTGAATCGGTTGGGTCAGGTGTTGGGTATTTCCCAGCACCAGCACCTTAGCGCAATCGGCGCTAGTAAG
>JAKSBQ010000317.1 GCA_022361075.1 Opitutales bacterium | reverse complement strand
GTCACAGTTGTTGCGTCCGATCCAAGCCCTGCGCCACCTCCCTTGTTTTCAGTCGATCAGTTGAACCGACTTGGAAACTTAAGCTCTAGCATACAATGCGAATGCCCGAGCCACATGTCTGCTTTGATTCACAATTTGATAGCGTTCGAAAAATATTGTGAGACCTGTGAAAACGAATCACCCGAAGACGCTGCCCTACACGCCGAGCTAGGTAGAGAAACAGCAAAATCCCGGGCTATTCTGGAGCAAATGTTGGTCAAGGTTTGCGCACATGACAATATCGACATCAATTAAAATTTCATATTTTGTCTATATTTTGCATAATTTAATTTGATTTATTTTCGATCATGATTTCTATAAAATCATGACAACTCAGAATTTTGCAATATTTGGTGCTGCAGGAGGTATAGGTTCAGAACTAGTGGACCAAGCTCTGAATAAGGGTCACCAGATTTTTGGAATTTTTAGAGGCGACGAAAAAATTAGGGAGTGGGAAAGCAAGTTTCCCAACATTCCGTATGCAATCCTCAGTCAAGGGTCTTGGGATAATTATGGAAAAGCATTGAAACGAGCTCATGACGTGCTCGGTTCCTTAGATAATGTGATAAATTGCATTGGATCGCTAACACTCAAACCGATCCACCTCGCCAGAGAAAATGAATTTGATGCGACTGTAGAGACACACCTTAAATCCTCTGCGGCCATACTTTCACACGCAATTCCGTTCCTGAGGAGATCTGAAGCCGAAAACAAAAGTGTAATAATGATCTCATCAGTAGCCGCGACGCTAGGGATCGCTAATCACGATCTGATAGCCACAGCAAAGGCCGGTATAGAAGGCCTGGTAAGGTCGGCGGCCGCGACATACTCCGGTGCCGGGATTCGCATCAACGCGGTCGCACCCGCAATAGTGGATACACCTCTGACCTCAAAATTTTGCAACAATCCAGCCACAAAATCCGCTATTACAGCATCCATTCCGCTAGCGCGGATCGGATCAACCCAAGATATCGCGAACGCCATTCTGTGGCTTACATCTGCTGAGTCTTCATGGATGACAGGACAAGTGCTGCGTGTAGATGGCGGAATGTCTTCCCTTCAACCCAAGTCCAATTTTAGATAAGATGACAACGGAAAGACCCATACTCGTTTGGATTCGCAGGGATTGCCGGCTATCAGACCACCCTGCATTATATCACGCCTGCAAAAGTGGACAACTCGTCATTCCTTTTTACATCTGGGATCCAATATCTGAACTGCCCTGGAAGCCGGGATCAGCAAGTAAGTCATGGCTTCATCATTCCCTCAGAAGTTTTCAGAAGCAACTGAACAAAAGAGGATCGCGTCTACTCATAAGAAAAGGGGATAGTCTCACGGAGATCCGCAGACTGATAAGAGAGACATCAGCTACCGATGTGGTATGGAATCGTAGCCACGAACCTTCCTCCATCGCAAGGGATACCATTCTCAAGCAAAGTCTTCTGACTGCAGGAACAAAGGCCTGCAGCTTTCAAGGGAACACCCTCATTGAACCGTGGGATTTCTCCAACAAAAGCGGTAGGCCGTTCCAAGTGTTCACACCATTTTGGAAACAACATCGATTGGTCTATCAGCATACCTCACCACTCCCAGAACCGAAGATCATCAGAAGTATCGCTTCTCACATGGCACTACCATCCGTTGACTTGGATTCACTCGGGTTAGAACCTGAGGTTGGTTGGGACAAGCAGTTTTACAAGAGATTTCAGCCTGGGGAGGAAGGTGCTAAATCATCACTCAACCGTTTCATCAAAGAACAAATCCTCTCCTATTCTACAGATCGCAACATGCCCTCTATCAGAGGGACTTCCAGGCTTTCCCCTCACCTTCACTTCGGAGAAATCTCACCTCGACAAGTATTCGACGAAATCATCAATTCGACGGACCCTGGATCAGGACCTGGGACTTTTCTAACTGAATTAGGCTGGCGTGAATTTGCGATTCACCTGCTTTATCATTTTCCACACAGCACACAAGCTCCCCTAAAGGCCATCTTCGGAAACTTTCCCTGGCAGGAAAATCCTGAAGCTCTCGAAAAATGGAAGAAAGGCCAAACTGGCATTCCAATCATCGATGCCGGGATGAGAGAACTTTGGGAAACCGGATGGATGCACAATCGTGTTCGGATGATAGCCGCATCCTATCTTGTAAAAAACCTAATGATTCCGTGGCAGAAGGGTGCCGAATGGTTCTGGGACACGCTAGTGGATGCAGATCTTGCAAGCAATTCACTTGGCTGGCAATGGGTGGCTGGATCAGGCGCAGACGCCGCTCCATACTTTCGGATTTTCAACCCCGTCCTCCAGTCCAAACGCTTTGATCCTCAGGGGGATTACATCCGGGAGTGGGTTCCCGAACTTACACCGCTTTCCAGCAAACAGATCCACACTCCATGGGAGTACCCAGACGTCCTCGCAAAAACGGAATACCCGGAAAAACACATCAGCCTAATTGCTTCGAGAGACCGAGCTCTGAGAGCTTACGAGCTAATGAAAGGAGCCCTGCCATGAATGAGTTTAGACATTCGTCGAGCATACCCGCAAACATCAAGGAGGTCTTCGAGTTTTTTAGTAAGGCAGAAAATCTAGAGAGAATCACACCTGCGTTTTTGAAGTTTAGAATCCTGACTCCGCTACCCATCCAGATGGAGGAAGGAGTTAAAATAGACTATCGTTTGCAGATCCACCACTTACCCATGAAATGGAGGACTCTAATCTCCGAATGGAATCCTCCTTATGCTTTCACCGATACCCAGTTGAGCGGACCCTACCAAACCTGGATTCATCGACACACATTCGAACCAGCAGAGGACTCGGAAACCACTTTAATGACCGACCACGTGCAGTACCGCCTTTTCACTGGCCCGCTTCTTCATAGCTGGATTCGGAGGGACATCGAAAGAATCTTTCACTACCGAAATCAGGCAATTCGCGATATTTTCACGATTTCCGCCATCAAAAAAACCCTAATTCCGTCATTTTAATTAAACAATCACAACATCATGAATCATCACAACATCAAGATCGAAGACCTAAACAACATCCTATCTTACATTCGTTACCTGAATGATAAAATCGCGGCAAATGCCCAGCCCGAATACGCTTACGCTACCGCAACCTCAGAGGAACTGGTGCACGAACTATCCCACTTCGTCGATCTCGATCAAGAGAGCGAGTTCTAGATTACCCTTACCATGCGAATCTTGGTCACAGGGGCGACGGGCTACGTCGGAGGCAGGCTCATCCCCCGGCTGATCGAGGAAGGGCACCAGGTGACGGTTCTGGTGCGCCATCCCGATCGAGTGACTGGGAGAGAATGGGCCAATAAGGTTGAGCTAGTGGTCGGTGACTTGTTAGGAAGCGACCTCCCTGAAATCGATGACATAAATGTTGCTTACTATTTGGTTCATTCCATGACAGAGTCCAAAGACTTCGCAGCTCGCGATGTCGAAGCGGTCAACCGATTTCTTTCAATCATTCCCAGAGAATGTCACGTAATTTATCTCGGAGGGATTCAACCAGAGGGTAACACTGCTTCCAAACATCTCGCCAGTCGTATTGAGGTGGGAAACATCCTTAAGCTTAACAGACCCACAACGGAATTCCGAGCTGGACCAATCATTGGGTCTGGATCGGCATCTTTCGAAATGGTCCGCAACCTCACCGAAAGATTACCTTTTATGATCGCCCCCAAGTGGGTGAAGAATCGAGTTCGCCCGATCGCGATTCGTGACATGCTCGAATACCTGCTTAAAGCCGCCGAGACGCAACCCGTCGGATCGTTCGATATCGGAGCGAAGGATCTGAGATTCATCGATATGATGATGCAATGGGCAGAGGTCAGAAATCTCAAAAGATTTGTCATTCCCATCCCGATCCTCGCACCTACACTTGCCGCCCGCTGGGTGGGGTTGGTTACACCGATCACGAATCGACTGGCAATCCCTCTAGTTGAAGGAATGCTCTCCGATATCGTTGGCGATCCATCTGCTGCCGAAAAGGAATTTCCAAAGATCAAACCCATTCACTATCGCAAAGCAGTAAAGCTCGCACAATCTCGGATCGAATCCAACTTCATTGAAACGCGTTGGAGCGGAGCATTGGGCAACTCCAAGCCTTTCATCCTGGAAGAAAGAGAGGGCATCATACACGAGACCCGCCGCATTCATTCCAACACATCAGGTTCAAACATCTTTAAGGTCATTTCTTCGGCAGGAGGGAATACTGGGTGGTTTGCCTGGAACTGGGCTTGGAAGATCCGAGGGTTCATCGACGGCCTAATAGGAGGACCTGGGTTGAGGCGTGGGAGAAGACATCCCGAAGAACTGCTTCAAGGAGAGGCTTTAGATTTTTGGAGGGTCGAAAAAGTCATTCCAAACCGTCTCATTCGCCTAAGGGCTGAGATGAAAGTCCCAGGAAAAGCCTGGTTGGAATGGGAAATTGAAGAAACCGGGCAAAATACTTTTCTCAAACAAACCGCCTTTTTCAACCCCAACGGTATTCTAGGACGGCTTTACTGGGTTTTCCTCTACCCAATCCACGGTAGAATCTTCAGCGACATGATAAAGTCGATCATTCGCAGAGCAGAGGCCTACTAATAAGAATCTTCCGTAAAAGAGTCATTGTGTCACAATAACACAGGATATATTTATTTTTATTTGCATGTGACATTTTGTCTCAAAAACAAATTTGGTAGTTTTCCTTAAATCACTCTTAATCAGCAGCTTATCGTTTATTGTTAGTTTGGCAGGTAACATGCATCTGTTTGGGTGCATTATCACTTCAATTTTTAACCAAAGAAAATAAACGATATGAAACTCATCAAATACGACAACGCATACGCAGATCCGTTCTCAACTCTAGACAAATGGTTCAGCGACTCATTTTTTAGGCCTGACCGCTTCTCAATCTTCAATGATCTCGCTGAACAAAAAACTTCTCGTTCAGTTGCGATCAACATCTACGAGGACGAAGAAAACTATTACCTGACCGCAGAAGTTCCAGGCTTCAGCAAGAAGGAAATTAATGTAGAGCTAGAAAATTCCGTCTTAACCATCAGTGGAGAACGTAAGACAAAGAAAGACAAATCTGAATACTCAGAGTCTTTTAGCCGTTCGGTCACCGTTGGAGACAAGGTAAACGGGGACAAGGTAAAAGCGAAGCTGGAAGATGGTGTGCTCACCGTAACACTTCCACGACGCGAAGAGAGCAAGCCAAAGTCCATTAATGTTTCTTAAGCCAACTCAAACCCATCACTGGTCAAAGGCTCTTACCTGTGGCCACAATTTTAACCGTAAGTTTTTTAACGAAATGAATACAGAACTTTGTAAAACCAACGAATGCCAACCCGCTAACACCATCAACTACCAGAAACCACGCTACAGCGTGATCGATCACAACGACTTCTACCAAGTCAGGGTCAATGTTCCGGGAGTGAACAAAGATGGTGTATCCATCACTCATGAGGGAGACACGCTGTTAATTAAAGCCACTCGCAATGCTGCTAATCGCAGCGATTGGAAGTTACTCCGACAGGAAAACCGCGAACGTGATTACCAGCTGAAACTTCAGCTAAACGTCGATGTCGACGGAGAGAAGATTTCCGCGAAAACGGAAAACGGGATACTGACGGTCACACTACCTATCGCGGAAGCGGCTAAACCAAGAACCATTTCAGTGGAATAACTAAGGATATACGAATCAAAAGATAGTGGAATCGACCGGTGTTGGCGAAAGCTGACACCGGTTTTTTGTGTTCGGATGAATTTGCTTCTATCCAAAATGATTACACTATCCCACCAAAAGGTCACGATCCGACCAAACTTCTCATATGACTTCCAAATCAGAACAAAACAAAGGACTTCTAGCAACCGCAGGTGCATTCGGATGGTGGGGATTCGTCGTGATTTATTGGAAAAACCTAACTGGTTACGATTCTTTTGAACTCATTTTCTACCGCCTGGTTTTCTCGTTCATCTTCCTTTTGGCGATCATTCGTATCAGGGGAAAATGGGGTGTTTTCGTTAAAAGTATCAAAAATCCGAAAGTACTTCGTCTGCACTTCTTCAACGGATTTTTGATTACGGGTAACTGGCTGGCCTACGTTTACGCGGTCACTCATGAAAGGATTCTCGAAGGCAGTCTCGCCTACTTCATGGTACCGATTCTCAACATGGCGATGGGCTTTCTCATCCTCAAAGAGAAACTCAATCGCCTTCAGCGATCGCCATCGCGCTTGCGACTGCTGGAGTGATCAATGAGATCATCCAATTCGGAGCAGTTCCGTGGCTCGCATTAGTCATGGCAGTCTCGTTCGCGATCTACGGGATGAACAAAAAGCGGTCCAATCTTGGTCCCGTCACCGCACTCGCAATGGAAACCGGATTGTTTTTTCCGCTAGCCGTGGGTGGTCTTGTCTTTATGCATTTCACAGGTTCGACAACCTTTGAAATCACCCAACCGTCCGAGTTGCTTCTCGCGATTTCCACCGGAACCATTACGATCATCCCACTACTTCTGTTCGCCTATGGTGCGAGTCGGGTCCAGCTCACGACCATCGGTCTATTTCAGTTCATTGCACCTTCACTGAAATTCGGAATCGGTGTTTACCTTTACGGTGAGGCATTTCCACCTAGCAAGATGATCACCTTCGCCCTCATCTGGATCGCTTTGTTCATTTACATCTTTCATCTCTTTTCCAGTAGGAAATCACCGAACTCATGAAGACTGGCTACATCGATGCTCATCTTCATCTGCAGGATGAGAGATTGACGAAAGTTGAAGGATATCCAAAAAATCTGATCGACCCTGAGGTCCAGTTACTTCTCGTCAACGGGACTTCACCAGATGACTGGGAAAAGGTCTCAGAACTGGCAGCAAAGCACCCTAAAATTAGTCCTTCTTTCGGACTTCATCCGTGGTGGGTTGGAAAAGAAAACGACGATTGGCTTGACCAACTCATTTCGATTCTCGACACCCACCCCAAAGCTGGAATCGGTGAAATCGGACTGGACAAATGGATTAGGAATTCCTCTTTCGAGAAACAAAAAGAAGTTTTCGAGAAGCAACTTCATCTCGCAACTGATAGCAGTATCCCTCCAACAATTCATTGCCTCAAAGCATG
>JAKSBQ010000185.1 GCA_022361075.1 Opitutales bacterium | reverse complement strand
GGATCGACCTGAACCGTCACCGACGCCGGATCAGACTCATCCTTTCCATCCGTTATCACATATGTGAACTGATCGAACCCTGTAAAATCAGGATTTGGGGTATAACGCACAGTGCGATTGTTGAGTTCCAGTGTTCCATTTGCCGGTTCTGTAACACTTACAATACTCAACTCATCCTCAATATCCTCATCAAAATCATTCTGCATCACAGGAATATCCACCGAATATTCCTGATACACCTGACTCTCATCAGCCGCAGCAACAGGTTCTTTATTTCGATACTGATAGTAAGTGATAATCGCCAGTTCGATCAGGATAAGTGCAAAGACAACCTTCAAAAGGTAGCGTTGTATAAAAACTCGTAGTGCCGGGTATTTAACTTTGGTCTTCATAAACTATAAATCCTTTTCAAACATCTTATTCGTAGCGTAGGGCCTCAACGGGATTTGCTGATGCAGTGCGGATCGATTGCCAGCTGACAGTCAGTGCAGATATGGCTATAGTCACGACACCAGCTAGAAAAAGGGGCATTACCGTAAGTTCAATCCGATAGTCAAAATGGCTTAACCACTCATTCATCAGGAACCAGGAGATAGGAATTGCAATGACATTTGCAATGATCGCAGTCTTCATAAAACTCCCCGTGAGCATGACTCCAATCGAAACAGCAGAAGCTCCCATACTCTTGCGAATGCCAACTTCCTTTGTTCGCTTTAAACAAGTTTCGATTGTCTGACCTAAAAGCCCAAAACAAGTAATGAAAAACGCGACAACCGCAAATAGGTTGATAGCCGACGCAAAACGTTCTTCATTTTTGTGGATTTGATCATACCAGTCATCAAAAAACTGATACTCAAATGGAGTTTGAGGAGACAACTCTCGAATAGCCTCTCTGATACCATCCAGTGTTCGTGCAACACCTTGTCCTGAAATTCGCAGATTAAGCGTGCGGAAATTACGTTCACTTAATTCAATAACAACTGCCTGAATTGGGTAACGTAAAGATTGAGTGTGAAAGTCCTTGTAAACTCCGACAACGCTCATCCCATTCACAAACTGATTCCCATCAAGGCTTTCCCAGCCATACTTTTTGAAAGCGGTTTCATTCAACAAACATAAACGCCCTCGTTCATCTTCATCAAAGTAGCGTCCATGTAGGATCTCTAACTGAAATGTAGAAGGAAATCTCCAATCACTGAATATGCGATTTAACTGAAAACTATCCCCATATTCATTGTAAGCCGTACTCCTGTGAGTGATGTAAGCAGGATTTCCCTGACTTAAACTGCAGCTTAAAACATCAGGATCTTGAACGATTCGATTGCTTATCGTAGAGGCTTGTTCAAAACCCAACGGAAACTCTACCTGTAGCAATTGCTCTTTCTCGAATCCAACATCCCGATTTTTGATAAAATCAATCTGTTCCTGAACCACCAACACCCCAGCAAGTAAAATTGTTGCAACACAGAACTGAAATACGGTCGTCGCTTTTCTAAAATAGTTGGATACTCCAGCACCTACAAAACCGGTAAGAAAATTTCGGATATCAAACTCGGCAAGTAACCATGCAGGCACTGCTGTGGATACCGAAACCACACAAAGAATAACCAAACTCAAATAAACTAGAAAAGCTCCGTCCAACATCTTAAGGCTTAGCTCACAACCCAAAAGATTGCTGGTTAGTGGCATGGTCAATTCCACTAAAATCAATGCAAGGGCAAGCGAAAGTAGGACCCAAACACTCACCTCCAGCAAAATATAAGTCATTAAATTCCAGAAACCGGCACCGCTAGTTTTCTTAATTCCGATCTCTTTCAACTTCTTCATCTGATACGACAAAATAAAAGTGATGTGATTGATTACGGACAAAGATAACAGCAACCCCCCAACAATACCAAACAGCAGAACTAAAGCTGGATTCCCTATTGCGTGACCCGTTCCCACATGCGGTTCACCCATGTAGATTTCATCTAATCTGATAAGGTCAAAACCACGCATCTGTGTTTTCAATTCGTCCAGACTTTCTCTGATTTTTACAATGAGAGCGTCCTTCGAAGCATGTTCTTTCAATAGCAGATACAAACTTGTACTGTACCGATCAAATCCATTTCTATCTCCCATATGACTTGCACGGATATCGACATTCTCTGAGTTCAATAATATCTGTGCATCGATGCTGGATTTTTCATGAAAGTCAGCAATCACGGCACTGACAAAAACAGTATCCACCCGATCGATAGTAATTTCCCGGCCTAGTGGATTTGAATCGCCAAACAACAACTTCGCAGCGGATTGAGTGAGAACAACTGAGTTTCGCTGCGAAAAGGGCTCTTCAGCGATCTTTTCGATAATTTCAATAGAGAATAGTCGAAAAAACGAATTGTCCGTTGTAATGCTGCTTTTCAGGTAGAATGGTCGCTCACCAGTATAAACAGGTCGAGCCCACTGCCCATGAAATTCCGCAGCGCAGACCTCCTCAATTTCGGGGAAATTTTCGGCGAGATAGTAACGATCGTCATGATACATGCGCGCACGCTTGAGCTCTGGATCGACAACTTCATAAACACGTTCTCGATTTGGATAAACGCTATCCATTGTGAATTCATGATGAATAAAAAGCGCGATCACGAAACTCACTGCAAAGCCGAACGCAATACTGGTAATTCCTAAAAAGGAATGCACCTTGTTTTTGGCCAACTGACGAAGGATAAGTTTTAAGTTATGCAAAAACATCACAATTACGGGTAGTTCCTTGTTTCATCTATTGATTTGAAGGCTTTACTCATACCTTAGCGCCTCCACGGGATTATTCAGAGCAGCACGAATTACCAGCCAACTCACGGTCACAAATGCAATCGCAACACAAAAACTTCCGGCATAAAAGAAAACGAACCAGGGGATTTCGATACGATAGGAGAACAGTTGCAAATAGCTTTGCATCACTTTGTAGGCGATAGGAACTGCAACGAATAGAGACAGGCAGAACAGCTTCGCCATGTCATTGGCAAATAAGTTCAAAATACCGAACTCAGAAGATCCCATAACTTTACGAATACCGATCTCCTTGGTACGACGAGCAACCGCGATCGAGGTGATTCCCCAAAGTCCCATGCAAGATAAAATAACGGCGATCACTGAAGCCGTGCGAATCATACTCTCGGAACGTTTATCAGCATCATATTGATTTTCCAGAATCTCATCGAGAAATCGAAGATCGATTGGTTTATGGGGTTCCATAGACTTCCATACCCTTTCAATCTCCCCTCTGGCTTCTTCAAGGCGTCCTTCCTTATAACGTAAATACAAATATCTGACAGGATTCGAAAAATTCCAACGGTGCATGATAAGCGGCTCAATTTCACGACGCATCGAATCGATATGAAAATCCTTCACCACCCCTATGACTTGCTGATCCCTACCCCAGTAAGTGAAGCTTTCACCAATGGGTTGCTCCCAGTCAAAAAGCTTCGCCATCGTTTCATTGATGATGACGGTCCGATTACGGGAGGAGGTCAGTTCAGGAGTAAAATTGTGCCCCTCCTTTAATTCAATGTTCAGAGTATCAAAATAATTCTCATCTATCGTCAGTGACCTGACATTAAAAAACTCACCGTGCCTGTTCTCAACATCGCCACCGTTAGAACCCGATGCAAAATTACGATCGCTTCCACTTACATGACTCAGAGATGACAAAGCTTTGAGGCGCTGTTTCATCACCGTTCGGCGCTCATTATTGATCTCGCTGGGTAAATTCAGAATCAACACTCCTTCCTTCTGATAACCCACAGATTTGTTGATTACGTAATGCAGTTGTTGCTGCATCACAATCGTGCAAAAAATAAGCAGAATCGTGATGGCAAATTGCCCAACCACTAAACTACTCGTGAACAGCCCACGTCCTTGTGTGGCTTTCTGAAACCGTAATATCACTAATGGTGAAAAACGGGTCATGATGATTGATGGAAAACCACCTATGACAAATGTAGTTCCGGATAGTGCAATAAAGAGAAACAAGAGCATATCTGGCGAACTCAACAACGATAACTCCAGATTCTTGTAGGAAAGGTTATTGAAATGAGGGAGGAGCAGTTCAGCCAGAAGAACCGCAAAAACTAATGCTGTCGAACAGAGAATACCCGCTTCAATAAAGAACTGAAACATAAGCTGAAAACGATTCGCACCCACCACCTTACGAATGCCAACTTCTCTGGATCGCACAACCGCCTGCCCAAGCTGTATAGTCACTGCATTGATGCAAGAGATTAATAGAATCAAAGTCGCCAAACCTGAGAGAATGAAAGAGGTCGTGTAGTTTCCTTGTCGGGTATAGTCAGCCTGAACTTCCGGGTTCAGATAAATGTCCTTCAGTGGTTGCAGAACACAACGAACTGGACTCTCATCTCTGGATATTTGCCCCATATTCACGTGTCCTGTGATTTGTCGGGCAAACAATGTTTGATAAAATTGGGTTATACTATTTTGCAGATCTTCAATTCCTGCGTTGTCTCTTAATTCGACAAAAATCTGACAAGTACCCCATCCGTTGTTAGAGCCTCCCAATGATCCAAGATTATCGTGGTGGGTAAGGGCATTAATATTGAAAATCGAATTATCAGATAAATTTTTTAAAACTCCGGTAACAAGAAAGTCCTTTTTATCAGATGCAGGAATCGAAATAATTTCTCCCAAAACCTGAGCATAATCACCATCCAGATCTCCAAAGAAAAACTCCGCCAAGTCTTCTGAAATGAGAATACCATCCGGTTGATTCAGCGCCGTTTCGATATCTCCTGCCACCAACGGAAAAGAAAACATCTTCAAAAAATCAGGATCTGCAAAACCCACGCTATCCTTCTTGGTTTTTTCTCCGTATTCGAGCCAATTCCAGTCCGCATTTTGAAAACGGGTGACACGT
>JAKSBQ010000052.1 GCA_022361075.1 Opitutales bacterium | reverse complement strand
GATCCACTAATGTATCTAGCTCCACCTCCAATGTGGAATCCAGCCAGCAAACCTTCATCAAAATCATAGCGGGTAAACATTCGGAAAGTATGCTCTTTAGAACCTTGGGCCATTGAACCTTCAAGCTGTTTGCGAGAGGCTATCCAATTTTCCAATTCCTCGACTTCTTCAGCGATTGTTA
Organism: Opitutales bacterium; assembly: GCA_022361075.1. GTDB lineage: Bacteria > Verrucomicrobiota > Verrucomicrobiia > Opitutales > JAFGAQ01 > JAKSBQ01. The sequence goes on along the minus strand of JAKSBQ010000052.1, from coordinate 16,007 downwards.
GATTCCCGGTGCTTAGGTCGCCATTGGCATCCCAGAGGGCCCGATTGTCTGCAAACCAATCCAAAACATCATTGGCGATGTTAGTCTGCACCAGTTCAGTATTAGCATAGTTCATGCTAATGCGCCAATTATCTGACGGATTGGCCGTTAACGTGAACTCGTAACCTTCGGATACGTGGTCAAATGTATAGACGTTCGTCACCACTCTCAGATCTTCCGCTTCGCTCGAGCTAATAATTCCTGTATCAGAAAGGGCATCTAAAACACGGTTGTTCCTGTTTTCTACTGCTCCACGAGTACCGAACGCGGTCAAACCGATTGCCTCAGTTTTATATTTGGACAATGTGATGTAGAACTTTCCATCCATCAGGTCCATATAAACACCGTAGTCTTCACCTTTCCCTTGGGATGGTTCAGGAGTGGACGAACTGGGAAGAACATTTTGATTCAAACTCGGTAGCCCTGTATTATTCGACTTGTTTGCAAAAATTGAAATGTTCTCAGTGATGTGTGCTACCACACCAAAGGTTCTTGTAATCGCACTAAACGAAGGAGTCGACACATTGTCATAATCCACAACAAACTGTCCATTTTTACCCGTTGCTACAGGATCACCACGTTTGGTTCCTCTGTTGGTGATATCCACCTCATCTTTACGATAGCCAAAAGTTGTCACCACGCGGTCATCGAGAAAGTAATTTTGCATCGCGAACATAAGGGCTGACTGTTCTTCAATGTCATCATCGACGTTTGCGTTCCTCTGATACCACGTAACCGGATAGGAATTTCCTGATGAATCAGTATACACATATCCGCTCAGATCGCGCCAATCAGCTGCCTGGAATCCTTCCAAATCCCCCGGATTTACGTAATGACGCATCCGCACCATGTTCCTGCCGTTCTCAGGGTTCCTGTTGTATGGTGCTCCTTCGAGATAAGGTCTTAACTCACTGCGGACATTAGAAGTTTCTTTGTCTTCATAGAGTCCTGCCAGGCGATGACGTCCAAGCCATTTACCTGCCCCTTCACTATTAAGCCAATCCTTGAAATCAAACTCGTAAGAAAGGGATGCTCTGAAAGTGTCGATCTCACGCTCACGATTTCTATTTTCCCATACAACTTCAGTATAATATGATCCACCATAACCACCTGTTCCGTCAGAAAAAGTTTCGGAAGGGTTCCCGCGGACATTGTGTGAATTATTCTGAGGGTCATAACTCACAAAATCACTTTCCTGGTGATTAAAGGCCAGTTGTATGTTGAGACCTTCAAATACACGTTGATCCCAGAATAGAGAATAGGTCGAATACTCATTATCACGTGTTGCAGCAGGTCCCTCCCATCCGGTTTTAGAATTGAAAATTCCATCATCAAGAATCTGAGCACCGGCGTTCCCCGAACTCGCCCTGGTGATTAGCGTATTGCGCATGTCCAAAGCATATCCTAAGTTATCGATAAACGTGACGTAATTTGCACCACCCAATTTACCAACACCTTTAGAAGCATCTACACCATCTAAAATAGGACGACCCGCATCAAGCCATCCTGAGAGTTGATCCATTCCCCCCCAGGGTCGAATGACAATATTCTCAACTTCGCCCTTCTCATACTCGGCCCGGATTTCAGTATGTTCAAATGGGCGATATTTCACAGCAAAATGCAGCCTGGATTGATCTTTGTATTGGAAACGTCTCCAGCCATTTTCGTCGCTTTTCATCAAATTCACTCGAACGGCAAGCTTACCATCCACCAAGATCTGGTTCATATCTACCTCAAATCGCACCAAATTTTCACTACCTATTACAGCTCTGGCTTTTCCAAAAGAGTTGAGGAGATTTCCTTGTTTCGTTGAAGCATTTACAATCCCTCCGGGCGAACCCACTCCAAACAAAATCGAATTTGGTCCACGACTTTGATCGACCCGCTCAACATTAAAAACATCGGATGCAATTTCCCAAACAAAGTAGTTTCGGGCTCGACTACTCGGTAAACCACGCGTGTAAAAAATCGCGTCGAATTCACTCAATGAATTCCCATTCACCGTTGCCTGCCCGAAAGAACTGCTGTCCGTGACATTCGATCCATATTGAAGAATTTCCTCTATGCTAAGTGCTCCAATGTCTTCAATGAACTCTGGGGTAAAAACAGAAATTGCCGCGGCGGTGTCTTTGAGATCCGTGTTTAATCGACTGCCGGCCAATGTATTCTGCGCAAGATAACCCACATCGCTGGATGTGCTAACCTCAAAAGGCGATAGGGTGTAAGTGTCATCATCAACTACATCTTGTGCAGAAAGTTGCAGTACAACCAAAATGGTCGTAACTAACAGCAACCGAATGCTTAGGGTAAACTTATTAGTTTTCATGTCTTTAGGGTTTTTTGATTCAAGGCCCCGAGAATCTTATTAGATGGTCTCAGGATAGTTGTAGAAGCCTGATCAAATACAAGCTCACCCCTATATTAAAACATGACTCTCACGCGGGACTAACAACGATGTAACAATCTCTTCCAATAATGTAACTATCCTCCTTATCCTATTGATAATTAATATCTTATAGGATAAAATTCCTTACTTTAAAAAAACGACCAGAGCACAAATGTTCCATAATCATAAGCAGGTGACTCACCATCTTAACTTAGTCACTCTATTGTTCTTTGTTGGATACACTTGCTTATCTGGTGAACCCAAAGAAGAACACGTCATTTATGATTATCACCATGAAACTCCGTTTCTGGATAGACAAAATTGGAGTGAATTAGAAGAACTCTCAAAAAAAATCATTCTTTGTGGAGATGAAGATGATGACTCTTTGCTCTGGTTTGCCGGACGGACAGGAATCTGGTGTTACGATGGAGTCCAAATCCAGGAGTATCTCTATCCGACATCCTGGGGTGACAATTTTCCTTTATGCATCGTCGCAAACAATAAACACTCCGTATACGTTCAAACAGACAAACAGCTAGCTCATCTCTCAGATGGAAAATGGAATACGATTCTTGAAAATGAACAAACTCCCGAATCAAGAGGAAATTCCATTTTTGAATTACCTGAAAACCAGTTGCTGGTAGGAACCAATAAAGGGGTCTTCCATATAAAGGAAAACCAAGTCATTGATCAAAAATACACGGGTTGGAATGTATGTAGTATAATCGTAGATCACATGAATCGCTTGTGGGTGGCTGATGCAAATACAGGTGTAGTTCATTGTGCGACGATGCAATCAGACGTTTTACCGAATCAGTCAGACTTTAAATCTCATTTTGAAAATGGAAAATACGAAACGGGACGTCCCATTCTCTTCCAAAAAAGTACGAACGAGTTATATTGCTTAAGGAACGTGTACGGATACCAGTTGCATGAGTTTAACGAAATCGATGGCATCTGGAAATCCATTCAATTCAAAAACATTGCCGGTGTGTCCAAAACCCCTCAATGGATTACAGAGGGCTCCAACGGTGAGCTTATTATTTGTTTTCTAAGGTCACTGATAGTATACGATCACAATGATTGGCATCATCTAAGTTTTCCCAAATTCCCGATTCCCAACACATACATCTTCCTGTTTCAAAGAAAATCCGGTTCCCTGATACTAGGAGGCAGGCGTCATGGAATTTACGAAATAGACACTCCCCAAAACCAGTGGAGCACATTCTCAGACTTGCTCTTCCAATGTGTCGATCACCACGATAATCAGTGGTTCATATCTTCTGAAGGGACCATTGTCTACCGTCAAAAAAATGGTAAGTGGTTTCAAATTAAGGCACCAAAGATGCAACACGCAATGTCCATTGATCATTCACGAAATGGCTATCTTTGGGTTTCGGGTTCTCACGAAGGCAATGCAGCCGTTTTTTATCGAACACCAGATGGAATATGGCATCAGCACACATTTCCCGAACTCGGTAAGCGTATTAGCTATCTGTCAGTTTGGGAAAATGAGAATTCGGATATGTTGTTCGGCTGTGGAGATGAACCCAATGAATCGAATTCAAAAAAAGGCGGAGTCATCATTTTCGAAAACAAGGGGATTCACTACACCCATCGACATCTTCATTCAGGGAGAATACCTAAAAGAGTCGTGGGAATCACTCAAACAGGGGATGATTACTGGTTTGGGGGGCACTCACTCAACAGAAATACATCACTCAATCGCCATACGATCCAGTATCTGGAAAAGTTCAGTGACAATTGGACAGATGATATCATATCGAATGATTCCATGGGATTATGGATCGCACAATGGGGATTGGGAGTTCACAGATTTGAAAACGGAAACTCGACAACCTACAACAAGGAAAATAGTGATATTCGGTCACTCAATATCGTCAGTTTAGCATTCGATCGTGCAAAAGAGAATCATGTCCTTGCAGGTTCTGATAAAGGAATCTTTCGATTCGACGGGAAGTCCTGGTCTTCCCAAATCATACACCCGCAGATCTTGCTAAATCGAGAATCGGGCGAAATTAAGGCCACCCGGACCAATGGGATTTGGTTCAATCAGGCACCGCGACACTGGTATTTTAGAGATCGGGAAATCCTTGAACCAACCTTTCACCCAAACCCTACTGGTATTCGCACTATTCGATATCTTCCCGAATCGCAACCTCCTATCGTAACAATCAAAAAATTCCCAACAAAACTACAAGAACCAGGAATTGCTCACATCAAATGGGGAGGCTTAGATCCGTGGTGCAAAACACCAAAAGCGAAGTTAGAATTCTCTTTCAGACTAAACGACAAGGAGTGGTCCAAATATTCATCCATCAACGAAACTATCCTCCCGGATTTACTACCCGGTCACTATTCTTTTACGGTAAAAGCCAGGGATCTGGCCGGGAATGTAAGTATCGACTCAGCTTCAATAGAATTTCAGGTCGTCCCATTTTTATGGAAAAGACCGTGGTTCATATTCACTGTTACAGCTGCGATTTTGATAATCATACTGATGATTTACTGGAATGTTCGGTCGCGCATCCGACATATCCTTGAAATCGAAGAATTCAAACTCCAATTCTTTACAAGTATCTCTCACGAACTGCGAACCCCACTATCGGCCATTTTGGGTCCCATTGAGTCGTTGCTACGCAAAACCGACAAATCAAGTGAGCGTCATTACCTCGGCTTAGCACAAAAAAATGCAAAAAAAATGCTAAGCCTGGTGGATGAATTACTCGACTTTCGCAAAGCAGAATCAGGCAAATGGGTGATTGGTTATCAAGTTTCCGATTTCAACCAATTTATCCGGGGAGAAATAACAGCACTCGAACCTATGGCTGCGGCTAAAAACCAAAAAATTGTCCTAGTTTGTGGTGAACAATTGGAAAACGTCTCCTTCGATCCAAAATTAACTGAAAAGATATTTGATAACCTACTATCAAATGCCATCAAATACTCGCCAACGCAGTCAGAAATCAAGGTTCAGACTGAATTCCTTAATGATTCGAATGGCGGTAAGATTAAATTAGTCGTAGAGGACAAGGGCATTGGAATCAGTAAAGACAGATCCTCAAAAATTTTTGATCCGTTTTATCGAATTCAGCACTCGTCGACTGACAAGAATACCGGAACTGGCCTAGGACTGGCATTGACTCAATCGCTTGTTCAGACACTTGGCGGAACCATATCTCTTACCAGTCCCATTGAAAATTTAAGAAATCCTCGCGGCAGTCGCTTCACCGTAATCCTTCCTGTCAATACAGGTTTGAAATCCAAAAACAAACCAAACCATCCCCTCAAATTCCCCATTTATTCAAATACAAAAGAAGAAGTCATTGAGACTATGGATACCGAAATCCCATCAGTTCTGATCGTTGAAGATAACGCTGATATCAGAGTATTTCTCAAAACCGAGCTCGAAAAAAAGTTTTCGGTAATCACTGCACAAGACGGAAAGATTGGTAGAGACAAGGCCTTAAAACAGATTCCTTCAGTCATAGTAACCGATATTATGATGCCAAATATGGATGGACTCGAAATGATCAAATCCCTGAAGGCCAATATCAATACCGCGCATATCCCAATTATCGCTTTGACTGCTTTGAAATCAGATCGGCATCAACTGGAGGGACTAAATCAAGGTGCAGAAGATTACATTTCAAAACCGGTGGATCCGGATATTCTTATCCAGAAAATTCAAAACCGATTCTTAGCACAGCAAAGGCTTTGGAAACGATTTGTGGCTGCAAAAAAAATCGACTCCGAAGAAAGCAAATCCATTTACGATACCATTACGAGCGAGTTTCTTCGCAAAACGATAGAGATCATTGAACAAAGGATTGAAGACCAAAATCTTGACGTCGAACACCTCGCTAAATCCCTGCACATGAGCCGAATGACTTTGTATCGCAAAATAAAATCCCTGTCAGGTGAACCCCCTAAATTATTTATACGAACCGTAAGACTAAATAAGGCCAGGGTTCTTCTCAAAGAAACAGAAATGAATATCTCCGAAATTTCTGATGCCGTTGGCTTTAACGAACCAAGCTATTTTGCTTCCTGCTTCAAAAGTGAGTTTGGAGAAACGCCGAATGACTACCGAAAATCCTAATACTACTTCTTTATCAAAATGGGAATCACCCATGAGAAGTCGTATCATTATTTGAGAGTTTGGTATTTGAGTAAAATGGTCCGTAGTCAGACTAAATGTCACCTACACCCAGGATCGCACACCAATCTGCACGTATGCTAATACCGATTCGCGTATTCATGACTCCGCTTTCGAGCCAGGTCATGCACACCTGCTTTTCTTTCAAAATCAGTTTCATCCACACTTATGAAATCAAGGGTATGAACCGTATTTTCATAACTGAGCCAAGTGACTTCCATACCCCATTCTGTAATGGATTTGTTGATTCTCAGTAAACTGATATCGAAGATTACGGAGGGTTCCTGATCAAAGTCAGTTTCAGCATAACTACAAGCAATCAAGATCAAAAATGTGACTGCTTGTTATCTTGTACGCTAATGCTTCGTTCTTAATTAAACAATTATACTTTTTTTGCAGCGAGAATCAGATTTATATCATTTACCCCACTATTTCCCTTTATGAAGTGCTTTAGCCCTGCTTTCTGAAAAGCGAGTTCCAGTCTTTGTTCATCTATAAAGTGGGATGCGTTTACAAAAAGTCCCGAATATAGGTTAAATCTGGATTTGTAGATTGGATCGGTGGAGCTTTTTGAACACATGTGATTCGAAATCAACCAACCGCCTGGAACCACACTGGACGCGAGTTTAGCAATGGTCTCTTCAAGGTTTTCTTCGAAAACTTGTAGGACATGAGATACTAAGACACAATCATAGGAATTCTCAGGCAACTGCTCTTTTCTTAAATCGTAAGGAACGGCAAACAGTCTGTTATTATACTCTGTTTGTTCAATTATTTGTTCAATTACAGGTATAGCTGGAGGGAGTTCTGCAATTATTGCCGTTAGGTTTGGATTTCTGTTCAGAAGTTCCATGCTGTAGCTACCATGAGATCCTCCAACGTCACATAGAGTCTTGATATTTTGAAAACATGGTAGTTTTGAAATGAATGAGACTGTGTCTTGTAAAGATCCTCTTTTTGAATGCTGTTTGATGCCTTCAATTGAATCAAGCATTGCAAATCGTTTCCTGAATTCGCCAGATGTCTGCCCAGGAGTTTTTACGAGCTCTGAAATGTTTGCGCATACAAAATCGCAATTCCCCATCGTTAGCTCAATAATTTTGTGCTGCGAATATGGGGATGTGCTAACTAAGAATTCGGATGCTATTTGGGTGTTGCAAAAATAGTCTTTTTCCCGAGTAACCAGTTCATGCTCGACGAGGCATTTTAAGATCATCTCAGTCATAAATGGACTTAGATCTACTGCATTCGCGATTTCCTGGAATTTCATGGGTTTCTCCAGGTGATCATATAGTTTGAGTCTTACCGTTTCGATGAAGACCTTCGCGAAAACACTTCCGAAAATTATTGAATCAATAGCTGATCCGTCAGCTTTAGGTTTTTCTAAATACATAGTGGTAGATTTTTTGATTAAAAATTAGTTTAAGGAACGAACCTGAATCCAATGATATAAAAGATGAGCGATTATTCCCGCTGAGACTGGGAAGATAATGGTCGATATCAGTCGTATCGCTGTGAATTTCCAACCGAGTACGGATATTTCAAAAGGAAGTCGTATTAGCATCCAGCTTGACCATGAAGTGAAGAAGGCAATCGTAGCACCAACACCTGCCCCAGAACGAAGCAGGATTGATGCTAACGGAATCGTAACTAAAGTCCCTCCAGGGGCTAACCATCCAAGTAATGAACCTAGGAATATGCCCTTTATTCCAGTTGAATTTCCTAACCAATTTAGTATGAAATCTGGCGAGGATTTGGACTGAAACGTTCCAGCGATAATGAGTGCAAAAAAGAGCATGGGGAAAATCTGTGAGGACATACTCATCGCATATTTAATTGCATTCACATTGCTTCCGTCGGAAGAACCATAAATCAGGCAGCCAATCGCGACTATCGCCATACTGATGGTGGGAATGATCATGTTAGCTTTTCCTTTGGATTTCATCCAATCAGGTTGATTTCCCGTCAAAATTCGAATTTGAAGCAAAATCGGATCCTAGAGTTCCACAAGATTTCTCTAGAGCAAGTCGGGCAATCGCATAACTCTGTATTGCCTGGTAATGGAGACCTTTTGCCCGCGTCAAAGTAGCACGAGCATCCGTCACATCTATTTCAGTATTAATTCCTTGTCGATAACCTGCCTCCGCAAGTCTCAAACCTTCCTTTGCTTTGTCTAGATTCTTCGACTGCGATTCGACGAATGATATCGCATTTTGGAGGTTAAGAACTGCTTGCTTAACATCAAGTGAGACTTGTTCTTCAACCTCTTTCAGATGCAATTCGCTCTTTCGAAGCAAAGCTTTAGTTTTAATGAGTTCTCCCTTTCGTTTAAATCCATCAAAAACTGGCAAACTAATTGAAGCTCCAACAGATGAATTTGCGTCCCATTCATTGCGATGATAATCATAGCTATTGGGTTTCATCCATCCCGTTTCAGCATAAGCATTTAACTGTGGATTATATAGACCTCGAGTCTCTCGTATCGACTCTTCATTTAATTTGACGTTGAGCTCTGCTTGCTTGAGATCAGGTCTGTTTTGATAAGCAACTTTTAGAAGTTCAATGTGATCGATCTCTTCTTTTTGAAATGCCAAATGATCTGATAATCGAATGTTGCTCTCCTGCTTAATACCCATTTCCTTTAGCAGTTCTGCTTGCGCCAGATCCAACTCATTTTGAGCCTGAATCTCCTGTGCCTGATAGAGCGAAACTTCAACTTCGGCACGAATGACACTATACTTTGTAGCCGAACCCAGCTTATTTTTTTTGGAAACTTCCCCCAGATAAGCATTGGCAGATCTCAGAGCATCTTTGGCAACTTGAAGTAATTCCTGAGCAAGCAAGACACGATGATAAGATAATCCTATCTGATAGAACAATTTCTCTCTTTCTTTAGTAACGTTCAACTCCTGAGAAATAGCATCTAATTTTGCTTGTTGAATCCTCGCCTTGGTCACACCCCCACTATAAATGGCCTGAGAGATTCGTAATCCAGTGGAATGCTCATCCAAAGAAGCGCGCTTCATGTGGTTTTTTGCGTCATCATCATGCCGCTTATACTTGGCAGCCAGTGAAATACTCGGAAGCATTTCACTTCTCGCACATAGAATGTTTCCCTGAGCGATGGCTTTATTCTCCAGTGCTGCCTGGTATCTTTTGTTATGCTCAATTGCAAGCAACCAAGCCTCATCTAAAGATATCGTTTTATCCAAAAATGGAGATCCCAACACATCGTTTGGATTGGATACTTTACTTCGACCAACAAATGAAGAGATAAAAGCATTCCGTTCTGTATTTGAATAATGATGGTGGCTGCATCCACAAAGACACACAATCCCTATCATTCCTAAAACTTTTAATTGATTTACACCAATGGCTTTCATTACGCAGTCTTTCGGTTGTTAATTTTGAATAAGGTGCTGTATAGGACTGGCACAACGATAAGGGTGAGTATGGTCGCAAACGTTAATCCCCCGATTATCGTCACCGCCATTGGTGCAAAAAAAGCATCCCTAAGGAGGGGGATCATGCCTAAGACAGTCGTGAATGAAGCCATGCACACAGGCCTTATACGACTAGTAGCAGCATCAATCACAGCATCATATGGAAATTTGCCGGAGGATCGCTCATGATTGATCTGATCAAGCAATACAATTTCATTCTTAATCAGCATTCCTGACAGGCTTAGAAATCCTAACATAGCCATGAAGCCAAAAGGTTTATCCGCCAGCAACATACCACTTGCAACTCCGATAATAGAAAGAGGTAGGCCCATAAATATGATCAAAGGATGCCTGAGGGAATTGAACAAAAAGACCGAAATCAGAAGCATTGCGATAAAAGCCACAGGCATGTTTGCCATCAACTTTTCATTTGCTTCCACCTGTTCTTCATGTTCTCCACCCCATTCCAGGGAATAACCTTCCGGTAATTCCATATCCTCAATGGGTCCTCGCAATTCTTGAAGCAATCCATCTGTCGTCCCTGTCTTTTGCTTACAAAAAACTCTGAGGACTCGTTTTCGATTCAGTCTATGAATGACAGGAGTTTCCCAGTCCAAATCCTGTCCATCAGCGACCTGATCAATCGGAATCCAACTCTTCTTATTCTGACTCCATATCTGTAAATTATTGATATTTTCAATACCCAATCGTTGATCCGAAGGAGGACGCATGATGATCGGGAAGAGATCCTCACCCTGCCTGTAAACACCAGCAGTGACTCCCGAAAAATTCATCGCAAGTGCATTTGCAACTTCCGTTCGCGTAACTCCAAGTTCACATGCACGAGCTTTTGCCATATTTACCGATTGCGATTTCACGGAATTGCCCCAGTCGGTTCGGATGCTTCGTGCATTTGGGTTTTCTCTCATTATCGACTTAACCTTCTCACTTAGCTCTCTTAATACACGAGCATCCAAACCACTCAGCCGAGCCACTACAGCTCCCCCTCCAGGGCCTAGTTTAAAAGCATCCACACTGGTGATCGCCTTCGGATGATTAAGTTCTAAATAATCCGTAAGGTGTGCCTTGAGTTGAGCAATATGCTTGAAGCTTTCCAGACCTATCGTCAGTTGAGCATAAGCACTACTTGGCATTTCGGGTGAAAATGTTAATAGGAAACGTAAGGGTCCTCGACCGATGAACGTGGCTACATTTTCCACTCCATCTAAACCTCTTACATACTCACTAACAGCATCGATTTCTTGTTCTGTCTTACTGATATGCGTGTGTTCTGGCATCCAAAGATCAATGGTGATCTGCGGACGATTCATATCAGGCATAAAGTCTTGTCGAACATGACCAAATCCCCACATGGCGACCACAAGCAATGCCATAACCGCAGCAAGACTCTTGAAACGATGATCAATGCATAAACTTAAAAAGGCCTTATACCGAGTATAGAAACGACTATCATAAGTTACCGCTTTGCTCTTTTTGTTTCGCGATAACAGAAACTCACAAAGAACAGGGGTGATTGCGATGGCAAATACCCAGCTCAATCCGAGTGAAATGCACACCACCTGAAACAAGCTCTTAAGCCACTCTCCAGTCATGTCTTTCGACAACGTGATGGCAGCAAAAGCCAAAATTGCTATCCCCGTTGCCCCTAATAGTGGCCACTGAGTGTCTCTCACTGTTTCTTCCGCAGCAGATGAGTAACTAGACCCACGGCTGCTTTTGATGATAATCCCTTCAATCACAACAATGGCGTTATCCACAAGCATTCCCAAAGCGATGATCAATGCACCCAAAGAAATCCTCTGCAGCGTAATTCCCATCACTTGCATGCAGATGAATGTTGCGAGAATGGTGAGAAGAAGGACAATCCCTACGATCATACCTTCTCTCACACCCATGAATATAATCAAAAGCAGTACCACTATGAGCACGGCTGCAAAAAGATTGAGCGTAAAACCGTTAACGGCCTTCTCTACGGTTTCAGATTGGTGAGCAATAGAATGAATTTCGATACCTACTGGAATGCGACTTCTTAGTTCTTCAATCCGTTTTGAAATCGAACGTCCCATTTCAACAACATCCCCTCCCGATACTGTTGAAATACCTAAACCTACAGCTAACTCACCATTCCATTTCAGAATTTCGCGAGGAGGATCCCAATAACCCTTCTTTATTTGTGCGATATCTTTTAGACGCAACATTTGGCCATCACCTGAAGGGATCAATTGATTCTCCAATTCGCTCACATCATTGTAGTCTCCACTCACTCTCAATCGTAAGTCTTCTGAGCCAACAACGACTTTTCCTGTTTCTGTAAGTGAGTTTTCGGAACGAAGCGTGTTGAAAATCGCACTCGGTAAAATTCCAAGTTGAGACAATCTCACTCGATCAATTTCGACATACACCACTTCCTGAGAACGTCCCCAGAAATCAATTCTTCCAACATCTGTACACAAGAGTAATTCCTTGCGAAGATCCTTTGCGATTTCATTGAGAGCATGCTGAGAATACCCATTTCCAGTAAGGGCAAACAAAACCCCGTAAACATCACCAAAGTCATCATTAACCACAGGTTCACCACAGCCAGGTGGAAGTAAATGCGAAACTTGTCCCACTTTCCTTCTAAGTTCATCCCACACTTGTGGAAGTGTATCTTTGTCATAAGTCTCCTGAATCTCGGCAAAAATAATTGAAACACCTGAACGGGAAATCGATCTTACTTCCTTCAACTGTTTCAGTTGCTGAATTGCTGTTTCAATGCGCTCAGTCACCTCCAATTCTACCTGCTCGGCATTCGCACCAGGATAGGAAGTCTGAATTACAGCTTCTTTGATGGTAAACTCAGGATCCTCTAATCTTCCCAGTTTCTTAAAAGCGATACTCCCCCCTAGAAGAATGAAGGTCATGATCACAAGCGTGACCACCTTGTACCGCATGGCATATGCAGTAACATTCATCCCTCTAAACCATCCTTTCCTTTAATTGAAGGACGTACGAGTTGATCCATCGCAAGACTACGAATCCCTGCAAGAGCAACGTGTTCTCCAAGGGATAAACCCCGCTTAATCCCGACATTCTCTCCCAAGAAACTACCTGGAATTACTTTTCTCTTCTCCGGATTACCCCCAGCAGGAGAAATGATCCAAACGCAACTGTCTCCTTGACTGTCCTCCCAAAGAGCCTCAACAGGAATATAAACCTCTGATCTGGAAGAAGCATTTCCTAATGAATTTGGATCGATATTGATACGCGCAAAAACAGTCATACCAGGTAAAATGTTAAGACCATTGGGTCGCTGGATTTCTGCAACGACTCTGTAAGTGTTTGTCAGTGGATCCGGAATTGCGCTATACTCACAAATTTCGGTATGAATCCAATCAGCATCATTTCTGTCAAAACGAACATTGATGTCTGATAATTCGTCCACAGAGTTACCCAACATTATGCGCTCTGGTATATTGATCGAAATCTCAACTTTTGATGTGTTTTCAAATGACAACAAAGGTTGCTTCGCATTTACATGCTCGTGGGTTTCGGCATATCTTGCGACAACAATACCATCAAATGGGGCGACCAAAAGTGTGTCATTGTAAGCTTTCTTTCTTATCGCCAGTTCCGCTCTAGCAATATCAAGTTCGGTTTGGGCGTCATCAAGTTCCACTTGAGTGATAACCAACTCTTCTCTGAGAGCCTGTTTCCTCTTTAGTTCTCTTTTAGCTTTATCAAATTTGACCTGGGCAATCTGTAATGCTGAGTAAAAATCCCGCGAATCAATCTTAGCAATCAATTCCCCCTTTTTGAGATGTGTTCCTTCGAGCGCATTGAGTTCAAGTAACAAACCTGAAATAGATAAAGACAATTCTACCCGGTGACTCGTTCTAACTTGCCCCGGCAAAAGTCTCACGGAGCTTTCTCTATATTTCCTCACAATATGGGTAGGTATCGGTCGAACCACTCTATCTGTGACCATTTGTTCTGCCGCAATGATTTTATCCTGATTGGAGACAATCACTCCAAAGAAGATCAGAGATTTAAAAATAACTTTCATTTTCATAATGCCATTTTTTTGTTAAGTAACTTAACATTAAATTCAAAATAATGAGACTTATTCTCAATAAAAAATTATTAAAAACGGATACCTAATATCCCTGTCAATCCCATTTTTTTGAAATGAAAAATCAAGCTTTCAAAATCTGAAACTTGTTGACTCCTTTAAAGTTTTTAGATCAGCGTAGACGGAGCCTCTCATCCATAATTTCATCCAAACTTTCTAACATTACTGACAAAATAGAGAGTTGTTGCAATGAGTATTTGGACAAGCTTTCTACGATGTGATCAAAATCTCCTCCATGGGCTTTTTTATGTGCTTCGTAAGCTGTCCAACCGAGTTTAGTCAGCTTGATATCTACTTCTTTATCATTGTGGGGTGAAGGAGTTTTCTCAATGTAATCACTGCTCTCAAGTTTCGAAACAAGCTGGGAAGCTCCACTTCGGGTGATGCCAAAGTGACTGGCAACTGAAGTAACATTAGTGCTTTCTTTATCACCAATCAGTTGAATAGTGTGAGCGTCTCTAGTCGAGATCGACAATTCATCAGTAACCCGAATGGGCTGTTTCTCAATTCTTTCATATTTTTTCGAAAATCTGATAAGATTGATGGTGGTATTTCTAACTAATTCTCTTTTGCTATCCACGAATATATTGTTAAACAGCTTAACATAAAAATTCAACGATATAAAAAAATAGTCTATTGTCAGTCAGGACTTCATCCTAACCTGTCGTTCTACATCGATCAAAAATGATACACGCTGACCGAATGAGGAGGATAGTGCCCAAAGCTATTACTCTGCTTGATCTGATCAGAATTCAAGATGAAGCCAAATGGGTCATCGATGAATAGAAAGCTTATGTCTTTCAGTTATGAATTCGGCCTTATTTATCCAGAAAGCTTGATGTCATAAGATCCATTGAACAAATGCAAATTTACCCGGCTTCAGCGTAAAGATTTCTAATAGGTTTCTCGAGATCATCAATGAAATCCATAACTCCGGATATTTTGAGTAAGTCTTCGAGCTCTTTTGATAAACGAAACGTCTCAACTGCGATTCCCCGGACCAAACATTCCGTAAAGATTTCCTTTAGAATCACGATCTGTTCTCTATCTATTGAATTTCGATTTTGAAAATCAATTTCTAGAAGCCCGGTGCTATCTAGCTTGTGGAGTATTCTAGCAAAAAAAGATTCCTGTTGTGGATTCAAATCATTCAGCTTGATTGGTTGGCCGTGTTCTTGGCTCTCAAAAGCGATCAAATTCTGATGGGCTTCATATTCACGTCGAATCCTTAAGCTCATCATTTCCTTAGCGAAAAAGAGAAGGTCGTGAACGTAACGTTTGGCGAGCCTTTGTGGATTGCTCATCATTCTCCAAAACCACTCAAGACCTGAGTCTTGCATCCACTTTGGAGCGCGGATTTGTTTACCAACTATAAAATCTAAGCTGGCTCCGATTCCTATTGATAATTTAACGCCAGTTTTTCTACCCCATGCTTCGATCCATTCTTCCTGCTTAGGGCAGCCAAGAGCCACGAGCAGAAGGTCAGCACCGGATTCCCGAATCTTCTTTGTATAATCTTCATTATCCCAATCACTGACATTTCCAACAGGAGGAGCAATCGCTTCAGTCAGTTGTAGGCCAGCATATTTAAAAGGAAGTTCAGTCTTTAGTTTTTGCATGGTTTTATCGTCAGATCCAAATAAAGCCACTTTCAGTTGGTTCCGTGCGCACAATTCAAGCAAAGCCGGAGTCAGGTCGGATCCAGCAACTCTTTCTGGCAAAGGGTTTCCGAGAATTTTAGACATCCAGCAAATGGGTTTTCCATCAGCTAAAACTAGATCTGCCTGGTGAATAAACTTTCTTAGTTTAGGGTCATGATGGGCCTTC
>JAKSBQ010000064.1 GCA_022361075.1 Opitutales bacterium | reverse complement strand
GTATCGACCTGGTTTTGTACGGGATAGAGAAGAGTGACAGATTTTCTGTGTTTGGGTGGGTTTGCTTCGATGAAGATGCTGGGTTCTTTGCCTTTTTCCGCAATTTCTCAATGGAGGTCGGATTTAAAGGCCTCCTGGTGGATACGAAGAGATGGGAGCACCATGTGGAGGTGGTACAAGAGGACTGTAACGTGGACACGATACAATCTTCTCATATAATCTGTTATACGGCTGCCAATTGGAATCTGACAACTGTGATGGAGTGTGACGGGCAGCGTTTGAAGAAGAAGGTGTCTTTTTTAATCCCGCGTGCGCGGCCGGGAATAGTGCTGTCGCCTGATCACTCTATGATCCTCGTCAAGAAAAATCTCTCTCTGGTTCACTTAGATACTTCTGTTCAGATCACCTTGGATATACAGGTATATAAATGCGTGTTCTCTCACGACAGCCGCTTCCTGGCAATCCTCGCTTCCGAGTCACGGCTGATACTATTCGACTGTTCTTCCAACGCTATCACGTGGAGTCAACCCGCTTATGCGACCTATGATCTCACCTTCACGTTCTCACCCAACAATCACTTCTTGGTAGGTTACTATTTCAACGACCGCGTGCTGGTTTTCTGGGACGTGTCAAACGGGCGTGTTCTCCAACGCTATCCCGTGGTTCAAGGCCAACGCCCTCATGACTGCTGTGTATCCAACGATGGCTCTCTCTGGGCTTTCAAGGCTGCGTTCACACCGAGCAAATTCGCGGTAATCGCTATCAATGACTGAGAAAGCGAGGTTGCCTGTCAATATTGATCCATTTCTGCTTGATCAATTTGTCGAGATTAACAGCTTGTTTCCAATGAAAACTGACTGAGTCAGCTATTTCTTCTAGAACTGGTGCTATTCTGCTTGTATCGCTCAACAAAGCCATTAGGTTAGGGATATTGGACACACACGATCAGGCGGACAGCTTCGAGCTCAAGAGAGTCTCTCGTTGCGAGAATGGAAAGAGATGTCCTTTCATTGGACCACCTCCTCGTTCAGTCAAGACCTGAGTCACACGTGAAACACGCAGTTCCTTAGCATTCTACCCCTTTTTCAACTTGGCTCAAGTCCAGTGAGTCAGTCAGCTTGGTCCCATCGAGAAAGACGGTAGATCCGAACGAGGCCACCATTGATTAGGGTTCGCATGCCTTTCTTAGGGGTAATCGTCGACTGAGAATCAAACCAGCGGGAAACTACAGCATGAGCTCGCCGCGCGAGCTGAAGAAGCCAAGTCGTGTTGTATCATTCCTCTCACACATGGTCTTGAAATTGATACGC
>JAKSBQ010000350.1 GCA_022361075.1 Opitutales bacterium | reverse complement strand
AGTACGATGAATCCCAAGCCTATCATTGTGTAGAAAGATCGGAGACCTTTTGTGTGTATAAAGTAGGAATCTGCCCTTAATTGATCGGCTTTGATAAATGTGGCTATGAGAGAAACGGTTGCGGGCTCCTTTAGGTCGATTCCAGAAATCGAAATCCAATCTTTGGATAACGAGTCCTTGATTTTAGCAGGTGATCCGGGTTCAAATTGACATCGATCCAAGCGTATCTGTTTGCCTTTTCTTTCGATCAAACGTCCCCAGATTGCAAGATTGTGAACGTTTGCGTTGATCGGTTGGTCAAGCAGCGCAAGAGGTAGCAAAGTATAAATTCCAAAGAGAGTTATGATCAGTCCTCCTTTTATTCGGGGGACGGAAGACATGGAACTGATTCTCCACTTGGGCAGGTGTTTGATGGTTAGCCAAAGGATCAATATCGAAACACAGATACCCAGGATTGAGGTGGTATGGATGATCCAGCCTTCCATTGGGAAAATAGGAAACGAAAACTCTGTCCAGTTGAAGGGCGCAAACCAATGGATCCCAGCGCCTTTTTTGTCTTGAAGTCCATCGAGTAAAAGGTGGAGCAGGCATTGAATGCTTACACCGGCAAAGACCCACATCCATCTTTTAAAAAAAAGACCAAAACTTAGCGCAAAAATAGTGCAGAAAAACGGACTCGCCATGATCAACGTGTAAGCCCTGACATCGAGAACATCCAGTGGAGTGACATTGAGCAATCGTTGAAGAATCCAGGGAAGATCAGGGATTACACAACCCACTAAGACTAGCCGCGGGTCAAAGTCTTTGGCTACTGCTTTTGTCGCAGAAACCTGTAACCCGATGTGTGCGAGGGTATTTGGCATAATTCCCGAGAATCTAAATGGATTTTTTTGATTATTTCTTTAGGAATAGTGGGGATGTCGAAGGAAAAAGGAAGCGAGTTTTGGATTTTACCGGTAAGAGTGGTCCCTAACGCATCCAAATCGGAGATCGTCGGATGGGAGGAACAAGAGCTGAAGATCAAACTCAATGCGGTTCCTGAGGATGGCAAAGCAAACCGTGAATTAATCAAGTTTTTGTCTAGGCTGTCTCGATTTTCGAAAGGCAAACTTTCCTTACAAAGTGGGCTGAAATCTCGACACAAGAAAATCCAAATCACGGGTCCGAATAGAGATGAATTTTTTGCGAAGATTGGAATTGATGGTCCAAATTGAAATGCATAAGTTCCGATTGAAAGTAAACCACGACGGTCATGAATTCCTCGATTCAAAAGGCAGCTGAGGCAATCGCTAAAGCAGAAGGCATTCTGATAGGGGCTGGTGCTGGAATGAGTGTGGATTCCGGACTCCCTGATTTTCGTGGAAAGGAGGGCTTTTGGCGGGCCTACCCGGCATTTCGAAAGAAAGGCTATTCCTTCGAAGAAATGGCCAATCCGGCTTGGTTTATTCAAGACCCCCATCAGGCTTGGGGATTTTATGGACATCGTTTGAACACGTACCGGTTTGTTGCTCCTCATGAAGGGTTTGAAATTCTAAAATCTTGGATCGATCGAAAATCAGAACGAGGTTTTGTGTTCACATCCAATGTCGACGGGCATTTTCAAAAAGCCGGGTTTTCGGAAGAAGAAGTTTACGAATGTCACGGTTCCATTCACTGGATGCAGTCGGTTTCGGACTCCGGAGGCGACGTTTGGACTGCTGAAGGTACAGAAATTAAAGTTAATGCAGAGTCTTTTCGTGCGGAGGGAAAACTCCCGATGACCGGAGGAGGTCGTGAGGTCGCACGCCCAAACATCCTCATGTTTAACGATTACATGTGGAATGGAGACCGATACGACAAGCAACGGGGAAGATTTGGTGATTGGCTGAAAGAAGTTAAAGGAAAACGGATGGTCATTATCGAAATGGGTGCGGGTAAATCAGTACCCACCGTTCGGTTCAATTGTGAGCGTTACGCCGCAAAATTGAACTGCCCACTCATTCGAATCAATCCTCGAGATGCAGACGGGCCCGAGGGTACGATTTCTATTTGGGGACCTGCGTTGGAGAGCTTGAGCCAGATTGCCGAGCTAATTTTGGAATAGATTACATTCTGGACTGAGCGAATTCTGAATCGGTCAGCGCGTAGACTTTATCCTTGGGGCGGACTTTTTCGGAAAGTTTGAAAGTCATTACGGATCGTTGAGGAGCTACGTTGGTTTCGACATCGTCCACCTGAAAAGAGTTTGGTGTGGTTTCTACAACACCAGTGGTGGTTCCCGTTATGATTAGTCTGGTCCCTAGCTGGTAATCTCCCGCGTTCAGAACTACCTGAGCAACTCCGGCCTTGGAGTAGTATTTTTCAACAGTTCCTATAAACGTCTTGGTCAATGTTGCTTGCGAACCCCCAGATTGGGTCCAGGGGTCCGTTTTTTCTCCAAGGTAATAACCTCCTTCCCAGAAGCCTCTGTTAAAGACTGTGGAAAGTTGGGCCATCTCGGCATTTACGAGTGTTTCGCCAAATTTATCTGCAGACCAGGCGTCAATCGCCTTTCGGTAGCTTGATACAACCGTGTGCACATAGTCTGGTGCTCGTCCGCGCCCCTCGATTTTCAAAACCTTGACGCCTGCGTCTAAGATCCGGTCAAGCATCGGAAGTGTGCAAAGATCTTTAGGTGACATCACCCACTGGTTGTCAATCTCGTAGGCAAAACCGGTTTCCTTATCCGTCACTTCGTATTTTCGACGACAAGTTTGATAGCAGTCCCCACGATTGGCCGAGGTATCGTGCTGGGCGAGGCTCATGTAGCATTTCCCAGCAATAGCCACGCAAAGTGCGCCGTGAGCGAAGACTTCGATGCGGATGAGTTCACCTTTTGGTCCTCGAATGTTCTGGCCTTCGATTTGAGAAATGATTCGTTGGATTTGTTCGAGCTTCAGTTCCCGGGCAAGCACGATGACGTCTCCGTAGTTGGCATACATTCGAACTCCCGAAATATTGGACACATTCGCTTGAGTAGAGATGTGAATGGGGACTTTTTTTTGATTCGCTGATTCGAGAACGTAGGGATCTGCAGCGATGACGGCATCCAGTTTTGCGGGACCGCAAGCATTCAGGATTCGATCTACCTCATTGTATTCGCTGTCGTAGATGACGGTATTCAGCGTTAGATAGGCCCTGACGTTCTTTTCATGTGCAAGTCTGCAGACCTCAGCAATATCTTCGACTTTGAACGCGGCAGATTTGCTACGCATCTGCAGATCTCCTGCACCAAAGTAAATCGAGTTGGCGCCGGCGTTGAGCGCAGCATGCAACGATTCCCACGACCCTGCGGGTGCCATGAGCTCAATGTCCGAGTGTTTTATTGTTCTATTCTTACTCAATGAATCCCTTATTTAAGTGAGATCCTTCGAATACACAAAACTAGTTTATCAGCAAAATGAATCTATTTTCCCGAAGCCTAAAAAGAGAGCTCAGTCTCGTTATACAAGACGCCTTCCACTCCTTTTATGCGAACATGGATCGTTTTGTTCTGAGTATCGATATCCAGTAAACCATAGTTAATCTTTCCTATAAATGGTCCGATTCTGTGCATGTTAAGCTCTCCAATTAAACCACCAGGTCGGTTGAGACCGCTAGACGTAACGTCGTAGAGGAAAGTCCCTGAATCTTGTTTTATTTTTGAAATTTCAGAGTGATGACGATCACCGGAAATGATGATCACCTTGCCCGGACATTTTTGGTCCAGCAAGTTTAGAAGGCGATTTCTTTCATGAGGTAGGTTAGCCCATTTCTCGAAACCATGTTCTTCAGCGATCAATTGAATACTGGAGCCGATAATGCAAAAATCGAAGTCCTCCCCATCAAGCTGAGAATCTAACCAAACCCACTGAGCTTCACCTAACATGGTT
>JAKSBQ010000250.1 GCA_022361075.1 Opitutales bacterium | reverse complement strand
CGATTGATTGTTTGATCCAATTCAAATTACCACTTTCCTGACTTTTCTCGGGTAGCCAAACTTCAGCCTCAACTCCCTCAGGCAGCTCGATTTCCCAGAAAAATTCACCTTCCTCAATCCGCCACTCACTGCAGATGAGTCCGTATGGAGTTTCATAGCTTGCCACCACCCAGTCGAGGCTCTCGAACATCGCTGGACGCATTTCCAAACGATCCAAGCCTACCGCACCCTTAGCAGGTCGAATTCCAGCCACCGCTTCATGGAAAGTTGCGATAAAAGATGAGTGGAAAAGATGATTGGAAGATCGATCTCTAAAAGCCTGCCCCAGTTTCACTTCCATTTGCCGCTCAGGCCAGGTGGTGAAATCTTTGCTTAAGAAATACGCATGACTGGGAAAGGTCGGAACCGTCAAAATCTCGTGCGCGAGTGCTCCATACCCGTTTTCACAAAGGACGGTGAAAAGATGCTTGAGTCCAAATGCTCCGCAAGAGTGATGCCCTCCGTGTCGCTCTTTGATATCCCAAATCAAACCCCGTAAAACCGCCTCTTTCTTCTCGGTTGGTACGAGATCATACCTCAGTGCGAGGGCCATAGCAGTCTGGCTTCCGTAGGTCCAAGCATCATGACCTTCCAGCGCTTTCAGATAGTTTTTGTGAAACTCTGAATACAACTCCTTGTATCGGGAGTTCATCCACGAAAGAAACGCTTCATCGCCTTTTTGTTCTGAAGTTTTCCGAATCAAATTCAACGCATGCAGGTAGTGCAATGTCGCCGACACATGTGGATTACAGTCCCATGCATCCGGCGCAGTTTGGCGATCCCACCTCGGCGCACACCAGTCTCCTAGTCCGTGCTTGATGAGTCCTTCCTCGTAGAAACTCCATTCAAATTTCGCCCACTCTTTCATATAGGGATAAAAATGATCTACTGCTGCTTCGTCTCCGTAATAGGTTTCCATGAAGTAGGGCAGGAAAATGACTGCAACTCCCCAATCCGTAGTCGATTGTCCAGCAGTTCTCTTACCCGGGGCGATCATAGTCGGCGTCATTCCCTTCACCGTTTCCTGTCCAGGGTAAAATCCACTGGTTCCTTTTCCCAGATTGCCCTCAATGTCACGCAGGTACTTTCGAAAAAATTCCTCCGCCTCAAAGTGAAACATGACGCTTTCTGCAACAAGGTGGACGTCTCCTGTCCAACCACATTTCTCACGATGAGGACAATCCTCCGGAATACTGTGCAGATTGCCTCGAATCGTCCGCAAAGATACCTCGATCATTTCGTTGATCAGAGGATCCGAACATCTGAAGCTACCCGCGCTCTCCAGATCCGTATAGGCGAAAACTGCCTTCACCTGCTCTGGCGCAAGAGCCTGACTCAGCCCTTCAATCTCCACATAACGAAAACCATGATAAGTGAATCGGGGTTCCCACGATTCGAGGCCATCACCTTTGCAGATATAAACATCCTTCTGCGGCAGACCCGTCGCAAAAGCCCCCGTGGAATCAATGTTTACTCCAGTGCCATCAGGCTGAAGGTGTTCAGCGTAGGTAATAGAAACTTCCGTTCCTCTCTCCTCCTCAAGTTGGATACGAATCCAGCCGGAAATATTCTCGCCAAAATCGATCAGATAATTGCCTGATGTGGCTTTCGTTACAGAAACAGCTTGCAGCTCCCTAACCCGCCGAATCGGAGGAATCGACTGTGGGACCAACTCACCCCCAGGCCCTTCGACAATTTCCACTGATTCCCAAGTATCATCATCAAACTCCGCTTCCGCCCAACCGTCTTGCTCAAGTCGAGCATCATAGGCCTCACCTCCGTAAACATTGTTGAAAACGATCGGACTCACCGATGTCTTCCAGGAGGAATCAGTCGCCACATTTTCTACTCTCCCGTCCTGGTATTCCAACTCCAATACCATCCGTGCGCAGGGAGGGCCGTAGTAAGTCACTCCACCCCAGGTGATGTTTTGTCCGTAAAATCCATTTCCCAGCCAAATTCCGATCGCATTCTCCCCCTTCTGAATCAATTCAGTGACTTCGTGGCTCACATAAAAACAAAGATCCTCATAGTTGCTCTGAGCAGGATCAAGCACCCGATCGCCCACTCGATGGCCATTCAAGTAGAGCTCGTAGTAACCGAGTCCCACAATATGAGCCGTGGCTGATTTTAGTGAACTTGAGGCATCAAACGTCTTTCGGATGAGCGGACTTGGCAGGCTCTGGCGTTCCTCCGGTGCGTCCATTCGGTGTGTGATGTAAATCCGGCTGGCATGCTCGTGATCCTGAGGTTCCAGCTTTGGCTCAATCCATTCCGATCCGGTCCAATCGGGTTCCGCCGTAAGAACAAAAAATTGAGCGCTAAACCAAAGTGCTAAAAAAAGAAACAGTCGAAGCTTTAAATGTAACATAAGGGGGTATCGTGAAGAGTGATAATTGTGTGGGATTGCCTTAAAAGTTCCACAATTCTCAACATTCTTCAACATATTTCCAAATTCCAGTTGAACCGCCAAACGAAATTTGTAGGATCTTGAGAGTTACCGCAAGTCATACACTTACCTTACCCCCGCTTATGTTATTCCAGAAATCTCATCGAATTCCGTTTTTTCTGATCTTTGTTGCACTTAGCTTCTCTTGCACCTCATTTGCCGAATCCACAAAACCCAACATTCTCTTTTTCCTGATCGATGATCAGCGTGACACAGCCCTCGGATGTTACGGTGACCCACTCGCCAAAACACCTGCGGTCGATCAACTCGCAGAAAATGGTGTCCTTTTTCAGAATGCGTTCGTAACCACCTCCATTTGCATGGCGAGCCGCGCCTCCTTCTTCACTGGACAAGTGACGCGAAGCCACGGCGTGCCCTATTACCGCACTCCGCTTTCTGATGAAAAAACCCATACTGTTTATCCGATTCTCCTGAGGAAAGCAGGGTACCGGG
This sequence comes from Opitutales bacterium, assembly GCA_022361075.1. Lineage (GTDB taxonomy): Bacteria > Verrucomicrobiota > Verrucomicrobiia > Opitutales > JAFGAQ01 > JAKSBQ01. The sequence goes on along the minus strand of JAKSBQ010000250.1, from coordinate 11,394 downwards.
TTGGATACGTCGGCAAATTCCATTTTCAGGTCGATGGTTCCAACACGCCCGACAAGTGGTTTGATTTTTATCACAAGATCAGTCGTCCTTTGATCCGAAAAAAACCCGACGGTTCCACTCACCACGGCACAGCAGAACTTCAGGAAAAAGTTTATGGATTTCTCAACAAGCAGACTAAGGATCAGCCCTTTTGTCTGTCGATCAGTTTCCACGCCGCACATGCCGAAGATCCGAACCACGAACCCGGTCAAGGCCATTTCCCTTATCTGAACGAGTTTGCAGATAGTTACACGGATGTAGATTTCCCTGAGCCCCGTTTGTCCGATCCGAAGATTTACGAAAGCCAGCCAGAATTTCTTAAAGAATCCCTGAACCGCGTGCGTTACTTCTGGCGATGGGACACTCCCAAAAAATATCAGGCAAACATCAAAGCCTACTACCAAATGATTCGGGGAATTGATCAAACCATCGGCAAAGCGATGAAAATTCTTGAGGAACGCGGACTCGCGGACAACACCATCATTATTTACATGGCCGACAACGGTTTCTACATGGGTGACCGCGGATTTGCGGGCAAATGGTCGCACTACGAAGAATCTCTTCGGGTCCCTCTAATCATCATGGACCCTCGAAACAGCGCCGTAGCCGGATCCAGAATCGAGCAATTGACCCTCAACACCGACATTCCTAGCACAATTCTCGATTGGGCTGGCATCGAAATCCCCAAAAAATATCAGGGGGAGAGCCTACTCCCATTGCTCGATGGCCAAAATATTCAGCTGAGAGAATCCATTTTTTGCGAAAGCCTCTACCCTCCCAACGTGATTCCGAAGTGGGAAGGTGTGCGGAACTCTCGTTACGTCTACGCACGATATTTTGAACAGGATCCAGTCTATGAATTTCTTCATGACTTGAAGAAGGATCCGGACCAACTGAGGAATTTCGCTTCAGACCCTAACTATGCAAAAGTCCTGAATGACTTACGCACGGAGTGCGACCAATACATCGCTCAATACGAAGCCGCCAGGTAGTATTTCACAACATCCCCAGTCAATGAAACCCCTACAATACACATCATTACTTAGTCTACTGATCTTTACTCGTCTAAGCGCGGGTTTTTCGGTCAGTAATCTCGAGGTTGAAACCCTCACTAACCCTCTTGGTTTGGATACGTCGACGCCTCGATTCTCGTGGCAATTGCAAAGTGATCGCAACGGCGCTTCACAAAATGCCTGGCAAATTCAAGTGCTGAACGACAGCAAGGTGCTCTGGACGAGCCCCAAAACCTTATCCGATCAGCAACTGGACGTTCCTTACGCCGGACCGAGCCTGGAACGAAACACAAAATACACGTGGCAAATCACTTCCTGGAGCGATCATGGCGAAAAAGCGGAAAACTCCGGTAGTTTTCACATCGGCTTGATCGGAGAGAACCCATGGCAGGATGCCGAGTGGATCGGTGCTGCCGAAGATCCTTTGCCAAGTCCCTACCTGCGCAAGGAATTCTCCGTCGGCAAGAAAATCAAATCCGCCTATCTCTACGTGACCGGTGTGGGCTATTTTGAAGCCTATCTGAACGGTAAAAAAATCGGAGACGAGGTGCTTGCTCCGTCGCCTTCTCAGTACCAACACCGAGTTTATTACTCCACTTTCGAAGTCACCGATTTACTCTCGAAGGGAGAAAATGTGATCGGAATGATCCTCGGTGAATCTCAGGCCGCAGCTTCAGGAGACTTTCTCGAAGAACGTTTTCACAATCGCGCACGCAACTATCCTGGTCCTCTTGAACACCCGATGGGCATCGCCAAGCTACTCATTACTTACGAAGACGGACAAGTGGTCGGCATTAACAGTGACGCTTCGTGGAAACAAGGTCGAGGCGGTTTGCGCTACAACAGCTTCTACGGCGGCGAAGATTTCGATGCTCGCCTGGAGCCCTTAGGATGGGCTGAGGCCGGATACGACGACAGCGAGTGGGTGCAAGCTGTAGAGTATGATTTCGACGCCCAACTCACCTCTCAGAATTTCGAGCCGATTCGAGTAGTCGACACCCTTGAACCGATCAAGAGAATCGAAGTTGAGCCAGGGGTTTGGCTCTACGATCTCGGTCAGCTTATCGGCGGCTGGTGGAAAATCGATGTATCGGGTAAAGCGGGCACCACGCTAAAAATCCAGGGTGCTGAAACGTTGAATGAGAGCCACTATCCCAAACAACTCGAAAAAGGAGATCGGATCAGTGTGGGTTTTGCCCATGGTCGTGGAGGTCACTATGAACGGGACGCCTACACCCTTTACACCCTTCGTGGAGACTCAATCGAAAGCTATGAGCCCCGATTTTTTTACAGTGGATTCCGCTACATTCAGGTTAGCTGCGACTCCCCCGAAGACCTTAAGAGTCTCAAAATCGTAGGTCGCACGACACACAATGACCTACCTCAATCGGGATCTTTCGAGTGCTCAAATCCTGTTCTGACTCAACTCCACATAAACACCGCCTGGACCATCAAAGCGATTTTCCAGGGCGGACCAATGAGTAACCCTAATTCTGAAAAATACGGTTGGACCGGTGATGCCCACTTATTCGCTCAGCCAACCAACATGATTTTCGACGCCCAGAACTTCTGGAATAAGTGGCTGAGAGACATCCGGGACACTCAGGAGTATTACGAAACCGGACACGTTGTGCCCACGATTCCAAACTTCCGTCGCGACATCACGACCACCTCTCCGACCTGGGGCACGGTTTATCCGCTCATTGTTTGGTATCAATATGCCTACTACGGCGACACTTCGGTCTTAAAGGATCACTATCAGGGGCTCAAAGACTGGGTGGCTTATCTTCAGGAACTTCATCCCACCGGATTGATGCAAGGAGTCTGGGCGGATCACGTTCCTCCGGGGGTGGACGAAGATGGAAACTATATTCAACGCGGTATGTCCGACGAATCGGCTGAGTTGATTGCGTCCGTCTACTATTGTGTTTCTCTCCAAACGCTGAGCAAAATTGCGGAGATTTTAGGAAATGATGACGATCAGGCCCTCTACGCAAAAACCGCCGCTTCATTTGGAAAAAAAATCAACGAAAAGTATTTCAAAAAGGACTTAGGCTACTACGTCGTGCCCCCTGCGCCCAAAGGATTCCATACCGAACAGGCAGCCAATTTGATTCCTCTTCACTACGGAATTGCTCCCGAAGAAGCGGTCGATGGAATATTTGAATACATCCGGAAGGATCTCGCAAAACATGGGAATCACCTGACCACCGGAATCATCGGAACCAAGGCAATGGTGGATCTCTTCCCGGCAAATGGTATGGAGGAACTACTCTACAAAGTGGCGACTCAACCGGATTACCCGGGCTGGGGTTTCTGGATCGAAAAAGGTGCGACTACCCACTGGCAACATTGGAGCGGCGCCCCGGATCACAGCCATGGCATGTTTGGTTCCATTTCCAACTTTTTGGTGGCCGATATCGCTGGTATCCGCATTCCCGATCCTGAGTTCGGAACCACCGCCTACAAATCCATCATTTTTGGACCACTCGTCCTCGACGACCTAGATTATGCCAACGCATCGGTCCCTACCCGATTTGGTATGGTCGAATCCAGCTGGGTAAAAAAGGAAGACAAACTCATTGTTACCCTCTCTTTGCCCACTGGAACCTCTGGTCGATTTTTGATTCCCGAAGGATATGAACTGTCTGACTCGAAAGAACAGTCTGATAAAATCTCCCTTGATTCCGGTGTCTGGGATTTCGAACTAAGGAAAATTTCAAATTAAACAAGCGTATGAAACACTATCCCTTCAAACATCTGCTGCTCATTGCAGCTCTCGGCCTCTGCTTCGGGCCCATCCTGTCTGCCGGAAACGATAAACCCAACATTGTGTTCATCATGGCTGATGACATGGGTTGGGCAGATCTTCCCGCCTACGGGAATCAGTATAACGAGGCACCCAGATTAAGCACAATGGCCGAAGAAGGGATCAAGTTCACCAACGCTTACGCCGCCTGTCCGGTCTGCTCTCCTACCCGCGCAAGTATCCAGTCTGGCCAATACCCCACTCGAGTCGGGGTTATCGACTTCATCCCCGGACACTGGCGGCCTTATGAGTCAGTTATTGTACCTCAGAACCGCACTCAGCATCTACCTCTCGATATCAAAACCATGGGTGAAGTGATGCAGTCCGCAGGCTACAAGACCGGATATTTTGGCAAATGGCACCTTGGTTTTTGGGACGAGCACCATCCATTAAAGCGCGGCTACGATGTAGCCTACGAATACAAAGGCGGAGGTTTCTTCGATCCAAAATTCAAGCCTGACTACAAAGTAGAGGATCCTGAACAGCCGTTGGCCGATATTCTTACGGATATGAGCGTGGATTTCATAAAAGACCACAAAAGCGAACCCTTTTTCCTCTTTCTTTCACACTACGATGTTCATGTGCAACTCGACGGTGAGCAAAGCGTCATCGACAAATACAAGCGCAAACCCAAGATGGCCGGGTACCCATCCAATCCCGTTTACGCAGCCATGGTGGAAGCCATCGACGACAGCGTGGGTCGTGTGCTCGATACACTCGAGGAACTGGGACTTGAAGAGAATACATTGGTCATCTTTTTCTCTGACAACGGAGGCTTGGTGAGCCGCTTCGATGAAATTCCCCTGATCGACCGATCCAAGCTCGACCAATTCAAAAACACACCTCTCGCCTACGTCGCGTCTTCCAATTTCCCACTCCGCGCAGAGAAAGGCACCGTTTATGAAGGCGGCATCCGCGAGCCATTGATCGTAAAGTGGCCAGCCAAAATCAAAGCAGGTCAGGTATCCGACGCACTTATCACGAGTGTCGACTTCTACCCTACCTTCGTGGCTCTTGGAGGCGGAGAACTACCGGATGATCACGTTCTCGACGGAAAGAACATCAAAGCTGAACTTCTCGGAAAAACTCCGGATCCCGACAGGGCGCTTTTCTGGCACTACCCAGTTTATCATCATGACGTGCCCAAAAGTGTGATTCGCAAAGGCAAATGGAAATTGGTTGAAAATCTCGTCGATGGCTCAGTGGAGCTCTTTGACCTGGAAATCTCGATCACTGAAACTGAAAACCTCGCAAAATCTCACCCAAAGGTCGTCAAAAAACTGATGGCAGAACTCGACGCCTGGAGAAAGGATTCAGGAGCAGAATTGCCGACCCAAAACCCAAACTTTGACCCGGCGCGCCGTTTCGAGTGGGGCAAGCATCCCGGAAGAGACGGACTTTTTCCTGACAACGACCCAGTGCGCAGCAAAAATTTAGTTCCCAAATGAAAATAAAATCCCCCCTTCGTCCCCTTGGACTGCTTCTTGCCTTCGGACTTGTTGCAACCGTTGCAGCAGGTTCGAAGCGACCTAACGTGTTGATGATTTGCATCGACGATCTGCGACCCGTTCTGGGGTGTTACGGAGCCAACGAGGTTCTGTCACCCAATCTGGACCGCCTCGCAGGTCAGGCGGTGGTTTTCAATAACGCCTATTGCAACGTTCCGGTGTGTGGAGCTTCTCGGGCGAGTTTGATGACAAGCATCCGCCCTGATCCCACACGTTTCAAAACCTACTTGAGTAAGGCTGAGACTGACACTCCCGGCTCCAAATCGATTGCTCAACTTTTTAAGGAGAATGGCTATTACACCTTGTCTAACGGAAAGGTGTTTCATCACTCGGACGATCTTGATGAAGAGTCCTGGAGCGAGCCCGCTTGGCGGCCCAAAACCGAGCAGGGGCAGACTTTTAATCCCGAAAATGAGGGATTAGTTCACCCCCGATTCAACTGGGGAGTCTGGCGTGAAGCTGGCTTGGCAGAAGACGACGCCTACTTTGATGGACAAGTCATGAACAAGACTTTGGAGGATTTAAGAAAGCTTGCGGAGAAAGACCAGCCATTCTTCCTCGCTGCAGGATTTTTTAAACCGCACCTCCCGCTCAACGCTCCGGCAAAGTATTTCGAAAACTACGACCCTGAGCAGCTCACACTCGCGGCAAATCGTGAACCTGTCGAGAACGCTCCCAAATCTCTAAACGGATCGGTCGAGATCAAATACTACCATCACAAGGGTGTTGAATTGAACTCTGAAGAGTTTCACCAAAAAACGATCGAAGCCTACTACGCCTGCGTAACCTTTGTGGACGCACTGGTTGGCCAGATTCTTGACGAATTGGAACGTCTCAAACTTGCAGACGACACGATCATCGTCGTTTGGGGCGACCACGGATGGAACCTTGGGGAGCACAACTACTGGGGAAAACACAATCTCTTGCGCAACGCGACTCGGATCCCGTTCATGATCAAAGCACCCGGGTATGACGCAGGAGTTCATACAGACAATCTCGCAGAGCTAGTGGACTTGTTACCGACTCTTTGTGAACTCGCCGACATCGATACAGGTGCCATCCGAAATCAGATTCACGGAAACAGTCTCGTGCCTTCCCTTCAAGATCCCAACGGACCGGGTGAGGACTACATTGTCACCAAGTTTCGCAACGGAGATCAAATCGTGACCAGTCGTTATTCCTACACCGAATACCGACTTAAGGACGGTAGTGTCGAAAACATGCTCTTTGATCACGAAAAAGATCCAAATGAGGACGTCAATATAGCCGCTTTGCCAGAGTATGCACCCGTCGTAAAAAAATTGTCCGAAAAACTTGAGCCCTACACTGGTGAAATTTCCTACCAATAACTTTCTGGAGGGAAATGATCCGGCCACCGCCGGACTCTCCATTCAAATAATTCCAACTACTTAGAAACAATTATTTACCCCCCTATTATGAGATTTTTAATAACCTGCATTTGTGCTCTAGGAATCGGACTTTTCAACCTCAGTTCAGAAGTCCAAATTAACGAACCCTTCTCGTGGCCGGATCTCGTATTCGTCGAGGATGGAGACACGCTTTACGGTTTCGGCGGTGCCGACATGGAACCTTTTAACCACGAGATTCAGACCTTCATCATGCCCTTCTGGCAGTGTTTCTCGACACGCGACCTGATCAACTGGCAATTCGAGAGCATGCTCGATCCGGCCGACACCTGGATTGGCTCTTCGGACAAGTGCTTTGCTTCGCACGCCGTTAGACGAAATGATAAGTGGTACTGGTATTTCAGCAATTTTGTAAAATCCACTGGTGTCGTCGTCGCCGATAGCCCGAAGGGACCCTGGAAGGACGTGCTAGGTGAGCCTCTTTTGCCTGAGGACATCAGTCCAACGCACGAGTATGACAAGTGCGTATTCGTGGACGATGACGGGCAAGCTTACATCGTTTACGGTTCACACAACAAAGGTGAAATCAACTATCACATGGCCGAACTCAACGAGGACATGATTTCTCTCAAAACCCAGCCTGAGAAAATCGAAGTAACGGGTGATTTGAGCAAAGCGGTCCATCGCCCCGTCGACGCTCCTTACCTTCACAAAGCTAATGGCCTATACTACCTCAGCTGGCGCATGCCTTATGCGGTGTCCGAAAACGTCAAAGGGCCCTACCGCTTTGTAGGCAACCATGAGGCTCAAGGTCACGGGAGTTTTTTCCAGTTCCGCAATCAGTGGTTCGTAAGCTACACAACTCTTAAAATGGACCAGGATTACCGACGTCGCTATCGCTGGGGTTCTCTCGCATACGTTCACTACAACGATGATGGTAGCATCGCTCCGATGGAGCCACAAATTCGTGAATATGGAGTCGGACAATACGAAGCCTCTTGGGATCGGATCGAAGCGGAATGGTATGTGGGAGCTTCAAAGGGAGTGGTGAAGAAACAGACCGACAGTGGATTCGAAATGCGCAATTTGAAATCTGGCGATCATCTGCGCTATCCCAACATCCACAACTGCCCGCCAAGCCCGATCGTCGAATTTCACTACCTCGCACCACAAGAAGAAGGTTGTAAAATAACCATCCATGCTTTCGAACCCAACGGACCTGTGATTGGAGAAAGTGCGCTGCCGTCCACTGCAGATTCACCAACATATGCTAAGGGCAAAATTGCACTTCAGGGCACTCCTCCGGGCACCCTGACACTTGTTTTTGTCGTATCGGGAACTGATGACGTCGAACTGTTTAGGCTGAATAGTTTCGGTATCCTAAAATCGGAGGAAAATTAAATCCATGAATACAAAATTTAAACGACTGAACTGGCTTAGGTCCGTTTTAGGAATTATTCTATCCTGTCTGGCACTCACTTGTGAGGCCAAGGATCAAAAACCTCTTCCCAACATCATTCTGTTCATAGGCGACGATCACAACTGGTGGAGCTCCGGTTGTTATGGGAATGAAGTCGTAAAAACACCAAATCTGGACGCACTCGCAATGGAGGGCATGCGCTTCAACCGAGCGTATACCACAACAGCGATGTGTGCACCTTCACGAGCAGTGCTATACACAGGTTTGTATCCTCATAGAAACGGGTGCCATATGAATCACGGCGCTACGAATTTGGAGGTAAGGTCATTACCTCATTACTTTGAGCCACTCGGCTATCGCGTCGTCCTGGCCGGAAAAACTCACATCAAACCACAATCTGTCTACCCATTTGAATACATTGCCCATGAAGAAGCAGGCGCGGTCATTGAAGGTGACAAGCCATTCCTTCTCATCATTGCATCCCATGAGCCTCACGGCCCTCATAAGAAAGGCGATTTTGCACCCGAAGACGTCATCATCCCGCCCTATCTTCCAGATTTGCCAACTTTAAGGAACACAACCGCCAGTTACTACAACGACATACTCCTGCTGGATAGTGAAATTGGTGAGGTGCGGGAAATTCTTAAAAAATCGGGAAAGAAAGAAAACACCCTCTTCATCTACGCAGGTGATCATGGAAACGGTATTTTGTCAAAATGGTCATGTTACGAGGCGGGTCTCCGCGTCCCGATGATCGCTAGCTGGCCAGGACACATCCAACCTGGAGTGCAAAGTGATGCCATCATCAATTTTGCAGATTTTGTGCCCACTTTTTTCGAAATAGTCGGGCAAACTCCTCAAAAACCACTCGACGGAACCAGTTTTCTCAAAATCATGCAGGGCGAGAAATCTAAACACCGAGAATACACCTACGGTGCTCACACCAACCAGGGGATTATCTCAGGGACAGCCTATCCCATTCGTTCCGTTTGCAGCGAAAGATTTAAATACATCCGAAATTTGAATCCAGAAGGGCAACCCACCAGCATCGTCACTCACGGATTCTATTACACCGAGGTGACAACAGGACTGTGGGCAGATTGGAAAAAGGAAGCTGAGCAAAATGAGAATACTGCGAGATTGATTAAGCGTTACCTAAACCGACCTCAGGAAGAGTTGTATGACCTACAAAACGATCCGTGGGAGTTGAATAATTTGGCGTCGAATCCGAAATTTTCCAAAATCAAATCAGATCTCAGCTCCGAACTGGACCGCTGGATGGAACAACAAAACGACCAAGGCATGGAGGCGGAGCTGTCTGTTCCCCAAATGGATTGGGACAAAAGAAAAGCTGCCAGGAAGGCTTCTACAAAAAAGAGTTAATCGTCTGATACTGAATGAGTCTGGCGGAGTTTTGGAAAAACGATGAAAAATGGATTGTTCAAATGGGTCTCAACTACTGGAAAGCAGGGGCTATATATTGTTGTCTTCCAACATGTTTTCTAGCTTTTTCTAACAAAATAATAGCGGAGGAGCTCGTAACTTTTAGAGCAATGATTTACATGATCTTAACCCCCCTTGAAACCCTCCGGGGTTTTTCATCATCGAATTCATGCCTTACCAAATACAGTGGGAGAAAAAAGGAGTACGCTGGAAGTTCTTTGGGAAAGTTACGAGCAAAGAAACTCTGGCAAGCAATATGGAAATCTACGGGAATTCGAAGTTCGATGGTATCCGCTATCAAATAGCAGATTTTTCTGACGTTACAGACTTCGAGTTTAGTTCGGAGGACATGAAAAAAATCGCCTATTTCGACCAAGCTGCAAGTAAGAGCAACCCAAGAGTCAAAGTAGCCCTGATCGCCCCAACTCCAAAGTCAAAAGAGCTACTGACTCAATACGCTGAGTATTCTGGAGCTTCAGCTTCACCTTGGGAAACTCGTATTTTCGACTCTATTAGAGAGGCCGAAGCGTGGACGAAAGATGTTTAAGGTCTTCATATCCTTCATGCTAAGAACCTCTTTCTTGTTCCTCTCATTTGCACTAAACGCTGAGAGCGAGACACGGAGTTTGGGGACCTACAACTTTGGATTGTCAGATCGTTCATCTTCCGAACAAATAACACTCCTTGATCAAATTGGGTTTAGCGGACTCTATCTGAAACTCAATTCACCCAAAGACCTGGATCTCTATCGCTCCTATTTCGAAGGCTCGATGGATGTTGCGCGTGATTTCACGATTCGCGACGTTTATTACCCATACCGCTCCAAAGAAAAATGGGCAAAACAAGACTACTGGAAAACTGTAATTGATGAGATTTCTGCAACCCCTGCTCGATTCAGTTTCATTCCATGGGATTTACCCAAACCCGACTTAAACGGGAAAGTTATGCAAATAGTCGAATACGCCCAGAGTAAAGGAGTCGAAGTGGAGCTCTATCCCCACGTGGGCTCAAATATTGTAGATGCTGAGCAGGCAGCAGAAATCATTCAAACTCTGGACTACCCGAAAAATCTCAAGCTGTCGTTTCACTACTGCCACGAACTGCGCGCAGGGAATGCAGATCGAATTCAGGAAGCATTTGTTAAGGTGTCACCTCTCGTCAGTCTCGTCACCATTAGTGGCGCAGATCAGCCAGAAACAAATGAAGACGGCACCCCAAAACCATGGCGACACTACATTCGGCCGTTAAGGGACAGTGCTTTCGATTTCACCCAACTACTCGATGCCATTCGTTCAAGCAAATGGAATGGCCCCATCTATCTCCATACCTGGGGAATCAAAGACATTCCAACCGAGGAACATCTCAATGAGTCGATGGAAATCTGGAAAGCACTACAAAAGACAACTGAACACGAACCCAAATGACCCTTTCATACCGTCCGTTTCTTTCAATAATTGCTGTACTGCTCACATCCCTTTTGTGGGGTGAAGAGATGGTGAAGCGAGATTCCTCTGAAGAAATCGCCCAACAGTTCGCCACACCTCCAGACTCCGCGAAGCCGCACACTTGGTATCATTGGATGAATGGAAATGTTACCGCTGAGGGGATAAAAAAAGACATGGCAGCTCTGAAAAAAGCCGGTGTCGGGGGCCTTCAGCTTTTTGACATCAATTGGAAAACGCCAGCAGGACCTCACCCTTACGCTTCCGATTCGTGGTTCGATCTCGTGAAACTCACTGCGGAGGAGGCAAGAAAAAATGGGGTCGAGTTTGGGTTCCACAACTGTTCGGGTTGG
>JAKSBQ010000073.1 GCA_022361075.1 Opitutales bacterium | reverse complement strand
ATCGACTCCAATGGGATCATCCCTAGCGCTGCGGGTTATCGATTTGCAGAATTTCTAGCCTGGGGAAAAGTCCTCTACATCGATGACCTCACCACACTACCCGATCATCGGGGCAACGGTTACGCGGGCCAATTGATGGATTTCCTAATTGCGGAAGCCCGTGAACGAGATTGCGATCAACTCCACCTCGACACCGGCTACGTGCGCCACGACGCACACAAACTCTACCTCAAAAAGGGGTTGAAATTCGTTTCCCATCACGCGTCACTAATTCTGGAAAAATAGTAATCACACTGTTGCGGAGTAGCATCGGTTGGCTATAGATCTCCGCATGATAAAAACGTTCACGACTTCTTTATTCCTGATAGCTCTCTGCATAACCTCCGCCTGCAATCCAACTACAAAAAGCAAAAGTATGATCCTAAATGTTTCGGGCAAAACCATCGAATCACCGACCGCTTCCGACATCCAGCAGGCCATCTCCAATCTTCAAGACAACGCTGATAGTTTTGTCATCTTGAGCCTCGGCGAAATGACCTACCTCCAATGCATCGGAGACTCTTCAGTCGGCTACATTGTTGAGTATCAGGAGGGGTCAACGGATCAGCATTTCACCACCAAAGACGGACATATCGACACCTCCAGAACTCTGACTATCTTCAAAATGTACGCAGATCAAAATCCAGACTGGAAAAATCAAACTTCATGGGAGAAGATGTCATGGTAATTCATGCACCTCATCTTCATTTTCGGACCCGTTGCTTCCGGTAAACACACCATCGGAAATCTTTTAAGTGAGAAGACTTCAATCCCTCTTTTTCACAATCATCTCACTGTTGACCTGGTGACCACCCTTTTTGAATTCGGTTCACCGGGTTTTGTTGAGCTCAGAGATCGGATATGGACATCCGCTTTCGAAATAGCCGTAAAAAACCAGCAATCGTTGATCTTCACCTTCGCTCCGGAAAGAACCGTAAAACCCGACTTTGTTTCACGAACGCGCCAGATCGTGGAAAAAAACGGTGGTTCAATCATCTTTATCGAATTGATTTGCCCTGAATCTGAAATTCTGGGCAGGATCGAAAATCCAAATCGGAAAACGTCTGGGAAAATTAGCCAAAAAGACCTCTACAAACAACTCAAGCAACAAAACGTATTCGAATATGAAATGGGAGTTTCTTCAAACTTACGTATCGACACTTCCACTCAAAAACCAGAACATTCGGTAGCGCTCATTGAGGAGCACCTAAACTCTATCTAACCTCCTGAAAAATGCGTCTTTACCGTTTTTCCTTCGTTTTCATATCCATGTGGATACTGGGTGTCATTACACCGGCTCATGCTTCTCCAAAAGGCAAAGTATACATCGAAAGCGCTAAGGACATCAAAGTTTACACAGGTAAGCTCCTGTCATCCGAAGAGTCTGGCGTAGACGGTTTTGATAACGTCTATCTTGAATTTGAGACTCCTGCTAGCCTTCAAGGCATTCAAATCCTCGTGCTTTTTGATCAAGAAAAGTCAGCGAACCTCTCAAAATTCGTAAAATCAGGCGAGCACATCGCATTCAGATTACACAATCGGGTCATGAATGAAATACCCGAGCTCATCTATGACGTAGAAATCGTTGACGGTTTTCCTATGAAAATCATACCTGAGGAATTCACAGCACCAAGTTCACTAGACAAATATCCAAACATACCCTCAAAGAAAAAACCAAAATTCCCGAAAGATCTGCCAAGTGACTTTAAGGCAGTGAATTCAAAATACATCGTATTCGTGGATGAAACCGGCAAAGCAAAGAAAGTCATTCGAATCTACAAAGGCGATTCCATTTTTAACAAGCTTACCCTAAAGTATATCAACGACACCACTTTCTCTGTTGGCAAACTGGATGGTAAACCTGTCCCCTACTTCCAAATCGTTTCACTAAACTACATCGTCGACGGATATCGTCCCTATTATTGATCAAACAACAGTTTTTTCTGATCACTCCAAAAACAAACAAAAATGATTCGAATCTTTTGCGTCTTCTCTTTTCTCTTCGTTTCCAGACTATATGCGGTCGAAATCTCTGCAGAAGCAAAAAAGTACTTTTCAAACCCCGAATATTCAAACGTTTCGATTTCACCAAGTGGGAGATACTTATCCTACATTTCTCCAGACCCAAATCTAAGTCTTTTCGTTTACGATTTTGATACAGGTAAAGTTCGCAGTATCGCGGGTAGGGCCTCCTCTGATGATCGAAACGAAAGCATGACTTTCAGAGCCCATAAACAAGACATCGTTAATCCTATTTGGATTTCCGACCAATATTTAATCTATGAGGTTGTGGAAAGAGACATTGAGTCCAATGGCTGGTTTTACTCCGACGCCGATCTCACATTTTCGAGGAGAATAGGTAGTGCAGGTTATTCTTCTCTGCTTGATCGGCTTCCAAACGACCCCAGCAAATTTCTTGTAATTGACGACAAAAAGGAGTCAGACAAACACTTCTTTCCAGATGTTTTCCTAGTCGATGTGAAAAAAACAAAGCGCAAACTCGTCGTTAAAAATCCAGGTAACGTAGAACGCTGGGCAACAGATGAAAATGGAATCGTTCGATTGGGTGTGATCGATCAGGGCGCAAACTATGAATTCATATACAGGGTAGCCGAAAAAAGCAGCTGGCAGAAACTTGACACGCCCGATTCGTCTCGCTTCCTGGCGATGCTCGATAATGGAAAACTTCTCCTGATCAGCGCTATCATTGAGGGCGATACGGAAAGCCTCTGGATCTTCAATCCGATCGAAAACAAACTTGTATCGAAGGTCAGTAACGATCCTGAATACGATCTTATTTCTGATGTATCGCGATTACTTAGGTCTCAAGATAGCAATAATTTGGTGGGACTTTTATATCACAGAGACAAACCGGAAATCAAATGGTTCAACCCTACCTACAAACAGTTTGCAGAAGTCATCAATAAACTGCTTCCAAATACCACTAATCGAATCATAGGCTTTAATCCGAAACAAAGGTTGGTGCTTGCCGAGTGTTGGAGCGACAGAGAACCAGGTTTTGTATGCTCATACAATCTCGATAATAATCAAATATCACCCCTTCTGAAATACAGGCCCGATATTGATGCCGAAAAGGAACACTCGAAAATACCTATTAAGTTCGCCTCAAGGGACGGACAAAATATCCACGGTTATGTTTCAATTCCAAGAGGGCAGAAGGGGCCTCATCCTCTAGTCGTCTACTCACACGGAGGACCTTTTACTCGTGACACATTCGACTGGGATCCGGTTGTTCAGTTCTTTTCAGCCGCAGGATATGCAGTGTTGCAGGTCAATTACAGAGGATCAGAAGGATACGGAAGTCACTATTGCCCCAAAAAGATTGCTGAAGTCGCAAAGATTTCGGTCAACGACGTCATCGATGGGATAAACTACCTCCTTCAAAAAGGCGTGGCGGACAAAAACAGAGTCGGCTTTTATGGCGCTAGTTTTGGAGGTTACATTACGGGAGGTTTGGCTTCCAGTGGTCTCGATTACGGCAAATGCGCCGCTAGCTTCGCAGGAGTTTTTGATTGGATTAAACAATTTAAAGACTGGGAGAGTGACGATCCGATATGGTACGGAAAAAACAAGCACCTTTACGGAGATTACACCCAGCAAGTGGAAGAGCTAAACGCGGTCTCGCCACTCTTCAAAGCAGATGAAGTTTCCATTCCTTTTCACCTGGTTCACGGCAAGTCCGACGGAAGAGTAAGTATCACTCAAACCAAGAGATATGCCGACGCACTAAAGCAGCAAGAGGTCTCGGTTAAAGAAGAATATTATTCATGGGCAATCCACGGTCTTCCCAACGAAACGAGGAGGATCGAATATTTTATTAAACTACTGAAATTCTTCGAAGAACACCTTGAGTAACAATGTCGCTCTTCACTCTCTGACTTCCACGTAAATTCCACCCTCCACTTTTGAACATTCTGGCAAACTAAATAAGCTTTAAGAGTTGCCATTATGAAGTCTGAATTACCCCTATCTTCACTGAGTTTGGAAGATCGAAAGCGCCTCGACTGGCTATACGACATGATCAGTCAGCAAGCCAAAACCTTCGTCGGTTATCCTGTAAACCGGATGTTCGACTATAGACCGCTCTACCGCTTTCTGGACTACCCCATTAACAATGTCGGCGATCCTTTTGTTTCTTCCACCTATCGAGTGAATACAAGGCAGATCGAACGAGAGGTCATCGAACATTTTGCAGAACTACTTCATGCCCCTAAAGACGACTTCTGGGGTTACGTCAACAACGGCGGCACCGAAGGGAATCTTTATGGTCTTTATCTTGGCCGAGAAATCCATCCCGACGGGGTGCTGTATTTTTCTCAGGACCGGCACTACAGCATCGATAAAATAGCAAGAGTTCTCGGACTGCGACATCACATGATCCGCTCACTTCCTACAGGGGAGATGGACTATCAGGATCTCAGGACTCACTTAAGCCTCAACAAAGATCGGCCCGCAATCGTGCTCGCAACGATCGGCACGACCATGAAACAGGGCATTGACGATATTCAGAAAATCCGACAGTCCCTCCAGCACGCTGGAATAGAGCAGCATTACCTCCACTGCGACGCAGCACTTGCAGGAATGATTCTTCCCTTCACTGATGATCCCCCTCCTTTTGATTTTAGAGAGGGCATCGATAGCATTTCCGTCAGTGGTCACAAAATGGTAGGCTCACCTATTCCCTGTGGGGTTGTGTTGGTCCGAAAACAACACGTCAACAGAGTCGCTCAAAATGTAGAATATGTGGGCATAGTCGATTCCACAATCACAGGTTCGCGTAACGGATTTTCGCCGCTATTGCTTTGGTATGCGATAAGAAGCAAATCCAGGAGAGAATTTCGTGGGATGATACGTAGCTGTTTCGAAATGGCGGACTACGCGGTGGAGCAAATGCAATCCGCCGGAATCGATGCCTGGCGAAATCCTCATGGTATCACCGTAGTCTTCCCTCGTCCGAGCCCGGCGGTTCTTGAAAAATGGCAAATCGCGGTGCAGGAATCGATCGGACACATCATTACCATGCCTCATGTCGACAAGCATATGATCGACGCCCTGGTCGATGACATGCGGGACTCCTCCGAATCACGCACGATGCGCCAAATTTCACTATACGTTCCAGATGAACCGGGTGTCGTTGCCGATGTTGCTGAACTCCTGGCGGGTCACGACATCAATATCGACTCTATCGATGCTGAAACAATCGGAGACACAGGTGTCGTGATCCTCACTGTTGATCGTTATCACGACGCCATCGAAGCACTCAAACACACCAAATACCGTCTGGTTCCCGATCGGGCAATCCTTGTGAAGCTTGATGACCGGCCAGGCTCCCTTGCGGAACTCGCAACCCGATTTAAGCAGGCCGGCATCAACATCCACAGTCTCCGAATGGTGAATAATCACGATGGCAAAGCACTGGCCTCAGTTTCTACAGATAACTGGGAGAAAGCGATGGATCTGGTATCCGACATCCGAGTCGGTTAAATACGCTACGCGAATAGCTTCAATATCCTAATAACTGAGAATCACTCGACGGTAGTCACTCAGCCGAGGGCTGTCTTTTTGTTTGCTCATTAAAAACCAATTCTCTATCAAGCTTCATATTAGTCATTCTTATATGAAAACAACATTCCACCTCATCATCCTCAAAGCGATAATCTTTTTGGGAACCAATATATTAGCATCGGATTCTTACCATGTGACTAGATCAAATGGTTATCATTATACGATCAATGATTCAGGAGCCTACCAGTGGGCTTCAGTTGAAAACGCGGTTCCAATTGAATTCCCAACTGACAATGCAATTCCTGGCTTCAATAGAGACGACGACATCACACGAATTTCTATTGGTTTTTCTTTCAACTATTTTGGTAAAGACTTCGACACTGTTGTTGTCTCAACAAACGGAACATTGTCGTTCGACGGCATCTTTAACGCTAAAGAGGATAGAGAAAACACCTCGCTAATCGGTGGACCAGAAAACATGATCGCACCTTTCTGGGAGGATTTATACGTTGGCAAAGGTGTAATCCTACTCGAAACCAAGGGCGATATCGGAAACAGAGAATGTATAATCACTTGGCATAATGTTGGTATTATGTACGCGCCGGCTGAAAACGGGATCTACTTCCAGGCGATACTCAGAGAGTCAACAGGAGAAATTCTCTTTAATTACCATAATGTAAGAGTCGGAGACCCTATGATCGACAATGGAATTACCGCAACCGTAGGGCTTACAAACCAACAAAGTAATATCGTGTCACAGTATTCCCATTTAGAACCGAAGCTCTACAATGGGTTAACACTCGTCTTTACACCCTCACAAGGAAACGGACTTCCAGCAATCGTATCACCAACTAACGGTGAAATTCTTGAATCTAATACCTTTGAGGTTGAATGGGATCCTGCAGACATCATTCCTAAAGAAGTATTTTTAGGGATCGGAACTAGTTTAGAACGTTACGATATTGGTCATGTCAAAATCACTCCAGATACTCCTATTTACACATTCAACGGTATGCCAACAGATGGTTCTGATTTGTTCCTCAATCTATTTATTCAGGATGAGCAAAACCAGTATCAATCAAATGTTATTCTAAAAACTGCAGACACTGATGAGCTTGAGTTCAGAGGAATAGTCATGGGATTTTACAATATTATATACATAGAAAAACCTGTGGTAACGCTTAGGAGTCTGGATGAGAATTTCAATTATCTTGAAAGAATGAGAGTTGGAACTGCAGGTAGCTTTCATTTTTCTGATCTCAAACCGGGAAGATACGAGTTCAGAGCACTTTCAGATGGCCATTACTTTCTTACAGATGGGTACTATAGTGAGGAAATTAACTTAACCCAAAAAACAACCCATCGCTCTTTCGATTTTAGAAATCAAATTATCGATGCACACCCAACCGATGGGCAGTGGTTAGGTAGCAATAAGTTTTGGTATCGTTTGCGTCATGGGAGCTTTAGTAATCTCTTGTTAGTACTCAAAGACGCAAATGGAAACGAGATCGAGAGAAAAGAATTGGGCAGCCAAAGGGAATATAAGGATGAAAGAGAACTTGAAGTAGGGAAAACATATTTCTGGGACCTTTATTCACGCAACGAAGATGGGGAAGTCAAATCATCCATAGAGAATAGACAATTTCAGATACAGGACCCTGATATTCCATCTCTCATTACACCTGTCTCATGCCCTGGTAAGACATATAGCCATAGAATTCAACTCAGGTGGGACACTGGAACAATACCTGTTCAGAAATGGAGAATCATTATTCGAGAGAATGAAAACAGTCCGATTTTCTACTCCAAAGAGTATGGCGTCCACGAGGTATATGATGCAGTCACAGTGCCGTCGAAATATGAAACATGTTATATCCAATTCAGCTACTTTGGAGAAAATGGATGGGTGTCACAAACATCAAAAATCGAGCTTCAAAAGCTCAGCTTAAAGGCTGAAATTCTTTCACCTGAACCAAATGCACAAATTTCCGATGAAGGATTGGGCATAAGATTCAAGATATCCGGTCCAGATTCAAAGTATTTATATGAAAAAAGTCTTAGTATCCAGTTGATGCATAACAACAAGCCCATTTTTGATTCAGGGTTATGCAACACTGAATTTGAAAGGCTAGAGAATGGTGAATACTACTATAAAATAGGTGCCTTACCATCGATGGGTGAAAACATCGAATTAGTATTAAAAGGAAGCTTACACACTGACTTTGAAGGCTACCCATCCAACCAATACATGCATTTTTATTACTATCCATTTGATCATTTTGAACTAAAGCAAAACTTAACTTGCCCTCTGAAATCAGAGAATGTGTCAGGATACGATTTTTCTACTTACGATTACGATTGGATTGATGCAACAAACGGAATTAGGCTACCGTTAAAGGGGGCTGTAGTGCACGATCATAATTCTAAAGTTTGGTATATCGATGTCGAAACTCCATTTCCTATAAATTACTACGGAGCGTCATATAACAGTATCAGAATCATGGAAAATGGGATTATTTCATTTTCTCATGCTTTGAAATACGGTGACGACTATTACAGCAACTTTATGCTCAACACGAATTATCCCAACAATGTTGTAGCACCTTTTGCAACGGGCTTAAACTCGTATTGGGGAGGCGGGATATATCATCACACGACTGGAGTAACTCCTCATCGGAAATTTGTCATTCAATGGAATAGAATGAATTCCGGAAGATCTGAAACGGAAGAAGCGTATACCTTTCAGATCGTTTTTACCGAAAACAGTGACGATATTATTTTCCAGTATAAAGATGTAGATTACGATAACGAAGCCAAATACCAGGACTTTGGAGCTGGCTCCGTCATCGGCCTAAAAAATCAAGATGGTACAAAATCTACAATATATAGTATCAAGTCATCATCAGTGAATAACGAAACTGCGATAATATTTACCCCGCGCTAGATATTGGAGATTAAGAATAATCATTGATATACTAGAATCACTCGACGGTAGTCACTCAGCTGAGGACTGCCGTTATCTTTCACTTCTAGAATGAGGTGAAACTCATTTTCACTCCGTTGGGTTTCAGGTAAACGAACTCTGACTCTGGAAGTATTCGCTCCGCTTAGCTCGATCGGCTGACT
>JAKSBQ010000206.1 GCA_022361075.1 Opitutales bacterium | reverse complement strand
TGCGCTTAATTCGGGAAAAGGGATAAAAATAAACAAAAAAGGCGAAGCTTCATTTGCGGAAATCCGAAAATTTCTAGGGGTTGATCTGACTCATGAATTTAACCTTGAAGAAGCTGGTCGAAAGGGGTTGAAGGCAAATACTGTAAGCATCCAACTCTCGCAGGATGATTACATCGGGGAAGTATGGCATGAATGGGATGCGAACACGCAAAATGATTTCATCAACCACGTGTTGAGGACTGAGCGGCTGGAAGATCTATTGGAAATCCTAAGAAATTCCTTTGGGCTGGATGAAGGACAGGCTCAAAACTGTGCTCAATTGGATCTACCCAATGGCTACGGTCATTTGAGCCTGAGAGCGATAAAGAAAATCCTGCCTGAATTGAAGAAAGGGCTAACCTATGACAAAGCGTGTCTGCAAGCAGATGAAAACTACAGACACTCCGCAATGGATGGTGACGGAAGTTTGGATAAACTGCCTTATTATGGTGAGTTGCTTAAAAATTCCTGCATCGGAGCGGATCCGAAAAACTATTCCAAAAAATTTCCAGAAAAGTATTACGGAAAAATCACGAATCCTACCATCCACATTGGACTCAACCAGATTCGCAAGTTGGTCAATGCATTGATTGAAAAGTATGGTAAGCCGAGTGAAGTCCATATCGAGCTTGCACGGGAACTCAAGATCGGTCGGGAAGAGAAAAGGAAGATCAAGCAGGAGCAAAAGAAGAATCGTGCCAGAAATGAAGAAATAAATGAGATTCTAAGAGAACGAGGAGAAAAGGTAAACTATGAGAACCGACTTAAATTTAAATTATGGGAAGAGTTGTCTACTAATCCACTCCAACGGTGTTGTCCTTTTACTGGCAAACCCATCAGCATTAAGATGTTGTTTACCGAACAAGTGGAGATAGAGCACCTATTACCACTCGCAATAACCTTTGATGATTCTCCGGCAAACAAGGTTGTTTGTTTAAGATCAGCAAACAGGTTTAAATCTAGGAAATCCCCTTACGATGCTTTTTCAAGTAGTCCGGAAGGTTATGATTGGAATGCTATTTATGCGCGATCAAGATATCTTCCAGATAATAAAAAGTGGCGTTTTGAAAGGGATGCCATGGATAAGTTTAACGAAGATGAAGGTTGGCATCATGATAGGCACTTGATCGATACTCAATATTTTGCACGAATCACACGACGTTACCTCACTCACATATGCCCTCCAAATAAAATCGTCGGTATTCCCGGACGATTGACTGCGTGGCTGAGGAAAAAATGGGGACTTAATAATATTCTGGGTGAAAGAAATAAGAACCGTGGAGATCACCGTCACCATGCAATCGATGCATTCGTTGTTGGATGCACCACCCGTTCCACCCTGCAAGCGATTTCAAGTGCTGTTGATGAATCCCGCAACAGAGTCATTGATGAGATGCCATTGCCCTTCCCGCATTATCGTTTCGAGAGTATTAAACAATCCATTTTAGGAATCACGGTGTCTTTTAAGCAAGATCATGGGATCTCTTCCAAAAAGAAACAAGCTGCTAAATTTCTGGAAAAAGGTAATACGAGTGGAGAATTAACCAAAGGTACGGCATATGGACATGTGGGGAATACTGCAGATGGTCTATGGCTCATCGCTACCCGAAAGAAGACGGAGGATGTCACCCCTAATCATAAAACTATTCAGGAAATTGCAGAACCTCGCATCCGGGATGAATTAAAAAGGGCATTGGATGAACTCCTTTTATCATGTTCAAAGGATGATCTTAAGCGAGAATGGCAGGCTTTCTTGCACGATTTTTCTAGAGGAAACAATCAGCTCAAAAACAAAAGTGCACCCGATGGTATAGGTCTGCCAGTAAGGCATGTTCGTCTTCATGAAAGACGGAGAGCAGAAACATTGGTTGGTGTGAAGCAGATCGGTCAGTCGGAACCCTATAAATATTACGGAGTCGGTGAAAACGCATGGATTGATATTTATTGTCCGTTGAAGGGAAAGGATAAGGGGAAATGGAAAGGGGAAATAGCTAATATCGGAAATGCCCATGACTTGGAATATAAGCCCTGTTGGCAATTGCCTCCAAGCCCGCCTGCTCGATTTGTTATGCGTTTGAGGAAAAGTGACGTGGTTATGATTCGTCGAGATGGAGAGGAAGTTCCGCATGTTGTTTATGGTATTGCTGAAAGTGGTCAGATCACTCTTCGACCTCATTACGACGCATTGACAAAAGACGAATCTAAAAAGGCAAATATACTTATTTCTCCCGTAGCCTCAGGACTTAGAGATCGGTGTGGGCGTAAAATCTCAGTCGATATTCTTGGGCGAATTAAAGATCCCGGTTCTGCAAGAGGAAAATCGTGGGAATAACCTGAATTTATAGTCATGATTGATCAGTTTGTAGAGGTCTCGAGCGGCGGTTATTATCTGCACGTCAAACGCGGGTTTCTGCTGCTCGAAAACAAGGAAGATGATGAGGCTGACGCAAAGATTGCCCTTGATGATATTCATGCGCTGATCATCAGCACCAAATGGT
Organism: Opitutales bacterium; assembly: GCA_022361075.1. Taxonomy (GTDB): domain Bacteria; phylum Verrucomicrobiota; class Verrucomicrobiia; order Opitutales; family JAFGAQ01; genus JAKSBQ01. The sequence continues at coordinate 1,549 of JAKSBQ010000206.1, read as the reverse complement.
GTTCTTTTTCGAATAAGGTCATGATCGCACTTCCAGAACGGGGTGCTCCGGTTGTGTTTTGTGATCGCAAATATCAACCCATTTCTTTCCTAATGCCGGTGAACGGTAATTATCGTCAAGCTGCCGTAATGGATGCCCAATTCAGAGCTGGCTTGCCGATGCGCAAACGCCTTTGGAAGGAAATTGTTGTTTCGAAAATCGAATTTCAGGCAGAGGTTCTGAAAATCTGCAATCGTGCATCATTAGCGTTGGAATGCCTTTCAAAAAACGTTCGATCTGGAGATCCAGAGAATGTTGAAGCCCAAGCTGCAGCATACTATTTTAAAGAATTGTTTGGATCTGATTTCCGACGTGATCGGGAAGAAGCGGGAATTAACACAGCACTGAATTACGGATACATGGTATTGAGAGCGACGGTCGCTCGTGCTGTGGTTGGTGCTGGCTTGCATCCGACACCATCTTTGCATCACAAACATTCTCTCAATTGCATGAGACTTGTTGATGATCTGGTGGAACCTTTTCGGCCATTTGTGGATTTGGTTGTTTTCCGAACCCCAGAAGCATCTAATGAAGATCTTCAACCCAGAATGAAAGCACGAATGATCTCCATGCTTCACTCAAAACTCCACGGTAGTGATGGTAAAACGACCATGATCCGTCACATCCGTTTACTTGCTCAGTCTCTTGTGAATATCCTCATGGAAGAAAGGAAGAGATTACAGTTGCCCGAAAAATCTGCGCTAATCCATTTTGAATCTGAGAGTGGATTATTTGATTAAGAATGACACCCATCAGTGGATATCGAATCATGTGGTTAATGGTAATGTTTGATTTACCTGTGCAAACAAAGGCAGAAGTCAAAGCTGCCAATGATTTCAGACATTATTTATTGGATCACGGATTCGAGATGTGCCAGTTTTCTGTTTACGCAAAGTTTATCGGAGAACGAGACAATGCACCTTCTTATGTGAATAGGATTAAGTCGGCACTCCCTGCAAACGGAAAGGTATCCATCTTAAATTTCACAGATAAGCAGTTTTCTGAGATCATTAACTTCGAGAATCGAAAGGTAACCGTCCCCAAAAAAACGCCTGACCAACTCGTATTGTTGTGATCCATTCTCGTTTTTTTGAAAACGAAAAAGCTGAAATCCTAGATTTTATCGAAGATTCCAGCTTTTATATATTAGTAGATCAGAAACCGCGGGCAAGTCGTAACACGTGTATTAAACAGGTTTGAGGCTTTGAAATATTAGTAGATCAGAAACCGCGGGCAAGTCGTAACGGAATTTCCACTCGCATGAGTGGCGAGCAGATATTAGTAGATCAGAAACCGCGGGCAAGTCGTAACCGCTACGGTAATTATCCGAATTTCGGGGGCATATTAGTAGATCAGAAACCGCGGGCAAGTCGTAACAGGAACAGGCCAATCCAACAGGCAGCAAGGATATTAGTAGATCAGAAACCGCGGGCAAGTCGTAACGGAGATGTAAAATACCAAGCGCCACACAATATATTAGTAGATCAGAAACCGCGGGCAAGTCGTAACC
>JAKSBQ010000436.1 GCA_022361075.1 Opitutales bacterium | reverse complement strand
GGGATTTTGAACAGGTACGGGAGGTCCGTCGCTTTCGTTCACCGGTGGAATCGGCGGCATATCGCTTCGATCCCGATTTCACGGCGCTTGTCGTGACCGCCGACGGAGATCTCATGCTCACCGGAGGCATAGACGGCACGATCCGCCTGTGGGACCTCGCCTCCGGCGACTTAATCTACAGTGCCGTCCTTGCCGCCGACGGTCGGCATATCGCGTGGACACCCGACGGCAGCATAGACGGTGACCGTAGTCTCGCGGCCGAGATCCTTCGAGTTGGAGATGCACCCGACGTCGCCGTCGATCCGATGGCGTTCGTGCCGGGCCTCATCGCCCGGCGGATCTCGGATCGCGATTGAGATCGACCACCCGATTGAACACATATGTCGAACACCGTACCGTCTTTTCGCCGTAACGCTGTTTTCTCAAACAGATTTTTTCCTATTGTGAACCGTTCTAACCGTGAGCTAACACAAAAGAAACAATATTAGCTATCCAAGGAGGACTGTAGTGAAAAAAACAGTAAGTCTGATTGTGTTGACCCTTACCTTGACGACGATGGTGTTTGCGACCGGTACTTCGGAGCCGGCTCTCGGAACCGAAGAGAACCCGATCGTTTGGGCGTTTGTGCCGTCCGGCGACACACAGGAGATCGCCGCCGGTGGCCAGGCGGTCGCGGATATGATTTTTGAGCGCACCGGGCTCGTGGTAGAGGCGAGCGTCGCTACCGAGTACGCGGGTGTTATCGAGGCGCTTCAGAGCGATCCCCCGAGTGCCCATATGGCGAGTCTTGCGACCTTCTCGTATGTCGTTGCCGCCGACAGAGGTGTTGCCGAGGCCGAGCTTGTTTCGGTCCGGTTCGGACGTCCCTTTTACGACGCGCAGATCATTGCGAACGTCGATTCCGGTATCGAGACGATCGAAGACCTCGCCGGTAGGAGCTTTGCCCGCCCCGACCCGTTGAGCACTTCCGGTTGGATCATCCCGAGTCTTACGATGCGTGCGGCAGGGATAAACCCCGATACCGATCTCAGTCAGATCGTCGACGCGGGCGGTCACACAAGCGTAGTTACCGCGGTGTATAACGGCGATGTCGACGCAGGGGCGACGTTTGTGGATGCGCGCGGCTCGGTCGAGGAGGACTTCTCCGACGTAAACGAGCGGGTCGTGGTGATTCAGGTGAGCGCGCCGATCCCCAACGACGGAGTGCAATTTCATCCGAGCGTCTCGGAGGAGATTCGCGAGCCGATCATCGAGGCGC
>JAKSBQ010000417.1 GCA_022361075.1 Opitutales bacterium | reverse complement strand
TGCTTACTGGTATATTTCCGAATTAGATGACGCATATTTGTTGTCTATGATCGTTCCAGATGCGTCAATATAAGAAAGCCTCAATGCCGCGATACTGTATCCAGCGTTTCCCGTGACTGAACCGTTCGGTATGAAAATTGATCCGTTTGCGTTTGCGTAAACACCATTTGATCCATTTCCAGTAACACTGGAATCATCTGCTCTTATTGTTGATCCTGACCATGAATCTAATCCTGTGTAGACGCAATTTCTTACGATTGAGTTTTTAATTTGAACAAAAGAAGCCCAACGCGCGAAAACTCAGCGATAAAATCCATCAATTACTACATTGTTACCGCATTTGATATTAGAGTTTCTCTCGGCAGAAATACCAGATGAATTACCGGGATTTGCACCTCCATTCATTGTGAAACCATCGAATAGCCCTAATACCATCCCGTCCAATAAGGAAACTCCACTCGTAAAGTCCGCAAAATTAAGGACAACAGCTGATGGATTAGATGTATTACCGATAATTTCAATTTGTCGACCATAGGGATGGTCAACAACAATGGTGTCATAATTGCTGTAAGTTCCATCAGCAACTTCGATTGTAACGATAGAATCTTTTGAGATCGTTTTTAAGTCCAACCAATCGAGTGCTTCATTGATGGTGTTAAAATCGTCAGGGACACTTAAAACGACATTTTCTGAAATGATACCTCCAATCGGTTGAAGGTTAGAAGCAGAAATAGAATTACTAATGCTTAGTATGAGAACAATTCGAAGTATATTTTTCATAAGTTGAGTCTAATTTCGAGAATGACTCGCCTTTCATCTCGCCTTGTCACGAGCACAGAGGTGTGGGAGGTTTAGTTCTATTTATTTCAGAACGCAGAATGGAGGAACGAGTGAAGCGGCGCTTCACGAAGTTTCTTCACACGTCTTGTTAGAGGCCTTTGTTTTGGAGTTGAGGTTCATCTGATTCGTGGAACAGATCCGATAAACTTTTAGCGTGGTGCTGGATCAATTCTTTTTAACAGAGGAGTGGCTTCCGTTCTTTCAAGTGCTCTTTGACCGCTCAGTCAAATGGGCTTTGACTGTCCGTTCAATACCCCTTTGACAAAGTGGTCAGTACTGTTTTGGCCGAATATCTATGACGAATTTGAGAAAATCTTTCACACTAACGTCAAAGGATGGTGCTACGAGGCGCGTAGCGTCTCGTAGTTGCCATGCCTGTCTTGCTGTAGGCTTAGTACTCATTGCCCGATAAATGATCCATAATATGGAATGTTTGTATTTGGTAAGGGATCGTAGTCTGTTGTGTTTCCGGTAATTGTGTTATGCTTACAGTAAATATATGACCCATGTACAGATTTGTAACCAATGTTGTTATTTTTGCAGGAGGAATAGTCTGCTTCGATAATTGAACCGTGCACACTCATAAAGCCGTACTCACAATACTCTGCCAAAGAGTTTTCTGCTGTTATACTGGAGCCCACCCAAGCATAGAAACCAAACCGAGTGCAATTTCTGACTTTTGCACCATTGCATACAATTGATGAATTATTTGATGCATTAATACCATCTTCAAAATTCTGAACCTCAATATTTGCTCCTAAGTTTGCCATACTGCAGCGATCTACAATGATTCCTGATCCAAATCCTGCCGTTCCAGTAATTTTTAAACCATCTACTAATTTTATACCTGTGTTTATTTCAATTCCGTTGGTTTGTCCTGTGAAATTTAAAGTACAATTAGAAGGCGATGCTGTATTGCCTATTATCTGGATACGATGGGAATATGGATGCTCAATAATAATAGGACTGTTGAAATTATATGTTCCATCCGCTATTTGAATAGTTACAAGCACATCTTTAGATATAGTTTTCTCATCTAAATCATAGAGCGCATCATAGATTGTGGCATATTCACTTGGTACGTGTAGGGTTACATCCTCTCTGAAAGCTGCATTAAGGAGAGGAGATGATGCAATTAGGAGTGTGAGTGTAATTGAACTTAATTTTTTCATACTATTTAAATAATCATTTGAGAATGACTCGCCTTTTATCTCGCCTTGCCACGAGCACAGAGGTGTGGGAGGTTTAGTTCTATTTATTTCAGAACGCAGAGTGGAGGAACGAGTGAAGCGGCGCTTCACGAAGTTTCTTCACACGTCTTGTTAGAGGCCTTTGTTTTGGAGTTGAGATTCATATGATTCGTGGAGCAGACCCAATAAACCTCTAGCGTGGTGCTGGATCAAATCTTTTAACAGAGGAGTGGCTTCTTTTATTTTTTTCTTACTTTCTTTAATCTTGTGTGGCTGTCACAC